>CAYYPG010000015.1:0-29766 GCA_964473505.1 uncultured bacterium | reverse complement strand
TTTTTCAAATTTAAATGGTTTCAATGAAAACCCCTATAATTAACCTCCAGAATCGTCATATGTGTTGTTTATTAAATATTAACCCAATGATTATGCAAGATAACTTCTATTTTAGAATTTTGTTTTTTTGACTTTAATGGTTTATTAATGAGACCATCATATTGATTTTCAAGGGATTTCTATAAATCTTAGATTTGCCTGTAAGAGTGGTAGTTTTGGAATCAAACAATTGAGTGTAAAAGAATTAATTATAAGGTCTTGCGATTATGATTACAGAATCAGGGTGCTTGACTTTAAATATAGTTCATTCGGGAGACCAGATCACTATATTAATACAATATACAAAGAGTTTACTTTAATTCTTGAATTTGCCAGTAAGAAATTAGTATTAAAGTAGGTGTGGCGATATTAACCAATTGAATGTAAAAGACTTAATTATAAGGTCATGTGATTATGGTTACAGAATTCGGGTATTTGAATTCATAGAGTTCATCCGTGAGACCATATTGATTTTCAAGGGGTTTCTTTTAATCTTAGATTTGCCAGGAAGAAATTAGTATTATAGGTGTCAGGTTTACCATTAACCAATTGAATGTAAAATGGTTAATTATATGGTTTTGTGACTATGGTTGTCTATTATGGTTCGGGCAATATTAGAACTGGAGTGCGGCAAATACAGCAGTTGCTTGACAATTTTTAATTCATCTCGAATCAGTTTTAAAAGGGAATCATTCTCTAAATGATGCTTAATAGAAACGTATAGTGTGTTTAATTTTGGTTGTGCAAATTCTTGCACGACTTTCTTGTTAGCAATTATATTTGTTAAGGTAAAATAGTTGGTTTTTAAGTATATCTTAGCTAAAAGATAAGATATGGTTGATAATTGATAAAATGAGATAAAAGGCACTTTAAGAATTGTGGCTTCAATACTTGCGGTACCACTGCAAAGCAAAATAAGTTGGGAATGTCTCATTATCTCATATTTATAATTTGTGTTCCAATGGATATTGGGCGGATTTTTAATATTTATAAATTTACAGTTTGAAAATTTGTCTTTATTGATTAAGATAAAATATTCAAACTTTTGAGGATAATCGTATTGCAAATGTTGAATAATCTCTAAAACTAATGGTAGATGTCGGTTTAATTCTGATGGTCGCGAACCAGGCATAAATGTTAGCCAATCAATTTCTGGTTGAAGTGATAATGCTTGGCAGATTTCTATTTTAGATAAATTGCTTTTTACATACTCAATTAGAGGGTTGCCCCAATAGTAAGCATTAATTCCTGCTTGTTGATAGAATTTATGTTCAAAAGGGAATAAGCAGATAACCTTATCACAGTATTTTCGAAGGGTCGTAATTCTAAATTTTCCCCAAGCCCAAATTTGGGGTGGAGCAAAATATATGACTTTTGAACCGATATTTTTCGCAAATTTTATTAGCGACAGATTAAACCCGCTAAATGCAACTGGCACAAAAATATCCGGTTTTATGGCTGCCATAATCCTTTTAATTTGAGCCAGAGTTTTTCGCATCGTAAAATAAGACCGTATTCCTTCGACAAATCCTAAAATTTGTAATTTTTCTATGTCGTGAATACTGGATACACCGGTCTTTTTTATCATCGGACCGCCAAGAGCAAAAATATCAGTGGGAGCAATATTCAATTTGATAAGTTCCTTAATAATAATACTCGCGTATAAATCGCCGGATGCTTCGCCAACACTAAAGAAAATTTTAGGCATAGAAGAATTAGAGATTAAAAACTAAATTCTTTAATCTCGCACTCGGTTCAACCAATTTGTTTGTAATATTCTTTGCGGAAGAGTTGCCAAGATAGCAATTAAACTCTGATTAATTTGAACATCGATTCACTTGTCTTCTTTTTTGATATAAATTTTTATAAAAGCAATAGAACAACCCCAATGATAAATCAAAAAATAAATAAGTCAAGAGCAATATACAATATGTCCAACACATACTATCCAGTTTGTGAAATTTAATTATAATGGTTATGGGAAAAGGATTTTCAATTAGTAAAGGTTAATTACAATATGTCCAACATATACTATACAGCTTATGAAAGAAATTAAATAAGATATATGAAACCGGTTTTTCAACGAGCAAAGGTTAATTTTAAGAATATAGGACAATTTACAAAATATCTCCTAAATTATATTAAAGAGTTGAAACCAGTTCTGATTATGATAACAATCCAGAACATTTCAAAGGTATGAGTATCTAACATCCTCTTGGTTATCTAAAAAAGGCAGATGCCCAAGAGTAATGATAAAATCCGTTATGATGTTCCTATATAAGATTAATGATGTGAGATAATTATGTCATTAGAGTGAATAAAATGTCTTGGTATCGTACCAATATATCTACTGGAAAATGAAATATTGCCATTCCTAAAATACCCCTCCTATCCCTAACAAGCATTTTTTGAAATCATTAAAAATATTTGAATTAAGATATTTGTAATATAAAGCGTTATATTATTTTAAGATAAAAAATTTTTCACTTGACAAAACATCAAGTTGGTATTATAGTTTAGAAAGTGTTGAATAGTGGTGAATAGTGGAGAATAAACGAGATCTTTGACAAGTGCTCTTTTTGGGGCGAAAGGTATAGTAGTGCATGGAATTTAGTATATGGCTGAATAAGCATTTTATGTTAAAACTGTCGGACGTTATAAGTAAATAAATAATAATAAGATAAAATTCAATATTTTGAACTTAGTTAAAAAAAGATGAATATTTTCGAAAAGGATAATATTTAGACATGGTATATCGTTTTCGAGGTGTCTACCGTTATGCAATTGACGCTAAAGGTCGAGTTGCGATACCGGCTCGTTATCGCCGTCTTTTGCCAGCAGCAGAAAATACTGAATTACTTTTGAATACTGGTTTAGATAAGACCATAGAAGTCCATCCTCCTGAGGAATGGGAAAAATTTGAAAATCAGATTATTTTACGGCTCTCCAAATTTCATGAAGATTCTTTAAGGCTAAGACGCTATTTTGAGAACAATGTTGAGTTTGTAAAGTTAGATACGCAAGGCCGAATTTTGATTCCGTCACGGTATCTGGAATATGCGGAAATCTCCACCGGTGAAGTTATAATTGCCGGAGTAGGAAATTATTTTGAAATCTGGAATCCGCAGATTTTTGATGAATATCATAAGAAAGCTCAACAATTACATACCTCGGATATGACTAAAATTAATGAATACTTAAACTATAGTAGAAATTTTAAGGTTTCTGATTTTGAGCATTATTGAAATGAAAAGTTGTAAGCTAAAAATGATAGCTAGTTATTTTATGAAAACTTTTTTGAATACCTAATGTTAGTTGTTTTAATTCGCTGCCCGAAGTAATGTTTAATTTCGTTAACTAAGACTGGTCAAAGATGGTAAAAGAGCAATTTTTTTTTCATCGACCGGTAATGGTTGATACGGTAATTTATTATCTGATGACAAAATCACAAAATTCTGATTTACCGCGTCTTTACATTGATGCGACAATTGGTGGCGGTGGCCATACACAAGCAATTTTAGAGCATTTGCCCGATAAAAAAAGTATAGTTGTTGGTTTGGATTGTGATGCGGATGCAATCAATTATACCCAGAATCGTTTAAGACATTACTCCAATCTCTATCTTTTTAGGATGAGTTATACGAATCTTGACCAAGTGGTGCAAAAGTTTCCAGGATACTTAATTCAAGGGGTGTTATTCGATTTCGGGGCTTCTTATTATCAGTTAACTTCTGAAAAGAGAGGATTTTCTTATCAGCAGAACGGACCTTTGGATATGCGGTTTGACCAAAGTCTTAATTTGACTGCTCGCGATATTATTCGATGCAGTTCACCATTAGCCTTGAAAAAAATTTTTAAGGACTGGGCCGAAGAAAGGTTTGCTTACAAAATTGCCCAAAGAGTGTATCAACAGAAAAATAAGATTAATACGACTTATGATTTAGTGGAAGTCATTCAGGAAGTCGTTCCGGCTCATAAAATTAAAAAGACCTTGGCTCGAATCTTTCAAGCCTTAAGAATTGCGGTAAATCAGGAATTGGATAATATTCAGCGAGGGCTTGATTGTGCGATTAGGATTTTGTCCGTTGGTGGCCGGATTGTTGCAATTGCCTATCATTCTTTAGAAGACCGAATTGTGAAAAATACTTTTCGTGATATGGAGCGCAATGGTCATCTAAAGGTTATGACCAAAAAACCGTTATCGCCATCGCCAAATGAGATAAAAGCTAATCCTTCAGCCCATAGTGCGCGGTTAAGGGCCGGTGAAAAACTGTAAGATTAACCATGAAAGGAATTCTAATTGTGTTTGCGATTGCGGCATTTTTTATCCTTTATCTTGTCCTCTACCGATATAGCATTATTTACACGCAGGAGATTACTCGCTTGGAAACTGAACTTAAATTGTGCAAAGATGAAGTTTTGAACTTGGAAGCCGAAAAACATCGCGTCTTTCTGTTTGCTAATTTAGAAAAGATGGCGCTTGCTTTGGGTCTGACTTATCCTAAAACAACCACCATCACCAATGAAAAAAATCAACTTAATGCTGAAAAAAACCTGACAAATCCCGTGGTAAAACATGAGTGATTCGATTAAGGGCTTAAAAAAAGTAATTATTGGTGTAGTTTATCTACCGAAGAATCTGACCAGGGCAAAGAAAGAACCGTCAATTAGCTGACAGAAAATGATTAATGTGATTAAACGGATAAAATTAATTAAGTGGGGTATATCAATTACCTTTGCTGGATTGCTGATTTATCTTTTTATAACTCAAATTGTGGAATATCAAAAGTATGAGAAACTGGCAAGAAGTGAACATTGGCAAAAAGATACTTTAATTGCGGAAAGAGGACGTATCTTGGATAGGCAATATCGTCTGTTAGCCTTTTGTCAATTGAGCGCAACGGTTTCGGTGCATCCAAGGTATGTGCGTAATCCTGATAGTGCGGCGCAAATATTAAGTGCATTGGGAATCGGAGAAAAATCCGAAATTCTTAATAAACTAATTCAAAGTAAAGAATATTTTACTTTCGCCCGAATGATTGAATATGAACAGGCGTTGAAATTAAAAGAAGTATTAAGACGCCACCGATTTACCAATTGTGTTTATGTTAACGATGCGACAAAAAGAATCTATCCGTTTAACGAAGTTACCGCCAGTGTTGTTGGTATTATTGGAAAAGAACATGGTTTAGCAGGCATTGAAAATTATTTTGATAAAGTTTTGAGCGGAGAACCGGGTTGGATTTTAAAACAGAAGGATGCCATCGGAAACCATTATGTTTGGCCATCTTATCCGATAAAGCAACCGATTGCCGGCAGCGACGTTGTGCTTACTATTGATGTTGATATGCAGCAGCTTGCGTATCAAACATTACAAAAATATGTAGAAAATTTGCAAGCAATTCGGGGTTCAATAGTGATTTTGGATGTCAAAGATGCAGCGGTCTTAGCAATGGTAGATTATCCTGATTACAATCCAGACAAATTCGTTGCTACTGACCGTAATTTATGGAAAGCATCCGCAATAAGCGATGAATTCGAACCCGGTTCGGTCTTTAAGTTGGTAATCTGTGCCAGCGCATTAGAATTATTGCCGACAGAACATTTGCTCTCAAAAAAATGGGATGTTTCTAAAGGTTATATTGAGATTGCCGGTAAAAAAATAAAAGATGTCCACAATAATGGCATTGTTGATTTTTACGATATTTTTGCTAAGTCATCTAATATTGGTGTGAGTTTGTTATCCCAAGAAATTCCCGCAGAAAATTTCTACGAGATGGCAAGAAGGTTTGGATTTGGGCTAACCACTGGAATCGAATTACCAGGAGAAGCCAATGGTTATTTAGATCGACCACAATCGATGACGCAATTGAGATTAGCCAACAATTCATTTGGTCAAGGTTTGCGAGTAACTTTATTACAATTAGCCACCGCGTATTTGGCAGTTGCCCAGAACGGTTTATTACTCAAACCGTATATTGTTAAAGAAATTATTAAAAACGGAAAGATAACATATCAAGGACAAAAGAAAATAGTTCGACGGGTAATGAGCGAAAAAAATGCGGAAATTATCAAAGATATCTTGGGACAAGTTGTTAACCGTGGAACCGGTAGAGCAGCGGCGCTTTATGATTGCCAAGTATGTGGTAAAACCGGCACATCACAAAAAATTGAACCCAATGGAACTTATTCCGCAACAAAATCGATAATGACTTTTGTCGGATTCTTTCCCCAAAATAATCCTCAATTTCTAATTGCAGTTATGATTGATGAACCAAAGAGATCTCGTTTCGCTGGCGAGACTACTTGTCCGGCATTTCGTGAGATTGCTTTACGGATAAAGTATACTAATGAATTTGTGAATAAGATGAACTGAAAAATGAAAATGCAAATATTTTTAATTGATAATCCAACGAGACTTTGTTTTACTGGCGGGACTACTTGTTTAACATTTTACGAGACCGCCTTATATAACTTACTAAAAATTAATAATCTGTCGATGGAAATTTTTGTATTGACCTCATTTCTGATGAGATGTCTATGCAGATAAATGTGAAATCACTCAGTCGAATTATATCCGAAATAAGACCTTTATTAGGAGTGGTTAAATTAATCGGACCTGATAAAACGATATACGGTATTTCATATCACTCCCAGAAAACGAAACCTTATGATTTATTTGTCGCAATTAGTGGTTATCAAACATCGGGAAAACATTACATTGAGCAGGCAATTCAAAAAGGAGCGGTCGCAATTGCTACGGATGATCAGGAACTTCTTACCCAAATAACCCAAAACTATAATGTCGCTGGTATTTATACTGATAACCCCCGAAGATTTTTAGCCATTGTTGCTAATCATATGTTTGATTTCCCTTCGCGTAAAATTAATTTGATTGGCCTCACTGGTACAAATGGAAAGACCACGACTTCTTATTTGATAAAATCAATAATTGAAACTTGGGGAGAAAAAATTGGTTTGCTTGGCACAATTGGGTATTTTGACGGTAACAACTGGAATAAAGCGGTAAATACGACACCGGAGAGCGCAGATTTCATAGCTTTCTTATCCCATTTAGTTTCTCAAAATATTAAATATTGCGTAAGCGAGGTTTCATCGCATGCTTTAGCCTTGGAACGAACTTATGGTTTTGATTTCAAAGTTGCAATATTTACTAACCTGGCTTCAGACCATTTGGATTTTCATGGCAGCCGAGAAGCCTATGGTAAAGCCAAACTAAAATTATTTGAGCCCCTTGATTCTTCCGCTTATGCCATAGTAAATATTGATGACGATTTTTCTCGAAAGATTATTGATACCACACCGGCGAAAGTTATTGGTTATTCATTGAGAAATAAAGAGAGTGATTTTTATGCTGAGAATATTAGCCTAAATCAAGAAGGAACCGAAATTTTAATAAATTCAAAAGTCCAAGGTCAAAAGACCCACATACAGACCACGCTAATTGGTGTACATAATGCTTATAATATTTTAGCTGCATTTGCAACTGCAAAAATTTTCGGAATACCGGATGAGATTATCGCAAAGGGTATTTCCGCGTTAAAGTGTGTTCCGGGAAGATTGGAAAAGATTGATTTTCCTTGTGAGTTTTCGGTTTACATTGATTATGCTCATACTGAAGATGCCCTTAAGGGAGCGATAGAGGCACTTAAAAACATTGCTCACGGTCGTTTAATTGTCATATTTGGTTGTGGCGGTAATCGTGATTCTCAGAAAAGACCAGGCATGGGAAGAATTGCAACCGAACTTGCAGATTTGGTGATAATTACTTCAGATAATCCCCGCAATGAAGACCCGTTAAAAATAATTGAAGACATTAAGAAAGGAATCATAAAAAATAATTATGAAGTTATTGTTGACCGAGAATCCGCAATCAGCCGTGCCTTATCTTTGGCACAAAAAGATGATGTTATATTAATTGCAGGTAAGGGGCATGAAAATTATCAAATCATTCGTGATATGATTATCCCATTTTCTGATAAAGAAGTTGTGGAAAATTTATTAAAAAGAAAATGCAATTAAATCAGAAAATAGCTATGTTTTGGAATTAGGTGAACAAAAAATTTTATAAGGCCGATGGACCGAACACGGATAATTGAAAAGGAATAATTATGTTATACCATTTATTATATCCCTTAAAGGACTATTTTATTTTATTTAATCTTTTTAGATACATTACGTTTCGCGCCGCATATGCCGGAGTACTTGCCCTTTTTATTGTGCTGATTATCGGACCATGGTGCATTAAAAAATTGCGCAATATGGCTTTAGGACAAAATATTCGTAACGAAGTTCCCCAGAGACATCAAATCAAAGCCGGCACACCGACAATGGGTGGTATTTTAATTGTTTTCGCGATTGTCATTGCAACTTTATTGTTCTCGGATTTAACCAACCGAAATATCTTATTAGGCATTTTTGTTTTGGTCTCATTTTGTTTGTTAGGATTTTTTGACGATTATAAAAAAGTGCTTAAAAGACAACCCGTGGGATTAAATAAACGAACAAAACTTATCTTTCAAATTCTGTTTGCCTTTATTGTCGGCTTGACTCTATATTTTGCGCCCATGGAGGCAAAATACAAAACAGTCACTAACTTTTTATTCTTTAAAAATATTATAATTGACTTTCGTATTTTTTATATACCGTTTATTATGTTGGTGATTGTGCTTTCATCTAATGCAGTTAATCTAACTGATGGCTTAGATGGATTAGCAACTGGTTTATTAGGTGTTGCGGCGGGTAGTTATGCGGTACTATCTTATGTTGCCGGTCACGCCAAATTAGCCGAATATCTTAATATCCTTTTTGTACCCAATGCTGGTGAGATGACAATATTATGTTTTACGATAATGGGGGCTTGTTTGGGATTTTTATGGTTCAATACTTTTCCAGCAGAAATTTTTATGGGTGATACCGGTTCTTTGCCTTTAGGCGCAATTATTGGATATTGTGCGATTATTGCCAAACAAGAATTTTTGTTAATTTTAATTGGTGGCGTTTTTGTGATTGAGGGATTATCCGTATTAATTCAAGTAATCTATTTCCATCTGACGCGCGGCAAACGCGTATTTCGGATGGCACCACTGCATCATCATTATGAATTATGTGGTTGGCCTGAACCAAAAATTGTTGTCCGATTTTGGATAATTGCAATATTATTAGCACTTTTGGCAATATCAACATTGAAAATAAGATGAGAAACATAAACAAAAACGATAAGCAACAATCACCCAGCGATGTTATCGCAATTATAGGTTTAGGTCGAGTCGGTACTTTAGTTGCAAAATATTTGCTCCAAATAGGAAGTTTCATTAGTGTCTATGATGAGAAGGCACAAGTATTTCAAGATAATGTTGTCCGCCAAATAATACAGCATCCGAATTGTTTTGTGCTGAATGATAAAAATGTGCGAGCGATGTTAAACCAAATAAAATTTGCGGTCTGTAGCCCTGGTATTAGTCCACAAAATAAAGTTATAAAAATTTTCGAGCGCAAAAATATTCCAGTAATCGATGAAATTGATTTTACTTCATTGGAAATTAACCGTTCGGCATTGCACCTTCGTCATTCGTCATCTCGAAAATCTATCATGACTTTAAATCAAAAATCATCCCTATCTGGTAATGATTTGCGTTTGCTTGATATTGGTGAAAAGAGGTTATTATCCCCAACAATCCGTAGAACAAAATTAGTTGCCATCACAGGAACAAATGGTAAATCGACAACTACGGTTTTATTGGGCAAGATATTAAGGGCCACAGGAAAAAAGACGTTTTACGGCGGAAATTTAGCTCCAGGATTACCTTTTGCTCAAGCATTGTTTGAACCATTAAAGTATTATTATGTCATTGAAGTATCAAGTTTTCAGTTAGAACGGTCGTTTTATTTTCATCCGCAGATTGCAATACTCTTAAACATTACCGCTGACCATCTGAATCGCCATCAAACTTTAAAAAGATATCAGGAGATAAAGTTTAGAATCTTTGCCCAACAGGTGGCAAAAGATTATGCCATCATTAATGCCGAGGATAATACCATAATGACTTATATAGACAAAGTTCCATCCCGAGTTGTCTATTTTTCTCGTTTCAGGAAAGTTAACGGTGCTTATCTCTATGGAAGTAACTTATATTTTCAGGGCGAGAAAATTTGTTCTCGCAATGTGATAAAATTACCTGGAGACCATTATTTAGATTGTGTGTTGGCGGCAATTGCTGCTGCAAAGATTTTGAAGGTTAGTAATGAATCAATTGTCAAAGTTTTAAAGAAGTTTCGTGGAATAGAGCATCGTTTAGAATATGTGCGGACGATAAAAGGTGTAAAATATATTAATAACTCAATGTGCACCAACCCCACAGCGGGTATTGCCGGGCTAAATGCTTTTACCGAACCCATCATTCTGATTGCCGGTGGTGCGGAAAAGAAACTTAATGTGAAAGATTATATTGACGCGATAGTTAATAGAGCTAAATGGACAGTGCTTATGGGTGAAAATCAGAAACGATTAGCTGAAATGTTGAAAGCGAAAAATTATTTCAAATTTTCATTAGCCGATTCGCTTGAAGAAGCTGTTAGGTTAGCAAAAGACAAAGCGGTTGAAGGCGATCTAATTTTATTTTCGCCGGGTTTTGCCAGTTATGACGCTTTTCGCGATTTTCAAGAGCGGGGGCATATGTTTAAAACGATTGTTAATAAAATAAATAGCGAGTCCAATTCTACGAGTAAATATGAAAAATAATAAACGATTTTCAATACCTTTGCAAAAACGAGATACTTAATAGACAATCTGCAAGTAAAAATTAATGTTGATACTCTTTATTTATATTATTCATACAATTATGAAAATATCTGCAGTATTAATAAAAACGAGCAAATAGGATGTTAAAGCGTAATTATCGATATTCGGGATTTAAATCAAGATATAAGAGATCATCAGTCTCGTGGAACCGGCTTAGTCTTAAAGGAAAAAGTCCTTACGATAAGGTCATACTGATGATAACTGTAATGTTAACTATGATCGGCTTAATTATGGTATATTCAGTGACGATTCCGTTTGGTTTTAATTATTTGAAAGACCAGTTAGTTCGAATAGGAATTGGCTTTATTGCATTAGCCGTAGCGAGTTTTATTCCTTATCACTATTATCGAAGACGGATTAAAGATATTTTGTTAATCATTGCAATCATATTTTTGATATTTACTTTAATTACTGGTAGAAAAGTTGCGGGTGCAAGACGCTGGACAAAAGCAAAATGGCTTTCGGTTCAGTTTCAACCGTCTGAATTTGCCAAATATGCGTTGGTCATTTGGTTAGCTGGCTATTTTGCTAATCGTCAATCTAAAGAAGAAAAGACGGCTTTTTCTTCTATAGGGACAAATCGCTCGGATGCATACCTTCAACCGGTCTTCAATATAGATAAAAATCTGTATTCTTGGTTTGAGTATTCAGCTAAATCCGCTAGTTCTAATTTTTTATCGGTAAATAATACTTCGCAGATGAGAGGCGATAGAAACTCGGTAATTCACAAAATTGTCTATTTATGGCAAATTTATCGAGCATCAATTATTTTTCCATTTTCAGTTGTCGTTTTAACCGCTGTGTTACTGTTATTACAGCCGGCCATTGGTACCTGCATAATTGTTATTTTTTCGGCGCTATTAATTTTCTTTATTAGCGGTGTGAAGTTAAGATATATTTTGTTTACCAGTATTTTGGGAATTATTGTTTTGATAATCTCCGTTAATTTTATACCTCATGCGAAAAATCGTTATCAGCAACATAAGGCTGGTACAACTTATCAACAAATTCAATCAAAAATTGCCATCGGTTCTGGTGGATTCAGGGGTAAAGGTTTGGGCGAAGGAAAACAGAAGTATTATTTTTTACCAAAAATACATACGGATTTTATATTTTCGGCGATTGGCGAAGAAGGTGGTTTTATAGGCAGTGTCTTGATTTTGGGATTATTTTTTGTGTTGTTAAATCGGGGATTAAAGATTGCCAGGGAAATTAATGATACATTCGGCTGTCTTTTAGTTGCCGGTATTATGGTAGTGGTTTTTCAGTATGTTTTAGTCCATTTGGCAGTTGCTCTCGCGATAATTCCTGTAACGGGACAGCCTTTGCCATTTATTTCCTATGGTGGGTCAGCCTTGATATCTAATCTGTTTGCTATCGGTGTGGTTTTAAATGTTTCAAAGTTTCGGAGAAAAAATATTGATGGCGATGTTAATTTTCGGTTAGTACGTTTACGTTGGCGAAAGCGTAGAATCGGTTCTAATTGGTTATATAAACGCTGGAGACAAGGATGACATTTATAAATAAATTTCAGTTCTACTTTCGAGACATTAAACCTAAAGTAAAGATGATTTTCGAATTATTCGGATATAGAAAGAGAAACTTTTCGCTATTAGTTGTGGCGATTAATAAAAATTTGTCATTTAGTAAAGATTTTTCTAAAGACTTGCCGTGTCAAAAACAATGTATGAATGTTCTAATTGTTACCGGTGGCACCGGCGGTCATGTTTTGCCCGGTGTAGCTATTGCTGAGGCTTTGCGTCAAGCAGGTATTGTGCCGGTGTTTCTCTGTCGTTCTTCCCAATTTGAAGTTGACCAGATGCGTGCTTATCAATTTGCTTATTGGACTTTACCCTCAAGCGGTTTTTTGGGCAAAAACATTATTAGCAAAATCTACTTCTTTATTTTATTATTGATAAATGTATTCTCAGTCCCTTGGGTTTTAATGAAAGTAAAACCGAAAGCAATTGTTGCCACCGGAGGGTTTAGTGCTGTTGGCCCTTTACTGTGGGCGATTGTTTTGTCATTGCCGTTCTTTCTTTTAGAACAGAATCGAATCCCCGGACGCACGACAAAATATTTTTCTCGTTGGGCAAAAGAAATATTCTTGGGTTTTCCTTTAGTTAAACCCATCAAAGGTAGAACATTTTATTCTGGAAATCCATTACGTTCACAATTTAAGAATTGTCAGCGTCAAGATGATGGCCAAACAGTATTAGTATTGGGTGGTAGTCAGGGTGCCTATTTTCTGAGTTTGTTAGGCGTGGAATTGGCATCGTTAATGCCGGATTTAAGATTTATTGTCCAAACCGGCAAAAGAAATTTTTTATTGATTAAAGATAAAGTAAAATCTACAAATTGTCAATTGATCGATTTTACTAATTCAATGGAAGATCTGTATCGTCAGGCAACGATTGTTATCTCGCGAGCCGGCGGCATTGTCCTGTCAGAAATTTCAGTGTTTGGAATCCCATCAATTTTAATACCTTTCCCATTTGCCACAGATAACCACCAACAAGCAAATGCTCAATTTTTAGCCCAAAATCGGGCTGCAATCATTTTGGACCAATGCCGCCGCTCAGAGATTTCTCAAGATTTTGTGATGAAAACTAAGACTCTTATCGAATCGCTAATTAAAGACCCAGACCGCTTAAAAGAGATGAGTATTAATGGGAAAAAGATAGCCAAGACCGATTCAGCCGAAATTATTGCGAAAAGAATAAAGCAATCCATTAGGATAAATTGTAGATGCTAAATAAATTAGAAGATAAGAGGCCAAATGCTATTTGTAATTTGCTATATGCTAATTGGTAAATCAAGTTTTAAGCATAATTTGGTGCAGGGATAAATATGCTGGGCAAATTGAGACATATTCATTTTGTTGGTATTGGCGGTGTCGGTATGTCAGGACTGGCTTTGATACTTAAGAATTTAGGTTTTATTGTTACGGGTTCTGATATTAGTCATTCCCCAATTATTGATAATTTGAGAGCCAACGGCATAGCAATATTTTTTAAACATCAGTCCCAAAATATTGAAGGCGCGGATGTTGTTGTCTATTCATCGGCAATACCTAAAAATAACCCAGAGATAAACGCGGCGCTAAAAAAGGGTTTGCCGGTTATACCAAGGGCTGAGATGTTAGCCGAATTAATGCGCATGAAATATTCTATTGCTATATCCGGTACTCACGGCAAAACTACCGTGACTTCGCTTGTCGCTTCAATTTTAGAAGAATGTGGGCTTGAACCAACTGTAGTAATAGGCGGTAAGGTGGTTGGTATGCAAACTGGAGCTAAGTTAGGTAAGAGTGAATACTTAGTAGCTGAGGCGGATGAAAGCGACCGATCTTTTCTTTTATTGTTTCCCACGATCGTGGTCGTCACTAATATCGAACGCGAACATTTGGATTGCTACACAAATCTATCGGAGATTAAAAAGGCATTTGTGGAATTTATTAATAAGGTCCCTTTTTATGGTTCGGCAGTTCTTTGTACAGATTGTCCTAATGTTAAACGGATACTTTCTAAAATTAAGCGAAATTATATTACTTATGGAATAAAAGGCCAAGCAATGGTTCGGGCCGAGAATATAAAACTAAACCGATTCATTTCCCAATTTACGGTTTGCTACAATGGCCAGAGCAAAAAAGTTAAAATCAATTTAGCCGGTTGGCATAATGTCCAAAATGCATTAGCAGCAATCTGTGTTGGCTTAAAACTTGAATTACCTTTAACCAAGATTGTTAAAGCATTAGCGAGATTTCCCGGGGTTCATCGCCGATTAGAATTGAAAGGTCAAATCCAAGATATTACTGTGTTAGATGACTATGGACACCATCCTACTGAGATAAAAGTCACGCTTCAAGCCTTACGAAATGCCTATCCAAACAATCGGATTATTGCAGTCTTTCAGCCCCATCGTTATACTAGAACTCAAGCATTGGCTAAAGAGTTTGGATATTGTTTTGATTTCGTTGATAAATTGATTATTACCAAAATTTATCCGGCATCAGAACCACCTATTCCCAAAGTAACTTCAAAATTAATTATTAATGCGGTTCGTAATCATAATCCCAAGATAGAAATTTTTTATAAACGAAACTTAAACGAAATTCCTGATTTCCTTATGAAATTAATCAAACCGCGTGATGTGATAATTACTTTAGGTGCCGGCAATATCTGGCAAGTTGGCGAAAAACTATTAAATTGCTTGCACAACGCAAAATTATCAAGGACATCTACTAAAGAAGAAGCCTGTACTTCGCATCGAAAAAAATCGATGTTTGTCCTGTCTAAAATGTAACATATGGTAAAAAGTTGGACGAAACGATTAATGGCAATGGTAGACAAAAATCTGACGCAAATTTATTGGCAGAAATCACTCAGCAAGTATACCACATTTAAAATCGGTGGACGGGTTGAATGTATGGTCGTAACCAATAGTGATAACGAGATAAAAAAGCTAATTCATTTGGCAAAATCGGAAAATATTTTACTCTGGGTAATAGGTAATGGTTCAAACTTGTTAATCTCCGACCAGGAAATAGAGGGCATCACTTTGAAATTGGGTTCAAAATACTCTTATATTAAGCAAGAGAACAATCTACTGACCGTTGGCGCGAGTACACCTTTAACCCAAATAGTCAGGTATGCTTCGCTCGCAGGTTTGAGCGGAGTAGAATTTCTTTGTGGAATTCCAGGTACTTTTGGTGGTGCCGTGGTTTCTAATGCCGGTGCTTTTTCTCAGTATATTGGCGAACATATTAAAATGATATCCGGCATTGACGAAGACGGAGAAGAATTAACTTTAGATAAATTGGAACTTAAGTTCAGTTATCGAAAAAGCCAATTACCATTTGGCTTTATTATTACCAAAGGCGTGATGGAATTGACGCCGTCTGCTACTCAAGATATTAAAAATCGGATAGCGGAATATCGTAAAATAAGAAAAGAACGGCAACCGTGGGGTGCATCCGCCGGTTCAGTTTTCAAAAATCCACCAAGAAAAGATTTACCCACACAAGATAAACAACTATTAGAAAATATAAATCAATCTTTGAAAAATGACCAAATCTTAATATCGGCAGGAAAGTTAATTGATGAGTTTGGTCTTAAAGGTTTAAGTTGTGGAGGTGCTTATGTGTCGAAAAAACATGGCAATTTTATAATTAATCGCAATAAGGCAAAATTTTGCGATGTCTATGAATTAATGCAAATAATAAAATGTAAAATAGAACTCGAAACCGGAATAATTTTAGAAGAAGAGATCCAAATTATACCTAAAGTGTTAGAAATAAAGCGATGGCAGAAAGAAAAAATTGGGACTTAGACCTTAGGACTAATAAAATGATAATGGCAATTTTCCCTGATAAAATACGAATTTTACCGAAGTAAGAAATGGTACAATTAGAACGGCTGATTATATAGTACAGGGTCATATGAATCTGCAGAAAAGTGAAATATACCCTCTGAGGATTATGCTTATTAGGATCATTAAATTTGCGAAATACTGCAATGGCTAAAATAAAACGGATTAATCGTAGAGCACTAAGTCAACCACTCTATCAGAACGAGAAATCTAATTTTGTATGTGGTTTGGGTGTAAAATTATTGCGATTAAAATTAAAAAGTTACACCTTAGAATAAGTTCACAAGAGAGGATACAAATTTTATCTCAATCTTGGAGGTAAATTAAATGACAAAAATGTTATTTAGATTAGAAAAGTTAAGCAATAAATTAATTTTACTAGAAAAAGAAAATTTAATAAATATTTGGAGGTAACAACATGGCAAAGACAAAAAAAATCATTGGCTTGGATATAGGAACAACAAAAATCGCATGTGTTTTTGCCGAGTCTTCAAACGGCAAATATAATATCATCGGTTATGGTCGATCAGCACCTGATGGTTTTCGAAACAGGATGGTCGTTAATCTTGATACCGCAGTAGAGTCGGTCGCATCAGCAATTGAAAATGCAGAAAAGATGTCGGGCATTAATGCAAAAAATTGCTTAATTTATGTGGGAATTGCTGGGTCTTATATTAAACATATTACCAGTGGTGCAACCGTTCCAGTTAAAAATCCGTCTAAAGGTATTACGGAAAAGGATATTATTGAAGTGATTCGTCAGGCGCAAACTTTAAGACTTCCTAACGACGAACAAATTATTCATGTGCTACCAGGTCAATTCATTGTAGATGGTCAAAAAGGAATAAAAAATCCGATAGGTATGTTTGGTTTTAGGTTGGAAGTTGAAGCCTTATTGGTTATCGGACAGATTGGCGCTTTAGAAAATATTCATCGGGTACTTGACCGATTAGAACTGAAAAATCGGGACCTGGTTCTGCAAGCCCAAGCCTTGGCATCAGTGGTTTCGGAATCTGAAGACCGAGAATTAGGTGTGGCTATCGTTGATATTGGAGGTCTTACTGATATCTCAATTTTCAAGGATGGCGAATTGCGATTTTATAAGATATTACCTATTGGTGGTGAGAATATTACAAAAGATATTGCAGTTGGACTTAGAACTCCTTATAAAAAAGCCGAAGAGATTAAAAAGCAATACGGAACCGCAATGGTAAGTTTTATTGACCAAGATGAGCCAATAGTTATTGAAGATTTAAGCGGTCGAATCAGTAAGCAAGTATTTCGTAGGTTCTTGACCTCAATAATTGAAGCTCGTGCTGAAGAGATTTTACTCTATACAGAAACCGCGATAAGAGAATCAGGGTTTGCTGATAGTCTTAGCGCCGGTGTGGTGTTAACTGGAGGCACAGCCCAGTTAAAAGGTATTGACCACATGGCTGAGCAAATCTTGCGATTACCGGTAAAGATTGCACCAGTAAAGTCGATTTTCTGCAATAGGTGTTCAGAACATACCACTAACCGTTTTGAAGAGTTAGGTCCAGATTATACAACTGCTTTAGGTCTAATTCATTATGGTTTTTTCGGTAAAGAAACATTCGTTCTTCCGACGGAAAGTTTCTGGAGTCCAATGATGGCTAAAATAAAAGAACTATTTACCTAAACAATAAGTACTTAAAATAAAAAATGATAGTCAAAAGTTTTAATATTAGGAGGAATAATGATTGAACCAGTTGTCGAAAAACACTTAGCCAAAATCGCTGTTGTTGGTATTGGTGGTGCCGGTAACAATGCGGTTAACCATATGATTGAAGCTCGATTAACCGGAGTGGAATTTTATGCGGTTAATACTGATTTACAAGCCCTTTCTTCAAGTTTAGCCGAAAATCGCATCCAAATTGGTGCTCAAATAACCGGTGGTCTCGGTTCCGGAGGAAATCCTGAGTTAGGCCGTAAAGCCTGTGAGGAGTCTTTAGATTTAATAAAAGATATTCTTACTGGTTATGATATGGTATTTTTAGCCGCAGGTGAAGGCGGTGGAACTGGTACGGGCGCGTCGCCTTTAATTGCCGAAGTGGCTAAAACCCAAGGTGCGATTGTTATTGCGGTTGTTACAAAACCATTCGACTTTGAAGGTAAACATCGGATGCGTCAAGCCCTGAACGGAATTCGAGAACTTAAAGATAAAGTTGATACTTTGATTGTTATTCCCAATCAGCGATTACTCACTAATTATGCTCAGATTCCTTGTTTTGAAGCCTTTCGACTTGCCGATGAGGTTTTATTAAATGCAGTGAAAGGAATTTCCGATTTAATAACCCAACCAGGTGTAATCAATATAGACTTTGCTGATGTGCGGAATGTAATGTTAGAAAATGGTAGTGCCTTTATTTCTACAGGGATTGCTTCAGGCGAGGGACGGGCAAGTGAAGCAGCACATCGAGCCATTGCTTCACCATTGATTGAAGATATTAATATTGAAACCGCGAGAAAAATTTTACTTAATATTGCGGGCGATGAGACGATGACTTTACAAGAAGTCAATGAAGCGGCATCGATTATTTATAATGCCACTAACGGTTATGCGGAGATAAGATTTGGCGCGGTAAAAGACCACAGTCTCAAAGATAGTATTCGCATCACAGTGATTGCCACTGGTATTGAAGAACCCCTACCTAAAATTTCTGATATTTGTGATTTATTGGAATCCCAAGATTTATTCCCGGTGCGGCCAAGAATTCTGAAAAAAGATGACAAGATTATCATTGATAAGACAAACTTAGAAATCCCAACATTTATCCGAAGACAAATCGATTGAAATTAAATCGCTGATCGGTTATAATGTAAAACTAAATTATTGGGTGACAAATCGATTAGTAAAAGAAATAACGTGAGATTCGGTGGCGTATATTTTTTTGGTAAATTCAGTATCGTTTTAAGGAGAAAGGTGTATTTTCTCCAATGTTTTCACATATTTAAATTATATAATAAATAAATAGGAAAAAAGGACAGACCTATGAAAGAAAAACTAATTTACACCAAAATCGTGACGCTACCTGAGATTTATCACTTATTGGAATATAAGTGAAAAATTGAAATTTTAATTGGTTGAAATGTATGATAAATCTCTATCTGATATTACTTTTTATCGGGTGATAAATCTGCGAGTACTTATTAAGAACTCTGACAAAGTCAATATTGGTTCAAAAGGGGTATGAAATGCAAAAGCATAATTATTGGTTTTTTCGTAGGGTTCGGTGTCTCATGAGCATTTTTCAGAGATTTCTTATTATAAGCTTGATGGAAAATTAAATTCTAATTAGTTGAAATCTAAGACGGAACTATCTATTCCTTTACTATATGAGACCAAACGAATGGTGATTGAAAAATTAGAATTTATTATTTATTGGCATATGATTGAGATCTTAATTGGTTGGAAAATGAGGCTAAATTTTTGATCTCTTTATCCCTTTTTATAAGATAAGTTAAAACACCATAAGATTATCATTTATTATGCGTCCTAATTAAATTACTTTTCTTGCTTTTAACTTGAAGATAATGATATAAGGATTTTGTCTGGTACGATAATATTGGGAAACAGTAAAAGATAAATAGTTATGCGAGCTGAGTGAAATTAAAAGTGAATTTTTGACAGACTCTAAAATACAGATTGTACAAGGCTCTAAAGTGCTATGATTTATTCAGCGGTATTAAATTTAATCATTCACCGCAAAATGTAAAATCCGATATTGAGATTAGCGAATATTTCTTTTCATTTATTGATGCGGTGCGTCGGAGTTTGATTGTTCCTCGCGCTGAATGTTTCTAAAATGCGAAATTACTATATCTTTGACTATTTGTAAAACTTCTTCTTTTAATCCCAGTGTTTTCCATTTCTTGATAAGTTCGGTAACCTTCTGAATTAAATTTAGATTGGAGTAAAGACTTGATGTGGATGCTTTATTATCAGTTATTGAAATCAATTTGGCTTCTGTTTGGTTCTTTGGCTTTTTCTGATAAAATTTTTTTATTAGACTAAAACATTCACGGCAAAAATCTTTATATCCTTGATGGTACAAAGTCGGTACGCCAAGTTCACTTAATTTCTTTTGTACCTCGGCTTCGATTGGCTCAATTTGAATCCGATAGGCTAAAAATTTTCTTGCCATCGTGCTAATTTTCTGTGGGTCTAATGCCTTAGGTTTTTTTAGTCGCTTTTGTTCCATTCGGATAACTTTGTAAATAATACTTCTAATCTCACTTATTATTCGCCAATTTAATTCTTTTGTCCGATAATACTTTTCAAAGACTGTTTGGCTTTGTGGTGTATCATAATTCTTAATCAGTTCATTAACAAAATTAAGATATGGTATTTTATCGGTTTCATTCAGTCCTTGATGAGAGAGCAACTCGTTGACTTTTTTATCAACTTTTTCTTGAATGCGTTGCCAATCAAGTTCATCAAAAGGTGGTTTCGGATATTGGATTTTAATAAGATATAAAGCAGTATCACGGTCAATCTTTTTTTGTAGGTCTAAAGGCAAATCACTGGGAATTGCGACTTGATACTTTTGATGTTGGAGATTAAAATCAATTTGTGCTAATTCTTGAAAAAATTTAGGCCAAAGTACCTGGCAGATTTTAAGATAACGAAGGATAGTAAGAAGTGAGGGATTTTTTATCCGTCCGGTTTCTAAGTACGAAATGTATTTAAATCCTGAAGTTCGAGACAGACCCATCTTTTCTGCGAGTTCAGATTGGGATAATTTTGCGTTTTTACGGTATTTTTGCAGAATTTTGCCTATTTCTTTTACAAATCTTACCTCATCATTACTATTTCTATTGTTTATCATCGCGACAAATTCTATATATAAATAGAATAAAAATCAAGGAACATTTTCTTCTAACCCACTAAAATCTAACGACTAATATCTAATATCTATTTACCAGGGGTATAGTGGGGTATATCAAGTAGCGGGTTGAGAACTGAAATGAAAAGAAGGTTTAATTACACTTTCAACCCAGTAGTTAAAACTGAGAGGATGATACCATATAAAAGAACTCATCAATCGATTCTTGGAAGACTATTTAATGACGAGTTTAGAGAGTCTTTTAGCCGAGCTTATAGTAGGACATAATTTAGGATAAAGTAGGCTATGTATATCTGGATACGAATTGGCATAAAGATTAGTTCACGAAAAGCGGTATTAGAGTGAAAACTTGATGAAACCTTACTGAAAGAAAAAATATACTTAACTATAATAAATTTTTACAAATATTGACAATAAAGGATAAGAATGTATTAATAATGACTTGTTTTGAAGAAAGAAATCCGATAGTCTAACTACAATAAATTTTAACCAACATTGCCAATATATCTCTCAGCAGTGTATCAACCAAAACAGCCTGACGAAACTTTACAGAAGGAAAATAGATATGCTTACCGATAACAAATTTTCACAAATATTGACCGTATCTCGCAATATGTTCAAAAGATTCTCTGCCGGTATGTGAACTTTAATTAGAATGAGTGTGTAAACTAAGTTTTTAGGTCTGTAAAGTTAAACTTTTACATTTTGGTTTTAGTTCATATACTTTAATTCAACCTTATTTCCTTCAGGATATTCACATTACGCCTTCCGTGTCTTTTGAACCACTATTGATTTGGTTAAAGTGCTTCTAAAGTTGCAGTTAGCATATTTTTTGTTAACCCTACGAACAGAGATAACCCGCGAGTTTGGAATTCACTGCGCCTATTTTTTGCTGAAGAAATTGAGGATTAATTCTTTTAGGTCAGGTTTAGAGATTTCCTTCAGTTGATATTCAACATTTACCATTGGTTTATTAACTTTTAAGACTTGTGAGAGATTAACTGGGGTTGCTTCGACCACAATATCCGCGGGTGTATTATTAATCGTCTCTTCGAGTTCTTTAATCTGGGTTGGACTATATCCAAGTGCAGGTAAACATTTCTTTAGATGAGGATATTTTTCATAGGCTTCAAGTATTGAACCCGTAGCAAAAGGAAGAGGCTCGATAACTTCTGCCGCACCATATCTTTGGGCGGCAACCATGCCTGCGCCGTAATTCATCTCGCCGTGAGTTAAAGTTGGTCCATCTTCAATCACCAAGACTCTTTTACCTTTTATCATTTCAGGATTAGATATTGTGAGTAAGGAATGGGCTTCAACAACCGTGGCATCAGGATTAAATTTACTTAAATTGTCTTTGATTATGGCAACATCTGCGGGCTTGGCAGAATCCATCTTATTAATTACAATGATATTGGCTGACCGGAATAAGACACTACCTGGAAAATAGTTTATTTCATGCCCAGCTCTTAATGGATCGGCAACTACTATTAATAGATTCGGTTTATAAAAAGGAAAATCGTTATTACCACCATCCCAGACAATAACATCAAAATCTCGTTCTGCTTCTTCAAGAATTTTTTCATAATCGACACCGGCAAATACTGTTGTTCCTTTTAAGAGATGGGGTTCATATTCCTCTCGTTCTTCAATCGTGCAGTTATATTTGTCTAAATCGCTTATTTTTTCAAACCGCTGGACAATCTGTTGAGTCAAATCACCATAGGGCATAGGGTGTCTGACAACACAGAATTTTTTTCCCATTTCCGATAAGATTTCGGTGACCCGACGGGTAGTTTGACTTTTTCCTGCACCGGTTCTAACCGCACCAATGGCAATTACCGTCTTTTTCGATTTTAATTGCGTAGAGTGAGGTCCTAATAACCAATAATCTGCTCGATTGGCTAAAACTTCACTACCTTTATCCATTACATAATGAAACGAGATATCAGAATAAGCAAAGACGACAATATCAATACGATATTTCTTAATTAGTTCCGAAAGTTTATCTTCGGGATAAATCGGAATACCCTGGGGATACAACTTACCGGCTAATTGTGATGGATAAATTCGATTATCAATATTGGGAATTTGGGTGGCAGTAAATGCGACCACTTCGTAATCCTCATTATCTCTAAAAAAGACATTAAAATTATGAAAATCTCTGCCTGCTGCTCCCATTATTAAAACTCGTCTTTTTTTAGGATTCATATACCAACCTTTCTTTTATTAGTTTTTGGTTTGTTAGTCATTTGTAGTTAAATTTATTTTTAATAGTATTCTGAGATACTTTTCTAATTTGGGAGATAGCATTTTTAAATTCTTTATTAATCAAAATAAGACTACCTCGTTCTAAAGATAATAACGACTTCATATTCAGAGTGTAAAGCAATATATAGCAACGTTCATTTTTATTTCTTCCAGTAAACTCATCAGCAGTCTTTAATGGCATTGAAGTTGTGTTGATTCAAAATTGCCAAGTCATATGGGATACGTAATCTTGAAATAAGTTTAGGCACTTAAAACAAAATCTGTAGATTTTAGCTCTGCGGTTAATTTTTCTAAGCGGTAACTCATTTTATTCATTCGTAGAGCTCGCAACAAATAACTAACATCGGATTATAGTTTTTCAGCAATTGATTTGGCTTGTAAAAACAGGGCTAAATAATCTCTACCACCGGCTTTGGAATCAGTGCCGGACATATTAAATCCACCAAAGGGATGGACACCAACTAAGGCACCGGTACATTTGCGATTTATATAGAGATTTCCGCAATGAAGTAATCTCTTTGCCTTAGCGATTTTTTCTCGATTCCGCGAATAGAATGCACCAGTTAAACCGTATTCAGTGTTATTAGCAATTTCGATTGCGTGGTTAAAATCTTTGGCTTTAATTATTGCTAAAACCGGACCAAAAATTTCTTCTTGGGCAATTCGGGCATTCGGTTCAATATCAGCAAAAACCGTCGGTTCGATGAAATAACCATCTTGGGCTAAAGGTGATTCTTTGCCACCAGCGATTAATTTACCCTCTTTTTTTCCGATTTCAATATATTCCATAATTGACTTATAAGCTGAAGCATTTATTACTGGTCCCAGATAATTTTCTTGATTTTTCGTTGGTCCGACTTTAATCTTTTGTACTGCATCTTTTACCATTAACACGAATTCATCATATACATCTTGATGGACAATTAATCGAGAACAAGCCGAGCATTTTTGACCTTGAAAGCCATAGGCGGAAGCAATGATCCCGGGTAAGGCGTCGTTTAAGTCTGCTTCGTTATCAATAATAATAAAATCTTTTCCGCCCATTTCGGCAATTACGCGCTTAATCCAAATCTGTCCCGGTTGAGTTTTTCCAGCTAACTCGACAATTCCTAAACCAACTTGTTTTGAGCCGGTAAAAGCAATAAATCTTGTTTTCGGATGTGCTACCAGATAATTTCCGGCAATTGAACCGGGACCGGTGATAAAATTTATCACACCATCGGGAATACCGGCCTCGAGCATTACTTCCATAAACTTATAAGCAATTAAAGGTGCGTCGCTTGAGGGTTTTAATACCACCGTGTTTCCTGTGACAACTGCGGCTGAAGTCATACCACACAGAATGGCTAAAGGAAAATTCCAGGGTGGAATAATAATTCCAACACCTAAAGGAATATATTTAAGTTCACAAAATTCACCAGGATAAGGAGTCAATGGTTGGTCTTGAGCATATCTGATGGCTTCGCGGGCATAAAATTCTAAAAAGTCAATGGCTTCCGCGGTGTCGGCATCGGCTTCCATCCAGTTTTTTCCTACTTCATAAACCATGGTTGCGCTCAGTTCAAATTTTCGTTTTCGCATAATATTGGCGGCGCGTAGTAGAATTAGTGCCCGTTCTTTAGTTGACACAAATTTCCAGGTTTCAAATCGCGCTAATGCGGCTTGCAATGCCATCTCGGCTTCTTTCTCTGTAGCTTTTTGGAAGATACCAACTATTTCATCTTTCTTGGCTGGATTATAAGAATTAAATTTATCTTTGGCTTTAATAAATTTACCATCAATGATTAAGTCATATTCTTGACCAAATGCTTGATTCACTTTAGTCAAAGCCTCGGTCATCTTTTTAATGTTATCGTCTTTAGTAAAATCAGTCAAAGGTTCATTGACAAATTCTTTTAACATTGTGCCTCCATATAACTAATTAAAATAAAAATATAACAAAAAATATAATACTAAAAAAATGGTTTAAGTCAACCATGAACATCCGTGAATACTATACCTTATAAGCGTTTTTGTTAGACCGTATGAGGTAAAGATAAATTATAAGATTTTGTGTAAATTCAGTATTGAGTTGATATGCTCAAAAAATGTATCTTCTTTTTGTTTATACTAAACTAATTAGATTAGAGAGGAGGGTACGTCTTTTAGAAAAAAACTTAAGTTATCTTAATTTATCCCCAAATCTTGATACTGGTTCTTTTAGGAAATTCTTCTTGACGAATTTCAAATTTTTCATATAATAGTGCTATGGCAAAAAAATATAAACCAATTTCAATACCTAAAGGTGTAAGTATTGAAACTAAGTCGGATAACACGATTTTAGTAGTAAAAGGTCCTTTAGGAACTTTGGAATTAAACTTACACCCGTTAACTGCAGTGGAAATTAAAGATAACGAAATTTTCGTATTGGGTAAAAAGACCGATGCAACTCGTTTTGTCGGTACAATGCGGGCATTAGTTAAGAATATGATAATTGGTGTTACCCAAGGATATGAAAAAAAATTAGAGATCCGAGGTACGGGCTATCGCGCACAAAAGACAAAAGACGGATTGCAAATTTTTGTTGGTTTTTCTCATCCAGTTGACTTTCCGATTCCTTCGGGCATTAATGTTGATTTACAACAAATACCTAATCCAGATGACCCGAAAGAGCAAATGACTGAAATAACTATCAAGGGCATTGACAAGCAATTGGTCGGAGAAATTGCGGCTGAAATTCGTGCGATTAAACCACCTGATGTCTATCGAGGTAAGGGTATTCGCTATAAAGGCGAGTATGTTAGAAAGAAAGCCGGCAAGCGTGCAGTTGCGGCTCAAGCCTAATTCATTGCAATTTCCACAAGACCTCATAAACAATTTTTAAGGATAAGTGGAGTTATGAGGAATGTATATTCTCAAGACACATTTCGGAAATATCGGGATCGAAACTAACCCACGCGGAGTTTCGAAGATAATTTTAGGCACAAAAAAATTCTCTGAACAAATAACGCCGACTTCTCAAATAAAAAATACAATTTCCCAGCTCAAAGATTATTTTCAAGGTAAAAAAGTTGAATTTAAGGTATCTTGTGATATTAGCAATTTACCGATTTTTACCCAAAAGGTCTTAAGAGAAACGATGAAAATTCCTTATGGTTGTACTGTGAGTTATTCAGAATTGGCACAAAAAATTAAAAACCCTAAGGCGATGCGAGCTGTAGGTCAAGCCTTAGCCAATAACCCTCTTCCAATTATTATTCCGTGCCATCGAGTAGTGAGCAAAGATGGCTCTTTAGCCGGATTTAGTGCTGGCATCAGATGGAAAAGAATTTTATTAGCAATAGAAAGCAGATCTAAAATAGAAAATAAATAGAGAATTGACTCTTAGTAATGTCTCAATGAACATTGTAGATTCAGTAATTCTAATTGAAGGATTATTCGAAACCAGCATTCTTTATTGTGTTACCGACATTAAACTTGCTCAATAAAATTAAATTAAATGTTGTTGCTAATTTCTATTCAAACGATTTGATTAGACCAACGATAGACCAGTAATAAGCATATTTATAAGTAAGAATGAGTAAAATTATTCAAATCACGGTAGGCGATATGATGACCAATTGCTATCTTTTACAATCTGCAGATGAAATTGCGGTTATTGACCCGGGATTTGAGGGTACTAAAATTATTAATACCGCAGCCACATTATCCGGGACGATCAAATATATTATAAACACCCATGGCCATGTTGACCATATTGGCGCGAACAAAACAATCAAAGAATTAACCGGGGCAAAAATCTATATCCACAAAGATGATGCAGAATTGCTAATTCATCCCTCAAAAAATCTTTCTTTGCTCTTGGGTGAATTTGTCTCTTCACCTCCTGCAGATATTATGGTAGAGGAAGGAGATATTATTAAAGTAGGCGATGTGGAATTAATAGTTTATCATACTCCAGGTCATACTAAAGGTGGAATCTGTCTAATTGGCGATAAAATAGCCTTTACCGGTGACACACTATTTTTTGATTCCATTGGAAGAACCGATTTTCCTGATGCTTCAGAAGAAAAGATGATTGAATCGCTGAAACGACTGCAACTATTAATTTCAGATGATACGATTGTTTATCCGGGACATGGGGATTGGGGTAAGTTTTCTGAAATCAAACGAGTTAATCCCTTTTTGTTTATTGAGAAGTAATTTAGCAAGTTATAATCTACACCCGTAGTTCATTACTTGATATTAATTAGATAACTAATATTGCCTTTTGTTAAATTAGAAAAAAGAGGCTAGTAAAAGTCCCAAAAATCACTTTTTGCTATAGATACAATTTAGCCTTCACTATTTTCTAGTTGTCCTGAGAGTTGCTTGGGTATTATATGATTTACATTGGCAATTTTTAGGAGTGTTTAAAAAGTAATCAAGCCAATTTTTGTATAGAAAGCCAAAATGAGTTTTGGGTAGCGTCAAGATTTTTGTGTGAATTGTTTTTTTTCTTCCATAGGTGTAGTCTTCTTCTAATTTATGTTAAAACATTGAATGGGATACACCTTTTTCTTTAAGCATATCAATACTAAATTTACTCAAAATATTATACACTACCAGTTCTTTAGAGAAATACGAAGAAGTGTTACCAAAGACACTTTTTCTGTTCACCGCGTTTATTTAACCTACGGTTGCAATACTTTCTTGCCTGTTAATCAGTTCCAAGCATTTGTTCATAAGAATATACTCTGGAAAGGACTATCTTTTTAGATACCCCTACCCCCACTTGCATATTTTAGGAACGGAAATTAATTTTTTATCCTAAAACATCAATGAAAAGGACAATACGGAATGACTTTAGCGTCTTTATATAACTTATTGGAATCCAAAGAAATAAATATTGATGTCTGGAAGTTGGTGTATTGCTTTGGGGGTAAAACATTGACGAAAGGAAATAAGAGGGGCGGTTTGAATTGACTCTTGACAGGTGAAGTTAATTTTAGTATACTTTAGCGATGTTATTAATAATTGGTTTTATGTAAGAATAATTATGCGGATTACTATTGAAGAGCTAATTGCAGTCGAAAGTCTTGCTATGAGAGAAAGCGCGTATTGTAATAGAATGAGGTGGTGTGGTGGTTGTCGTGCGGATTCTATTTATTCTAGTAAATTTGCTTCGCTTGTGGATAGCGTAATTTCTAAAAGCGAGTACTGATAAAAATTAATTAACACTATATGAAAATCAATCATAATACTATTTTTTTTTATAAATAAAAAATCTGTTCTTTGACATTAATGAATTTATAAACAAAGATATATTGGCGAAAGGAGTTTTATGAAAGATGTTATATTAGTAGTTGACAGTAAAAAAATACTAAGTTTTGGTCTAACACAAAGTTTACAAACGTCAAACGCGCAATATGTGAGGTTTTGGACACTGTGGCCGTTTGGCACCAAGAGGAGGTTTCAATGAAACCCTTAAAATTATTATTAGTATTGCTGTTGGTCAGTATTTTAAACTCGTTACTTGCACAACAATATTATGATTTAGATATTTCGGACAACACGGGCAATTTAGTTAGTAATTGGTTGACATTTAATTCTGCACCAGGCACACAACCTACAGGATATTTTATTGTGGTTAATCCGAATAATCCGGATTTGAATTTAGACCCAGACCCATTTGGTAATGCTGATTTAGATGAGATCTATTGGATGGTTACTGATTTGAATCATACGAGTAATCCTTTAGCGTGGATTCCAGGGACTCAGGTGACATTATCAATTTCTAATCCTTGGCAATTATCATTAGGTGCTAGTGAAATAGTAAGTTTAACTGTAGACATTCCGAATAATCAGATTGAAGGTGAATATACCGGATGGGTGGTTTTATATGATAGCGTTGCTCAGGTAGGCGATTCATTTCAATTAAGGGTTAATGTTGGGCCTCAAGAAGATCTCGATATTGTCGAAGACAATATAAGTGGTTCAATGTCAGCTGGAGCTGGATTAATTCAACTTGGTAGCTTTATTGTGATGAATCCGACCGAGACAATGAATCCAGATCCAGATGGACCATCGAATACGGATTTATATAATTTACGGTTTGTATGTCAGAATTTGATAGATATGGCAGATCCTTCTCGATATATTAATAGTTCTAATGTTTACATTGCAATACCAGGTGTATTGGGTCCGACACCGGTTTTACAAGCATCGATTAGTCAGTTAGCATTAGGTGATAATGCCATTGTTGAGGTATGGGTTTCAGTGCCAGCAGGTACAAGAGCTGGAATATATCAAGGTCAGATTCAAGTGCAAGATGATGATGGTTGGCCTTCAGATGTAGTGGGTCTGACATTAGAGATTGAAGCATATTATGATTTAGATATTTCGGACAACACGGGCAATTTAGTTAGTAATTGGTTG
>CAYYPG010000014.1:0-29838 GCA_964473505.1 uncultured bacterium | reverse complement strand
GTTTTATAGTTGTCGATTCAGTTGCGATTTGGTGTTGGAGCGACAGGAAAATTTTAGAAGCGTTCTTTAAAAAGGCAAAATGTCTCAAGAGATACGATGTTAAGATATTATTGTATTCATTTCATAAACCCGAGTCTCTGCTACTTTATCTAACATAACCGGGACAACAAAACGAATTTTATCCCCAATATCAGACTCATATGCTGTTAAATATATTCACAAGACCTCTGCTGGAGCAAAAGTTGAGCTCCTCCCATAAATAATCACTTCTTATTTGTTTATAATAAAAATAAATTAAAGTATATTTTTTCAAATTGCCTCATGCCTCATATTTCTTTCTTATTTCTTAAACCGATATTTAAATTTAACCTTTGCTAACTTAAAAACCTGTTTCCCATATCCATTTATAATTAAATCTCATAAACTGTATAGTATGTGTTGGACATATTGCAGGGAATTATTGACAAATAATTAACTTTGAGATATAATTATTTTTGATATGTATACTAAAATATAGTGTATTTTATTTTGAAAATTTTAAATATTAGAAAGCCGGTAAGATGTTGTCTGTAAATGCAATCATCGATGTTGTATCGACTTCAATGTTGGCATCAATTTTGACTATATTTAAGCTACTTTACATGCCAATTTTAGTATGCCTGAATCGGGCTCGCATCACAATCGAAATAAAGGGAAAGCATCTTCCTGCACTAACATTCATCAGTCGTTGAGATGCGTCTTTGTGTTTACTCTTTTATAATGAAAACAAAACACATCCTATTATCTAAATATCTAAAAGAAAGGATAACAATGAAGAACAAGACTAATATTTGTTTTGTAATCATTATCATTGCAGTTTTTCCGTTAATCAACAATTTATCGTCGCTTACTGCTGTATCTGTTACAACTGCCGATATTCCAAATTTAGTTTCTGCTGAGAACGTGATTCTCAAACCCTATTTTGTGATTGAAGATACCGGGGTTCTGCTTCTAAAGCCGAGTATCGAAAATGTGATTTTTCCGACTGCAGAAAACATTAAATCACCGATACGGTTTGATACCACACGAATTTTACCGCCACCGTCACCTGTAGGCACTTTTCGAGATATTGCGGTTGGAACTAAATTTAAAGGAAGCGCTGACGACACAGTCAGAATTTTTGCGGTAATGTCATCGGAACCCCGACACGCTTTACTGATTAATGATACAACAAGCGTACCACCGATTAACGTTGCAACTGCGGGTTGGCAAAGACATGGTGCAAATGGTCGTTGGATTGACTCCTCGGGTGTGGGATTTTTCGGTGCCGCGGTTGGTGATGTTAATAACGATGGCATTACCGATATGATTTATGGCCGATACGGTGGAACTTCACAAACTTCCCGATTATATCGCGCTTGGTGGAATGGTACAACTTGGCAAACAGAATCACTGCCCAACAATTATTCACCACGCACTTTTCGTACTGGCATTGCAGGTATAACTGACATTGCAATTGGTGATGTTGATGGTAATGGTGTAAATGAAGTGTTCTTTACTGCTGGCAGGGCGCTATTTAGAATGCATTGGACTGGTAGTACCTTTGCATTTGATTCATTTCCCTGGAGCGACGGTTCGGATATTAATGGTATTGCAGTTGGCGATTTTGACCCTAACTATTCTGGTAATGAAGTAGCAGTTGGGACTCATGCAGGCAATCTTTTCCGCTTAAGGTATGCAGCACTTAACTGGTATTGGGCACAAATATTACAAGCACCTTCTAATACGGTCTGTTATTATGATGTGGCAATTGGAGATGTCGATTCAGATTATCCTGGTAATGAAGTTGTTATTTATAATGGCTTGAATTTTCAAACCTATGGAAATATCTTCATATTACGAAGTTTAGGAAGTAGTTGGTCACTCAAACAATTAGGTGCTTATAACCAATGGGGAACTTTTGGTGAAATCGCAATCGGTGATGTCTATGACTTACATCATGGCAATGAAATCGTTGCTTGTGCAGGATCTGCCACTGGTAATGGCAATCAAACCATTCTTTTGTGGCAGGCAAGAGACAATTGGTATTACTGGTTAATGCCTTCTACTGGTGGTATTACTTATGGAGTCGCAATTGGTAATGTAAATAAGTACCGTCCGTCTACTGATATCTTTGCCACGAATGAAATGGTAATTGCCGGAAATAGTAAAATTCTGGAATGTGAGCAAAGACAACTCTACCATAATGATATGGTGATAACCCAGGTAAGTTTTGCTCCTGCTGTAGTCATCCCACAAGAAACAATCTCTGTTACTGTCCGACTTAAGAATTACGGCTATAATATCCAAGATACAATTTTAGTTTTTTATCGTGTTGATAATGAAACTACGGTTCGAGAGACATGTTTTCCGTTATTACCTTTAGGTGTTGGTGATTCAGTAAATTATACCTTTAAAACCAAGTATGTTTGTTTAAGCCCGGGAACAAAAACTGTAAAATGTTCGGTAGCAATTAAAAATGAGCAATATTTTCCTGATGATACGCTTAGGAGTAGTTTTAAAATTTATGATACTCTCAGCGGAGTTAAATTTATTGGTTCTGGTGGAGATTTGCCGCGATTGGCTTCAGCCTGTAGTTTGTGGAATAATTCCGTGGTGACCGGTAATGTCGTATTTAAGTTGATAAATACGAACTATTCGAGCGAAGTCTTTCCCATACGATTTACGAGACCTGCAGGTTATCGTCGCGATGTCTGGTCATTAACTATTAGACCCGGCGGCTCTTTTTTGCCTACGATTCAAGGTAATAATGCCGTCACTATTCTAGACTTGAAAGGTGTCAGTAAGGTTACTGTTGATAGTCTTATTATTTTCAATTCATCCACAATCGGTTCTGCGGTGCGATTGTATAATGGTGCATCGGATAATGTGATTAAAAATTGCTGGTTGAGAAGTAATACTGTTTCTAATCAAACTGGTGTTTTAAGTTTCATTGTTGACACCACAACAATTGGTAATAATAACAATCTTGTTGAAAATTGTAATATTACCGGCACAAATGTTACTTCAGCCAATTATGGAATTTATTTTAGAGGAGCCAATACACCATTAGATAATGCCCATAATGTTATTCGCCAATGTCGAATATATGATTTTAGTCATACCGGTATATTTTTAGAATCAAATGCCTATAATACTTTAATAACTGAATGTGATATCTATACTCAAACTCAACAATCAACAAGTACATTACAAGGAATTGATATTCATCATTACAGCGTAGTCAAGACCCGAATCACCCGTAATAAGATTCGTGATTTTTGGACCGCTGGTGTTTATCCGACTTTTAGGGGAATTTACCTTTATTGGAGTTCGGTATCCGAGACAACATTAATTGATAATAATTTTATTTCTTTAGATGCAATGCGCACTCATTCCGGCGCGACAATTTATGGAATACATGAGAATTCGGAACTTAATGTGCTTTGGAATATTTATTACAATTCAATTTACATTGGCGGAAGTGGCTTATTAACCAATACCAATTCTTATGGAATTTATCGCAATAAACCGAGCATTATCAATTTCAAGAATAATATACTTTTTAATAATCGGAGTCAGGTTTCAGGAAATGGTAAACACTATGCGGTCTATTGTGCTAATACCAGTGCGGGATTTAATTCTAATTACAATGACTTATATGTTTCTACACCCGGACAAAATGGTCAATTAATTGGCTTTTGGACTTCAGCTTGCACAACTCTTCAACAATGGCGAACCGTTTCTTCTAAAGACTTAAATAGTATAAGTAGAAATCCTGGGTTTATCTCATTAGGCGATTTACACATAAATCCGAATTCTGCCAATGTCGACAAAAAAGGAACTCCAATTCCCAGCATCAATTATGATATTGATAATCAAAACCGAGACCCATTTCGTCCTGATATTGGTGCGGACGAATATACTCCCAATCCGCCGTTTCCTTTTGATTTAGTCAGTCCAGTTGATAGTGCGGTTCTTCAACCAATAAATGGTCAGTTAATTTGGCAGAGTTCAATTGCGGCTGATTATTATGATGTATTTTTAGATACCCTCTATCCACCGTTACATAAAGTAAGCGCACTTCAAGCCGAAACCCTGTTCAATTATGTGAATATTGAGCCAAGGAAAAAATATTATTGGCAGGTATGGGCGCATAATGATACTTATTTATTAAACCTTAAAACCCAAAATGTAAAATTCTCGCCTGGCCTCTTTGAAGAACGACAGATTAATAACCAACAACTAAAAACTGACTCAGAATTGCTTGGAAATCATATTGTGGATACAGACGATGAATATGCACCATTTGGGGGATCATTCGATTCAACCAAAGGTTTAGGACGGTCAAATTCAATTCCATCCGCAATATGGCGATTCTTTACTGTACCCATTCCCATCCCGCCATCTGATTTAATGTTATCCGCTGTCTCGGATGATAGTATGGTTCTATCTTGGACTGACAATGCGACTGATGAAGTTGGTTTTTATATCAGATGTGACACATCATCAAATGGTACCTTTCCCATAATTGATTCAGTCGCTGCCAATGTAAATCGTTATCAGATTCGCAATTTAATACCTAACACTCGTTACTATTTTCGGGTTTCCGCATATAATCAATATGGAGAAAGTAAATTTTCGGCTAAAGACACGGTAACCTTAGCCAGAGTTCCTGGTGTGCCGACTTTATCTAATGTTAGTTACTGTAGTTTTCGGGTCACGGTTTCACCATCTAATAATTCTGCTACTACCCAATATACCATTCGGATAAAAGACGAATCCAAAGTTATTAAGTATGTGCACCCTAATGGCACATTAGTTGATACTGCGGTTTGGCAAACTTATAGCCAATGGGGTGGTCTAAACGGAATAAAAGTGATTAATCTTTTACCAAATGTAGGTTATACTATCGATTGCAAAGCCCGCAATCAACTAAAATTAGAAACTAAATTTTCACCTTCGGTAACTCAGACGACTTTATCTGCATTAGAAATTCCTTTTGGAGAATCATTTGAAAACGATTCTTTTGAACCATTTGGTTGGCAACAAGAGATCATCGTGGCAGGCGGTAATAATTGGAAGCGAGTATTAAATGGTTCTAATCCTCCTCAATTGCCTTATGATGGCATTGCGCAAGCGTGCTATAATTCATATAATGCACCAATCGGAGCCCATAGTCGATTAATTACCCCTCCGTTTAATCTAACTAATATTGATGGCGCCAAGTTAAACTTTTATATGTATCATGATGCTCTTAATTCTAACCCTGACAGTCTAGTTATTGAACTATCAACCAACTATGGCAGCAGTTGGTTACGGTTAAATAAATTTGAACGATACTCGGCAACAACTGGTTGGCAGCGTCATTCAGTGCCATTAGATACAGGCATCGGAAATGTAGTTCAGATCAGTTTTCATGCTTATGCTCAAGGCGGTAATAATATCTTTATCGATAGTATCAGTATCGAACTTCTTGCTGATGTTATGGTAACAACAATTCTGCGTCCAAATTTAACCGAATGGAAACGAGTTGAGTTTATTCCCCGAGTAGTTGTTACAAACAATAGCAGTCAAGCAGAAGATATTCCGGTTGTGGCTGAAATTTATCGACCGATGAGTGGATTCTATGAGAGTTTTGAGGGTACGACTTTTCCTCCAGTAAATTGGGTGATTTATAACAACGACGGTGGAACAAAAAGATGGCAACGAACATCACTAACCCAAAGCGGTATCGGAGCTGTAAAATGCGATGCGGAAGATTCATTATTAAGAAACGACGATTGGCTGGTAACACCGAAAATAGATATTCTGGGTGGAAATTTAAAATTTTGGTATCGTGCCGGCGCAATTACCAATGATTCCTTAGAAATATGGATATCCACAACCGGTAACGCAATTAATAATTTCACGACATTACTTAGTGCATTTAGTATTCAGACAACTGCTTGGACGGAAAAAATCATTCCACTTTATGCTTATGCGGGTAAATCAGTATATCTTGCATTTGTTAATAAAGGTCAAAATCAGAGTACAATCTATCTTGATGATATTTCAGTTAATTATACTCCTGCCGACTTGCTCTTTTCAGACAGTGATACCGTATATGGAGTTTCACCCAATTTGACAGCAGAAGTGAGTTTTGCACCTTGGCGCTCAATGACCGTAGGAAATTATCTGTTTAAGGTTTATACTAACTTAAGCACCGATGTTAATTTGGGCAACAATCTGTTACAAAGATATTTTACCATTAAACCCATTCCAATAACTTTACAAGCACCGAGCAACAACTTGACTACTAATGATAATACACCTTATTTTAACTGGACTGATGTTGATAGTGCGGATAGTTATCGAATTCAGGTAGCCGATAATACCGAATTCTTAAATTGTGTAATTGATACCGTAACCAGTATATCTGAATGGCAAGTGCCTGATGATTGGCCGTTAGCTGATAGTATTTATTATTGGCGAGTTCGTGTTGAAGGCCCAGGTTCTTTTGATCCGTGGAGCGAGGTCAGAACTTTAACGATTGATACGCAAAGTCCATCCGCACCGATACTGGTCTTACCGCGCAATATGAGTGTGAGTAATAACCAACAACCGAGATTTGTTTGGCGTAAAGTTTCTGATGCGGTGTTATATAATTTAGTAGTAAATATGCAAGTGTCCGAAAACAAAAAGTCAGAAAACCCCAAAACGGAAAAACAATCGGAAAACAGTATTGGATTGATTGAGAACTTATCTTCTAAACTAAAAACTGATTTATCGATTGAAATCAACCGTAAGCATACATATCACGAAGAACCAAAATCACATATCAAAAGCGCCGAAAAATTTATTGAAGTGATAAATATAAATCTTTCTGATACTACTTATCTTCATTCGCTCAGTCTATTTGGTGGACATTATACTTGGAAAGTTCGATGTAAAGACATTGCAGGCAACTGGAGTGATTTTTCGAACGAATGGCAATTTACGATTGATATTATACCGCCGGCAATTCCCGATTTGATTTCACCGGTTGATGGTGATACTTTCTTTACTCCCGTGCAACAATTTATCTGGCATTCTGCGAATGAGTTTGGCGTCACCTATAATTTTGTTGCCGGCAATGTAAATCGCATTCTTACTGATACCTTTACCAGCACAGAATTTACAACCGGTGTCTACAACTGGAAAGTCCGCGCTCGCGACAGTGTTGGCAATTGGTCTGACTTTTCACCCCAACGCACATTTTATGTTTTAACGGCTGCCTGGATACCAAGAGAACCGATGCCCACAAAAGTTCCTGGTAAATATGTTAAGGATGGCGGTGCTTTAGTCGGTGTAAACTCATCACTCTACGCTTTTCGTGGTAATAAATCTAAAGAATTCTACAAGTACGAGTCGGGCGTTTGGTCAGAAAAAGACTCAATAGATTTTGGTCCTAAACCACCACCAGATAATGATAAAATCAATAAGAAAACACCCGGTAAAGGTGCAGCACTTTGTTATGATGGCAATCAGACAATTTGGGCAACGAAAGGTGCTGGAACCAAAGAAGTATGGGCTTATAATATCAATACTGATCAATGGACATTCAAGTCCTGGGTACCTTCGGTTAAAGGTTTAAAAGGTGGCACTTCAATTTGGTTTAAAGATACGCTTCTGTATGTTTTGGCTGGAGGTCAACCTTATTATGCCAATAATTTCTTTGCCTATGCGCCTAATAGCAACACTTGGTATACATTAGATAAGGCAGAGCTTGGTTTAAACAGTAAACCCTGGAAAGATGGCAGTGCAATTGTCGGTATTCGAGACACAATTTACGCAATCAAAGGCGGAGATAACTATAATGCTTTTTATCTCTATGCTATTAAAAGAAATGATTGGGTCGAAAAAGAATCTTGTCCCCAAAACCATCCGCAGTTAAGAAAGAAAAATAAAGTCGGTGACGGTGGCTCAATGACAACGGATGGCACTGTGCTTTATTTGATTAAAGGCAAAGGCAAACAAGATTTCTGGCGATATACGCCGGGAACTCCAGGATACTGGACACCTCTGGAAACAATTCCTAAACTTAATAATGACAACAAAAGTGTTCCTAAAACCGGTGCCGCATTGGCTTATGCTGGTGGTCGAATCTATCTCTTAAAAGGGAATAATACAGCTGAATTATGGCGATTCAATCCTAATAAAGACGAGACAATAAAAGATTCAGAGATATCAAGGATTATTACTAACGATAACTCGGATAATTATGACAACCCCTTAACTGACTTATCTTTGCAAGTAAAGGTTCACTCATTGACCGACAATATTATGATTAATTATTTGGTTCCGATTGCTAGTAAAATTAAGCTTGACTTATATGATGCCAGTGGCAGATTAGTTAAAACCTTAATTGACGCATATCTTAATCCGAGTTCCTATACGACCACCCTATCGTCAAGTAGTCTTGCTAAAGGAATCTATTTTCTGAGATATGTTACTGAATACAATCAGATTAAAACGAAACTTATCGTGCATTGAGAAACTGACCTTAATTTGGACCTCTTAGCAGGACAGATTATTCCATTAACTGACATATAGATAGATAATATTTGATAAACTCAGATAAAGACAGAAATATTTTTTGTGTCTAATAAAGACTGGATTATTGGAATGAATAAAAAGATTGTGCGCGGTGTCATAAGAATACTTTGAAAAATGTTCAAGAGACGCAGAGCCCCATAAGAAAAAATCAAAGATCAACAATTTTGCTTCTGTATTTCATGCTTTTGAGCCGATATTGACTTAGTCAAAGATTATCATAATACCGAAGGACAAAAAAGATAAAAAGTTATACTCCTTCTGACTGGAAGGAAAAGGTTAAGATGGTCGATTTATAAGCTAAAAGGTAATACAGAATAAGACGCTGAAGCGTTTTGACTTATTTGAAGGTATCCGAAAATTTTTCTTTGAAAATAAGATTCTAATAAAAACAGATAACACCAAACTTACGCTCTGATAAGTTTCAACAATAAAAATTGTTAGAAACTTATAGAAACTAATAGAAAGTTATTAGTAAAAAACAGAAATTTAACAGGAAAAGTCATACTTTTTCACACTCAGACAAGAGGCTTGGTTAAGTATGTTATCCGGTATATAATTGAGTTGATACTTTACTTATAAGTAGAGCCAGGAATTTAGTTAATTGTTTATCAAACAATAGGTTAGATTATTTAGTGGATACACAGGGGGAGTATCCTGGAGGTATACCTGTGGGTTATCCCCTGGGTCATCTATGGGATAGCCTCTTAAACTATTTTGGGGATTACCCAGAAGGTTAAGTCCGAGGCTCAAAAGGTGCTAAGAGATAGTAAAATGAATTAATACCAGAAATGTTATTTGGAAGACTCGGCAAAAGTCTATAATTAGATAAACAGTCATGCTAATGCGAAGCGAACTGAAGCGAAGCGAAATCAACTGGTTTCTGTATCGAATAAAATCAATAATTGTGAATCTATGAATCAATCTCGGGATAACAAAAAGAGACTTTTGTCGAACTTTCTAAATACCAGGGCTTGAGTGTTGCTCAAGCCCGTGTTTGTTTACTTATCTCTTTAATCTATGATAACTTATAGGGTTTCGGGTTTTGTTATTCCATTCTTGCATCAAGACTATCTTGTCCGATTTACAGGGTTCATCTTTATCTCACGTAGTCTTTGTTGATTGTCTTGATAACGTTGTCGAGCGCTGGCTGTGCGGAAATTAAACTTGTGTCCTTGTCCCATCTCTTCGAGTTGTTGCATAGTTGTAACCAAGAAGTCATCGTCTAAAGAACGACCTCTAAGCTCACCGGTCTTGGGCTGTTCAACCGGCATAATCACTTTGGTAACTTCAGCTGACTGGTCTTTACGCGCGCCAGTTACAGTCCAATAGACTTCAGTCCCTGGTTTACCACCAATGACAAATCGGTTATTTTTGACTTTCTCGGCAACATAAACTTCGTAACTGCCGACACCGGTCAATTGCACCATCGGGTTTTCATTGAGCGCATCAAAATAATCTGGGAGCTGGACAACTGCTTTGCCATCAGCACCGATTATGGCACTACCGCGATAGATAAGCACCATTTCTGGTGATTCGACAAAATAGTGGTTTAGGATTTTATTCATCGGGTCAAGTGGAGGGTCAATTGTAAATGTGCCTGATGCTTTGGAAAGCACGCCAACCCGTGTTTGTCCTGATGCAGTCGTTGTCTGACCATTAAATGCTGCTGAGTTAGTGTGCCCAGCAATAACAATTGACCGAATACCCACTGCAAAACTATAATCTGCCAGTACTGAATCAGCATAACCACCACCGACCGTGGCATCAGTACCGCTTGCGGTGTGTCGGTCACCACCACCGACCGTGGACCACCAACCGCTTGCGGTGTTTTGAATTCCACCACCGACTGTAGCATACAAACCGCTTGCGGTGTTTCGATTTCCACCACTGATTGCTGAATAATCACCTCTTGCTGAATTTGAATCAGCGAGAGTTGCACTACCACCGCCAGCAACAACTGAATATGCTCCACGCGCGCGATTGTTTTGACCTGCTACAAATGCCTGTGTACCTGGATTTAAGTTACCTGAACCAAAATTTGCTTTGCCCATTGTGATTTCTGGGTCGCCGGTGCTCGTTATCGCGCCAGTCATTGTGCCGCCGGCCAATGGTAAAAATAGTCCAGTTCCAATACTATCTGGTCTTGGCGCCCAAGCTGCACCAGTCCATTTCAAAACCTGTCCAGTTGTTGCGCCGGCTCGCTGGATTTTAGGCATCGTGATATTAGTATCCGCAATCTTACCCGTAGTTATCGCATTGTCTGTTATCTTAGCAGTTGTAATATTGTTATCCGCAATCTTGGCAGTAGTTATTGCACCATCAAGAATCTTACCAGTCGTTACCGCATTATCAACAATCATTGCCGATATAATCGAGTTCGCCTGTCCTTCATCAACATACTTGGCACTCAATGCAATAGTATCTTTACCTTGTAATTTATGGGTATTAGTTGATATTCGAGCACTATCAACATAAGCAACACTGACATTACGGACATAATCAGATGTATCCGCATACGGTGCTTTGAATGTTGAAATAACATCATTGCGAGTTATAGTATTATCTTGAATCTTAGTTGATGTAACCGCATTATCCTGAATTTCAGTATTGGTAATACCAGGTGTAATTGGTCGAGTGACTGGTGTGAATGCTAAATCGACCAATTGTATTGTGCCATCTTGAATCTTCGCTGATGTTATGGCATTATCAATTATCATTAGATTAGTAATCGCATTAGTTTGTCCTTCATCTACATATTTATTACTCAAAGCAATCGTATCTTTGCCTTGTAATTTATGAGCATTGGTTGCGATTCGAGTGCTGTCAACATAATTTATATTCGCACTTAAAGCATAATTAGCAGTATCTGACTTTTTAGATAAATAAGCATAAGCAGAACTGACCAGTCTAATTCTTGGTGTCATTGCCGGATTGTGATTAACTTGCATCTCAAGATAACAATTACCATCTCGGGGTATTGATTCAATCGGAATAATTGAACCTAATAGAACATTAAAGATACCCTGAGCAGTTTGAACTACTTGTGGTTCAGTCCAAAATGAGTTACCCCCAGATTAAGTAGTAAATAATCTGAAAGTAATTGAGTAGGTGCTATCTGCTACTGGCACACCAGCTAAATTAGTCAATTTACCTTGGTAATTTAACATTTTGGGAACGGTTATAATATTTAAGTCGCTTGGGGATAAATTGTTTATTAGTTTTACTTCAATATTTTCTACGGCTAAGGCAATAGAAAATAACAAACAAGATACAACAATGATGCGTTTCATTGCATCCTCCTGATTTTGCTACCAAATAGGTAGCAGGTTATTTGTGATGATTTTTAAAAAAGTTTTAATTTATTTGTAAATTTTTATTGAATTACGATTAATTTTTTGGTGGAAGTATAATTGAGAGTTTGTAATTGATAAAAGTATATACCCTCTGAAACTGATTGGTTATGATTATTCTTTGAATTCCAGTTGATATTATAAAATCCCGCTTCTTGTTCTCCCTTAACTAATGTCTTCACTAATCTACCTGAAACATCATAAATACTAAGTGATACCTTAGTCTTATTAGATAGTGAATAGTGAATTGTTGTTTGTGTTCGGAAAGGATTAGGTTTCGCATTATAGAGTTTAGTAATGAGTTGATGCGGATTAAAGACTTCTTCGGGTTTGGGTTCTAAAACTCCCGTTGGGGTCAGTGGTAACCAAAAGCCAATAAAACCGAGCATACTACTTGATGCAATATTACCAGTCGCTGATTGAATTGCGGTTGCCTGACATTGATAATTAGTCGAACTAACTTTACCACTACCACCGCTAAAAGTATTCCAATCGCAACGGTATTGTGCATTAAGGAAGTGCGTACTTAATAATATTAAAACACCAATGATAATATGGATATTATGTTTATTCATAAAATCCCCTTTATTTAATTTTTACTTAGATATAGCATTATATTTAATATAATAAAACTTGCTTATAATGTTTGCCCAAACCGAATTATGAGATGAGTATAATTCTTCGGCTCTCAGTATACGAATTGCACCAATGTTAGCGGATTTAAAGTTCAAACTCGTCATCGCCTGATCTCTATTAAAAGGTAAAACTACAGTTATGAAATGATAAAAAAACATTGTCCCTATGTCAAGCTCTTCTTACAAAATAAAACTATTTTTTATTATAATCCCTAATAAACGACAAATATTATAATTTTTTTCTACTTGCACTGAAACTGGTTATTTTTGAATTAGAAACGATTCAAGAGAATTAATGCTAATATTATAAAAAAAATAGTTAATCCTGTTACTGAAAACATTAAACCAAAGGTTAGGGTAATAAATTTAAGATTAATTGTGAATTGGGGAATACCTATTTGGATTGCCTTAAAGAAAAGATTGTAAACCGGTCCGGGAGGAAACAGTGTTGATAGTAAATGAGCCAGCACCGAACCAATTATTGCACTAATGATAACCACAAAGATTATCAAACCAACACTGCGCCGCATCTTTTAGTATTCAGAAAAAGAACTGCTCTGGAACCATAAAATGCGTAATTTGGTTCTTAACAACTTCAGGTTTTTCTTCATAGTCGCGATAATGTAGCAATAAATTTGATTCAATCTAAAATCTTCCATAAATAATCTGACCACACCGATTGCACTGATTATTTTTCATGTCCACTATTTTAGCCGTAAAATAGCCGCGGTCAATAAGTAAGTTTTTACAATTAGGACAATAAGTGTTATTGTCAAATCCGAAAATATTTCCCACATAAACATAGTTTAGTTTTTCTTTAGCAATTGTTAGTGCTTGTTTCAGTTTTTCTGTCGGTGTCATCGGAATATTCAATTGATAATTCGGAAAATATCGTGAGAAATGGAGCACAGTATCTTTCCCTAAACTCACAACATAATTTACTAAATTTTCTAAAGATTCCCTGGAATCATTTTTTGTTGGAATGATCAGATTGGTTAATTCAATATGGCAACGTTGCTTGGCTAATTCTATTGTCTTTTTTACCGCCGGTAAGTTGCCTTTGACGAAATCCTGATAAAATGGTTCATCAATTGATTTTAAGTCAATATTTAAAGCATCAATCCAAGGTAAAAGTTCTCGAAACGGTTCAGGATTAATCATACCATTTGTAACCAGAACATTCTTTAATCCTTGCTTGCGTGCCAATTTAGTCACATCAAGTAAATATTCGAACCAGATTAACGGTTCCGTGTAAGTGTACGCAATACCGACTGTTGGATATTCTTGAGCAATTTTAATAAGTTGTTCTGGTGAAAGATACTGGCCAGCGATTTTTTGTTGCGATATTTCCCAGTTTTGACAAAAAGGACATTGTAAATTACAACCATAAGTTGCCACCGAAAATATTTGACTGCCAGGGAAATAATGGTATAACGGTTTTTTTTCAATCGGGTCTAAAGCCATTGAAATTACTTGGCCATAATTTATTGCATAAAGTTTGCCCGCGATATTTTTTCTGCCCAAACACAAACCAACCTTCCCTTCAGCAATCACACAATAATTAGGACAAAGTTCACATTGAACAAAGTTTTTGTCTTCCTTTTTTATTGTCTTATAATATCTTGCTTCCCTTAATTGATTCATTATCGATTCGGTTTAGCCCGCATTATGAGTTTTAGATTGTAAGCCTTTTTATCCAAGGGACATAGAATACATTAAAAGCCGATTTCAATCATTTTGCCGGTTTTATTGATTAAAACTCCTTGCAGTCCTAACGAAGAAATTAGTTCTGCTCCCCGGTCCATACCCAAAACAAAGACTGCAGTTGCATAGGCATCCGCATCCACAGTTTTATCAGCTATAACCGTAACACTTACAAGATTATCAGTATTATCTGCTATTGGCCGACCAGTTTTAGGGTCAATAATATGAGTGTATTTTTGGTTATCCTTTTCAATAAACTTTTCATAACTGCCTGAAGTTGAGATCGCTTGATTTTTGATGGTAACCGCTTTAATTACACCTTTGCCAAACGGATTTCTGATACCAACCTTATATGTTCTGTTACCAAAACAAACAATATCTCCACCGGCATCAATTAAGCCTGATTTAATACCTAATTTTTTAACCGCCTCACATGCTTTATCCACTGCATATCCTACCGCAATACCTCCTAAATCAATTTCCATGCCCGGGGGTAAAAATATCGAATCATTAACGATACGAATTCTTTTGTAATCGATAAGGTTAATAAGGGCACTATCAGAATTTTTTGTAATAACCGAAGTTTTTTTAACCTCAATACTATCCAACCTCCAGGCTTTCATTGCTGGTCTTATGGTAATATCAAAAGCACCATCTGATCTTTCTGAAACCTCAAGTGCCTTCAATATCAATTCCTTTAATTCCGGCGACATCTTACCGACACCTTTTTTATTGAGTTGCGAAACTTCACTATTGTGAATGTAAACCGAAGCCACTGTATCAATATGACGAAGCGTTTGCATAATTTTTCTAATTGCCCGTTTCGCCACGAATGAATCCGGGGCAAAGATTTTGATGGTTACATAACTACCAAAGATAAGGTCGTTATATTGAAAAAGCCTTTCTTGGGTCTTAGTACAGAAGAATGATAAACATAGATAGAAAATTAAGATTAGTTTTAATTTCATCACCTAATGTTAGAGATAATTCCTTGCCCTGTCAAGCCCGCTACTAATTGGAGAGTTCTCTCTAAATTAAGAGTTTGGCAAAGGTCTCTTTTTTGATACTTGAACTTAACTCATAATCTATCAACCAATGAGTTTATTAGAAAACTTCGAAAGATGCTCAAAAATCGTTGAGACTTTTAAGCAAAAAACCAAGACATTCATTTGTGCATACTGGTCTTTGAAGTAATATTAGTTTGGTCAGTGTTTTCTAAATTTTCCAATTGACAATTATCTGCTTTTGGGTATGCTCATTTGTCTCTTAATTAATTTACCTGTTGTAACAGGAGGCATTATGTATAAATGGTTAGCATTAGGTTTTATCGTCGTTTTAATCGTAAGTTGCGGTGGTTTCAAAAAGGAAACGCCTACGAAATCTTCTACTGCTTTGCAGTGAGAGTTTAACGCAATTATTAAAGTAGTCGACACAATGACCGTAGTTTCACTTGAGAAAAAAGGACCCTACGCTGAAGTTAGTAAAGCATTTGGTGAACTGATGAGTTGGGCAAAAACAAACAAGACAATCATAACTGGAATGCCTTTTGCCATCTACTATGATGACCCCAATAAAGTAATCCCTGAGTCGACTCGCTATGAAGTTTGTCTACCTATTGCCGAAAGCATTAAAACAGACAAACCACTAAAAGTTAAGAAAATACCGGCAACCGAAGTTGCCGCCACAATATATGTTGGTCCGTATGACAAAATTAATTCAACCTATCTCAATTTTATGTATTGGCTGGAAAAAAACAATTATCTTATTGTCGGACCGGCGCGCGAAATCTACTTAAACAACCCCTCCCAAGTTTTGACTGAATCCCTTAAGACCGAAATTCAGTTTCCTATTAAAAAGGAGAGTTAAAGATAATATAATAGTTTCGTAAATGAAATACAAGGAATGAATTATAGCGAGCTAAAGTTCTCAGTGTTTTTCACAATTTAATTAATCCATTGGCTTTTTTCTAACCAAATTATTGCTGAAAAATCTTTATGAAGATTGAACCGATGACATTTGAGGACTTAGACCAAGTTATGGCAATTGAACAACATTGTTTTATTTCTCCCTGGAAAAGAAGTTTTTTTGAGTATGATTTAAATCGCAAAGATGCACATTGCTATGTGGCGAAAGAAAAAGATAAAGTTATCGGTTATGTTGATGCTTGGTTTATTAGCGACGAAGTCCATCTTGCTAATATTGCAGTCCATAAAGATTTTCGTCGTCGAGGAGCCGCAAGTAAACTTTTATCCCACATCATTGAAATTGCCCAAAAGAAAAATTGTAAAAGGATACTTTTAGAAGTGAGGCTTTCTAATATTATTGCCCAGAAACTCTATGAAAAGTTTGGATTCCGCAGGGTTTATCAACGCAGAAAATACTATCCGGATGGCGAAGATGCTATTGTCTATCAAAAAGATTTATGAAAATTGAGATTACACTAAATTTGTCGGCTTTTAAATAACTTAAAAATTATCTTCTTTCTTTTATGACCAATCATTTTTTAAACTTGTTTTTACTCTAAATCCTCAACCTAATTTCCTTTGACCGATAGTATTTTTTAATCTGTAACGCTTCTTTTGTGGGTATTACTAATTATTTTTCCTCTTTTAAAATTACAAATTCAACCCGACGATTAAGGCTTCGACCTTGTTCCGTGCTATTATCCGCGATCGGCTTTAACGAACCATATCCTTTGACAATTAACCGTTCAGCAGAAATGCCTAAATTATTTACTAAGTAGTTCTTCACTGCTTGCGCTCGTTTTTCGGATAAAATCTGATTATATTTTTCCGAACCAATGTTATCGGTATGACCTTGAATTTCAACTTGAATCTGCGGGTTATCAATTAAAATTTTCCCAGCCTCTTGTAATGTCGAATAAGATTCCGGTTTGATTGTTGCCTTATTCAGTTCGAAGTAAACTCCTTTTAAGGTAATGGTCATTCCTTTTTGGACCAATTCAAAATTTTTCTCTAATGCCTTATCTTTTTCTAAAATGACCATAAGATTTTGCGAAATATATCCTTCTGATTTCACCTCAACAAAATAAGTACCTACGGGAATCTCCGCATAGAAAATTCCTGACAGAGAATCGGTGGTAATTGCCGGTAAATCCGTATTCAAGAAAGTTATTGCTGCTTTTAGACCTTTAGAAGTTTTTTTATCCGTTACCGTTCCCGTGAATATAGTTTTAAGAATTTTAGGTATCAATTCCACATTCTGTTCAGTTAATTTATTGTTTTCGATTAAGACCAATTTCGTTACCGGCAGATATTCTTCTGCCTTAACCGTCATTGTATAGTCTCCTGAAGGCAGATCCACTTGATAAATTCCGGTTAGACTATCAGAGTATATCATACTGATGACTTCCGGTGAGAAGGTAATCTCGGCAAATAACGGCTGTTGGGTAAATTTATCACTGACTTTTCCGGTAAGCGTTCCTTGAGATATAGCAGGAACCAGCGCAATCTCGTTTTGGCTAATTTTATCTTCTTCAACTAAAATCGTAATTGCTTTCGGAAAATAACCGTCCTTTTTTACTTGGAGGGTTACAATACCTGTAGGCACTTTATCAATGCGAAAAGCACCGGTTAATGAATCCGAGAGCATTAGAGGAAGTTGTGGTAGTGATAGGGAAATTTCTGCGGCTAACGGTTTTTGGGATGATGCATCATAAACACCACCCGCAACTACGCCATAGGTGGCTAATGGTTTTAATCGAAAGTCATAGGCAACTACTTTATTCGGTTCAATTGTAATTGGAGCTATCTGTTTTTGATAACCCTCGCAACTAACCTCTACATAAATAACTTTTGCGGGTAATTTGTCGACCTTAAAAATACCTGTTCGGGATGAACTTTGGACCGGTTTAATTTGAGGATAATCAGGAAATCTGATTTGTGCCGATAACGGTTCATTGGTCTTGGCATTAGTAACTGTGCCGGTTAATGTTCCGTAATTTACCGCTGGTGGTGCCGCGATCTTCATACCCAAACTTAAACCTAAGAACAGTGTGTAATCTGGAAATTCCGGACGTTTTTTTACATCCATCAAAACTCCTGAAGACAAATAAGAATTAGACCCGATTCTCAATCGAATACCAGGTGTGATCAATAAATTATCAAGAAGATTTTGAAATATTAGCGTCGGCTTAGTTGTATGACTAACAGCCTCAACAAAGATAGCACTACTACTACCAATTTCAATTCCCGTGCGGTAATGTCTTAAATTCTTATCTTCGCCATAATTAAAAATCAGATTCGGCAGAGGACTATATACTTCACTAAACCGCAATGAGGCTAGTCCCATCCAATTCAATCCATCTGATTTTTCGATAACTGAACTGACAATATCCGTTCTGGGCAATGCATAAGTAACTTTACCGCCTAATTTGAATACCGGAATTTGATTAATCCCTAACTTACCACCAAAAACTATGTTGCGAGTTAAACCATGGAACCCGCTTTGTAATATTTCGGGAAATACCCCATAACTTTTTACAATCTGTTCCGAACTAAAAAATATTTGCAGAAAACTTGTAAGGTCATAAGTTAGGGTTGGGATTATATCACTGAAAAATGTGTCGTTAGTAGTTTTATGAACTAAAAGATAAGTCGACAAAGAAAACAAACCAGTTTGTTCGGTTTGGGCATCCTCTACTTTAAAAAGCCCGCGTCCACCCCAAATTGTCGGTGCCGACTGACTGAGGCCAATCAGTAATACTATTAATAAACAATATTTTCGCTTTTGTTGATTGATAATTTTCAAAATGATTGCAGACCAGAAATTAATTTTATATTTATAAAGTTATTTTCCGCTAACCTTAACTATTCTTATTTTACTCCACCAATCGTTCTGGGGTCATCCCAGTAATCGGCAATATTAATATCTAATTGACCGGTATCAGAAAGTGTAGTTTTAGTTAATTCTTCATATCCATTTAAGATTACCGTTGCTTTAAGCCGAGCACCTTCACCGTCATCGAATTGGGCAAAACTGTCACGATAAAACTCGATCCATTGCCAAGGAATAATTGTGATTGATGACTTTACGATATTGCGGAGTTCTGGGTCAGCAGTAATAGCGATATTAGTAACACCGGTCACATCCTGAAGCACCCATTTATCATTATCCGTAGGCCGCACTTTGATTCGTTTAAATTTTACTCGATAATCCGTAATCCGTGCAGTATAATTTGTCGGATATGTGGGTAACCCAATGCCTTTTTCAATATAGCCAACTTCAATACTTACGTATTGGTCGGAAATCAGTTCATGTTCTTCACCATAATCATCGACAAAACGGTCGATGATATCAATGTGCTTGGGTTTATTATCATTAATGCTAATAATTCTTAAAGAATCAGGGGAAGTGCGGTTACAGGAAATATTACTTATTACCAAAACGGATAAAACAACCACAAAATAAAAAACCAACAGCTTTCTCATAATGCCTCCGGTGTTTTTTAGCATATATAAGCATAATATAGAATTTTAACTTTGTCAATATTATATTGCAATGTGTCCAACACATACTATACAGTTTATGAAATAAATTAAATAATAACCGTCATATAAAACAGGTTAGGTTTTTCAATTAGCAAAGGTTAATTTTAAGTATATGGGACATTGTGCAAAATTTACCCTTTATAAATATTAAGGGTCAAAAAAACAGTTTCAATTATTATTTATTATTTAATTTATTATTTATTTATTATATTATAACAACCCACAAGAACATTCCGGTCATGACACGAAATACTTCTTAAGTATCTTAAAAAAACCGATGCTTAAGATTAATGATAAATCTGATATGTGATTCCGATAATGTTAAATTAAATAAAGTAAGCCGTAAAATTAGGTCCGTATAGTAGCTACAATGTCTTGAACCATACCTATTTTTTATGATTCTTCTCCATTTAGATTACAAAAAAACACGCATTTGTTTGATGTTCTTTTTTTAACCGAAACGGCTTGTAAATTGATAATAATCCATATCAGATATTCTAAGATGCGTATTTAGCATTTTGCCTCTATCAATAAATATGAGATATAATTAATTGTAACAAAAATAGATAATGGTGGTTAATAAAGGCTTATTAAAGTATTTGAGTCAATTACAAATAATAATAATAAACTCAAAAAACAGGTCTTTTCGGTATTCTTATTATATTAAAAAAATTAATCCGATTGCTGAGATAATGCCTAAGGCACCGCCAAATAAGAAAGGTGCTGACGCACCAAAGACTTGCCAAAGTGCGCCGGCGATTAATGATGCCGGTAATAATCCGATTCCGACTAAAGTTGAATGGAGTCCAATCAATGTCCCTCTTAATTCTAGCTGAGCAATGTCGGAAACAAACGCCTTTTCAACACCCTCAGTAAAGGCACTATAAAGACCATAAATTCCGAAAAGTATCCATAATAAAGCCGATTTACCGATTAAACCGAATCCCAAATATACCAGACCATAAATCAGATAGCCTATGATTAAAATCTTTTTTCGGCCAATCTTATCTGAAAGCCTACCCACAGGAAAAGATAAAACACCATAGGTAATATTATAAAACAAATATAATAATAAGACAGTAGTAATCGTATACCCTAAACTTTTTGCTCGTAATATCAAAAACTGATTAGATGAATTGCCCAGGGCAAAGATAAAAACGAAGATTAAAAACAATCTTAGTTTCATTGGTAATCTTTTCCATTGGAATTTCAATTTTGCTTTCTTTTGCCAAATTGATTTTGTCTTTTCTCGGCTGAAAAATAGTATGAACACGCCTAATAGCGCCGGAACTAAAGACCAAAGAAAAATTTGGGTATAGTTTGTAATGTTCGCTTTTAAGAAGAAATACGCCAAAATAACACCGATTGCCGCACCTAAAGTATCCATTGCGCGATGGAGACCGTATGACCGTCCGCGTTCTTGTGGGACCGTGCTATCAGCAATTAAAGCATCACGGGGTGCAGTCCTAATTCCTTTTCCAAAACGGTCAATGATGCGACCGAATAACACTCCCAACCAACTTGTTGATAGATAAAGCACAAGTTTACCCAGCGTCGAGGAACTATAGCCTAATATCGCAAGTGGTTTTCGTTTTCTGATTTTATCTGAAAAGTATCCGGAAAATACTTTCAATAGACTAGCAAGACTTTCCGCAAAGCCTTCAATTAATCCTAAAATTGCTGGACCAGCGCCGAGACTGGTAAGGAAAAATGGTATAATGGGATAAACCATTTCCGTCGAAATATCAGTGAGAAAACTAACAATGCCCAAAATTATTACATTAAACATATTTTATGAAAATGATAGGATGAATAGTAAAATATATAAGTTAATTGCATTAAGCATAATATAAGGAATGATTAAATAAATAGTGAAATACTTAAGCTGATGACAAATGTACTAATGGAGAAAAAAATGTAAGTAATATCTCATTAGAGTATGCTTAAATGAATAGTGAAACATTTAGGCTGAAGATATCAAACATATTTAGATGAGCAATTGGATATACATAACTAATGACATTAAACATATTTTTGAATACAGCAAGCCAATTATGGTGGATAACATTATCTATCCAATTTATGGAAGCAATATAATTTTCTCGGTATGACGGAAATCAGAGGTATTAAAGGTAACAAAATAAACTCCTGGGTTAACTTTTTTATTCGTAGCATCAAAACCATCCCAAATCAGATAATTTTGCTTTGAAGATTTATCCTGCTTGAATTTTTTCACTATTTGCCCAGCATAATTATAAATTGAAATTTCAACATTAGAGTTTGGCAGCAGAGTGTAATCTATTCTTATTGTCTTGCGGCTTGGATTAGGATAAATTTTATACATCCTGGGCTGAAGATTATTTTCCTCTGTTTGTTCAACGCCTACCAAATAAGTTCTTTTTAAAATCCAATTATTAGGATCAAGGGTAATCGACGACGGAAGGCGATTAAATAAAAACTCAAAAGTATCAATTTGAGGATTAGCATTTATTGGGATTGTAACCGTAGTATCTAAATTCGTTCCTGTAAATCTAATTTGTAACGGCATATGAAAAACATTCGGTGCATTAGGACCATTATTCTGACTTATCCGGACAATTACCAGATATATTTCTGGAATCACAGTTGGCACAATTTGCCAACTATAATAATACTTTGGATAGCCGGCTTGATAGACCCATTCAGAAAAAAACCAATCTAAATCTCTACCGGTAACTTGTTCATGGATTCTTTTATAGTCTTCAGTCGATGCATTCTTATAAGCAAACGAATCAGCATAAATCCGCATTGCTTGGAAGAAAATCCCAGAGGTATCTGTCGTGTCGCCTTCAATATATCTTAACATATGCAGAACCCATGAGCCTTTACAATATTCGTGCCCCCAAGAAAAGATATAATTAGATGGCGGATTGTAAAGGGGAAAGCGGATTGTATTGTCTTCGCTAAAATAACTATTGGCTCGTTGATTCATTAGGCTTATAAAATATGCATGACCTAATCGGTGTTTCATATAGAGTGCATCCGAATAAGTTGCAAAACCTTCATTCAACCAGACATTCTGCCAACCAAAACAAGTAACTTTATCGCCGTACCACATATGAGAAAGCTCATGTGCCATACCATTGTCATTACCAATGAGCCAGTTGCGATGAATCATGGTCATGGTCTGATTTTCCATACCACCCCATAAGAACGGATAGACTGCATTCATACCATATTTCTCAAACGGATATGGTCCGTATATTCCGACATAAAAATTCATCATATCCAGTACATTTTGAAATGCGGTAACCGAAAGTGTGGAATCATTGCGCCAGACATAGTACTTTATTTCAATTGATTCTGTAGGCGTCGGATAATACCAATGACTCCAGGTAGCATAAATCGTGGCGGTAAAGGTCATAAGATAAGTGGCAATTGGATAACAATGACGCCAGTAAAATGTTTTATATCCATTAGAAGTTTTTACGCTATCTAATAAGCCATTGGAACAAACTGTAAAAGAATCCGGAACCGTGACATTGATCTCACAGCCTTCTTCAGCCTTATCCCACAATTCATCAAAGCACGCAAACCAGTATCGGGCATCATAAAGTGAATAAGTCGTATAAGCCAGATTATGAAAACCGGTTTGCGCCTGAGTGTAAAAATAGAACCCGCGATTTGAGGTGCCTGCCAGACGCCGATAAAAAATATCAATTTTACAAGTCTCGCCAATACTGAACAGTCGGTCTAAAGTAATTTTTAGTCGGCCATTGTTGGCTAAAAATGCAAGATTTATGCCGGCTCGTTTTACTGAATCACAAACCAAATTGACAAAATGGAGATTGAAAGTATCAAAGTTGTCTTCTCGAGGAACGATTGTAATTATTTCATGCCCATCATAGGCACCAGAAGTCATAGGCAAAGTTAAATTGAGTTGATAATGGCGAACATCATAACTATGAGTCGATTCTGCTGGATGATAGTCGGTAGGAAAAGGTATAAATTTGTTTGCTGAAATATAAAAATGTTTGGTTGTGTCTGGAATATAACAATAAAGCAAACGAAAAAAAACTATGGTAACTAAAATCGGTTTAGCCATGCGGCGCAATTGGTTCGGCAATTATTTTAATAGTTCTTCGGCAATTTGCACGGCATTGGTTGCCGCACCTTTACGAAGATTATCGCAAACAATCCATAATGCAATACCATTTTCAAAAGCAAAATCTTTTCGGATTCTACCAACATATACTTCATCTTGACCTTCAACATCAATTGGCATCGGATATTTTTCATCTTCAAATACTTTAATACTTGATACTGATTCTAAGACTTTGATTACCTTATCAACACTAATTTCTTTTTCCAGTTCAATATTAACTGATTCACAATGGCCAATTTTTACGGGTACACGCACGCAAGTGGCACTAATTGCCAGTTCCGGAAGTTGTAAAATTTTTCTGGTTTCTTCGATAATTTTTTTTTCTTCGGAAGTGTATTTTTGCTTATCAAAATTACCAATCTGGGGTATTACATTGCCTGCTATGGGTGATGAAAAAACACTGTCTGCATCTTTCGTAATACATTCGCCAATCGCTAAAACTTCGGTCTCGTATAAAAATTCATCGATTGCATCTTTACCCGCACCACTCACCGATTGGTAAGTTGATACAATGACCCTTTTTAGTCCAAAATTTTTATGTAGTGGCGCTAAAACGACAACTAAAGGTATTGTCGTGCAATTGGGATTAGCAATGAGATTTTTATGTTCTCTAATCTTGTCGGAATTTACTTCAGGAACAACCAACGGAACATTCTTATCCAGTCGGAAGGCAGAAGATTTATCAATTACCAAACATTCTTTTTGAGCAATCGGAACCCATTCTTTAGCCAAATTCTCATCTAAGGCAAAAAAGACTATATCCAGACCCTTAAAACTTTCTTTAGACAAAGAAGTAACTTCAATTTCATCCGAATGGAATTTAATCTTTATGCCTTTACTCTTTTCCGATGAGAAAAGAGCAAGATTTTTTATGGGAAAATTTCTTTGTTCCAAAACTTTAATTAGTTTTTCACCAACTAATCCCGTGGCACCAACAACGCCAACATTTAACTTTGTTTGGTCTTGCCGCTCGCACGTCATATTAAAATATATTATTATAAAGAAAGTTTAAAAAGTCAATATGGAAGCAACGATTCGAGCCTCTGAAAAAGTATTACGACAGTGTATAAGTGTTTAATATTTTGTGTAAATTTAGAATTGATATGTTAGAGAAAAAGATGTAGATTCGGCCTTGTTTAATATCTAAAACGGTGAACATGCCTATGAAAGAAAAACCAATTTACAAAAAATCTTAATGCCACCTCAAAAATTAGCGATTGACAAACTATGAGAAAAGTGTAATATAAGTTTAATATAAATTAAGCACCTTTTGCCCAGAAACAAAAGGTGCAATGCACGTTTTATTACAAAAGATGAAAAATTTGTCAGTAAAGTTGGATGACTTAAGGATAAAGTTAATGAACTTGGTTTAAAGTTAGACGATGACTTAATTGAACTGCTTTTAGTTGATAAAAAGATGAAAACGGTGTGTTATTAGTATTGACAAAACACTGATTTTTGACAAAGATAATTTTATTCGTTTTGTATCTAATTGTATCTAAGAAAGCAGTATGCTTGATTTTTATAAGGCCTTTAAGAATAAGATGGAATTACGATTGATAACGATTTTATCTCCAAGAAAAAAGATGTCATTCTTTCCTAACCTTATAAAGATTGTATTTTAGAGAACAGAATGACCAAAGAAGACCAAAAACAAGATGCAGTTTTCTACACTAAGACATTGGAACCGGATGAATTTAAATTTTTAAGTTATTAGAATAAAAAAAAATGAAGAAGGATATTAAATATAAATATAAACCTAAAAAAAATGAGCTTCTCGGAATACCAAATAGAAAAGATGGATATATTAGAGATTTAGGTACAATAAATTATGTTTCTGCCGAACGGAAACGTAGAGAATTTGGAGCGCATCTAACTTCTCTATATATATATTTAAAAAATTTATTTTTCCAGAAATAGAAGATATTCTATACTATTGGAGTTGGGTAGATCTATTCGCCGGCGAAGGAAATTTAGCTTTGCCAATCTTAGAGGCAATTCCGAAAATAAGAGAATAGAATTTTTTAAAGAACATATTTTTCTCTTTGATATTCAAAAAGAAATGGTTGAAAAATCAATTGAAAATGCAAAAAGTTATGGGATTCCTTACGAAATAGCAAAAAACAATATTCAAATAAGAGATACCTTACAAAATTATCCAGATTTTAACCATCTCAAATATCCACCCTATCACATAACAAATCCGCCGTATCTTTATTTAGGGGATATTGCCAAGAACTCTGAAAGAAATTTAAAATATTTTTCTGGCCTAAATGAAGGATATTAAGACTTGTATCAAATCGCCCTAATAAATGATTTAAGGCATAACATAGAAAGAATGATTTATATAATCCCTACTAATTTTTTGTTTGGGTTTTCTGTATCCAACAAGATTAGAAAAGACTTTTTCCCTTTTTATAATATCAAAAAAGCAATTATCTTTGAAAGAAAAATCTTTGAGTTCACGGGCACAAATGTTTGTATATGCTTTTTTGAAAAGAAAACACAACCCTCGCAAACCCCTATTATTTTTAAAGCCTTAAAAGTTAACGCTAAGATTATAAAAAAAGAGTACAATTTATCGCCCCAAAACTTCTACCGAGCAGGTGGTGAATTTGATGAATTTGTCTCTTATTTTAAATCGACTTCGCCATTAAAAATTAAGTTTTATTTAACACTAGACGAAGTTAAAAAAAAATAAGGGGCAGAACGATGTTAAACTCTTAGACGTAAATAATTTTTCTAATGGATACTTTAAGTTTGGCACACATTTAGTCAATGAGAAATTGTATAAAAAATTGCAGACCAACCCTCTGTTTGTAAGAACTTTGGATACTGGCAGTTGGGATGGAAGAGTGGGTATTTATAATATTAAAGAAACATTTGGAGTCGATGGAATAATAGTAACAAAAGAAAAATACCGGACACATCCTATTCAAATTTTTATAACGCCACAACTTTCCTTTTATGATTTATCTTTGTTAAAAAATTATTTCAATCTAATGCTTGAATATTTCAGAGACATTACCGACAGCGAGTTTTTGACGACTTTTAAATATTCAAACGCCGATTATGTCAGAAAATATTTAGGATTATCTCAGACAAAAAAACTATTGGAAACTTTCCCTGTCCATTTAATGACCGCCGAAAATAAACGAATATTAAGGATTTTAATTGAAAAAAAAATATAGAAGGTATAAAAGATATTTTATTAAATTTTAATAAAAAAACAGAAGTCAAATTACACTTTTTAAAATTTAAAATTATGAACATATGGGTTCAGAAAAGTATAAAATTAGCCAAAAGCAGATATTATCTAGATAAATTGTTGGAAATATATCCACCGGATGAAATTGGTAGAGAAAAAAATATCGAAGACGAATCGCCTATACTAATATACTAAACCGACTTTTTCAACAAAAAAACTGCGTAAATTTAGTTAAAGAATTGATACATTTGAAAAAATGTGGATTTAAATTTCCTATTGAAAATCCGTATATTAGTTTTCTAAGTTATTATGAGGATGCGATTGATAAAAATCCCGAGACGATCAAAAAAATTTGTGATAAGTTATTTGAAATGAATTACGATGAATTGAAAGAAAAATTAGAAACACCCAAAAAAGCCAGTAGAAGAATAGGACCAATGTTTAAAAATTGGCTTAAAAGCAGGTTCAATTTTTTAGATATTAATGAATTTAAAAAAGCGGATGGTACAGTTTTTCTAAAAGGCAGGGATAAATTTCTCAAAGAATATGCAGAAAACGAGTTGAATTGTAAATTTAGAGAGTTAAGTAAAGGATTAGATTTTGTAGTAAAAATTAATAAAAAGCATATAATAGGGATTGCTAAATTTTTAACGGATTTTGGTGGTTCACAAGACAACCAATTTAATGAAGCGGTAAGGTTAGTAAAAGAAACAGAATGTCCATCGTTTGTAACAAAGGTTGCAATAATCGATGGCGTAGCTTGGTTGGGCGGAAAAATGAAATTAACACTTGAAAAACTTAAAACTGTCGAGTTTTGTTTTGGTGTGTTGTTATTAGAAGAGTTTATAAACGAAATATAAAAAAATGAGGAAACCCGAGTTTCTATACAAGATACCTGAAAGCTAGTGATTTATTTGGTCTATAAGGTTATGGTCAAAAATTTGTTAGGGTCAGAAAACCGATAAAATTTTTATTTGTTTCACCTTCTTTAAGAATAAGTGTGCTTAATAGAAATGTGCCGCCAGAAGTTAAAGGGAAAATGTTAGAGGATTATTTAGCATAAATTTTTACCAAAGATTTTAAGAAAAAAAGCAAAGAATATTGCGGGGTTGAAATAATGTATGATTCAACAAGTGTCGGTGCGTATTTTATTTTGCGGATTGGTAAAGAAAAGAAAATTATTATTGAAATCGGCTATAGCAAAAAGACGATATCGGCGTAAAACAGATTGAACACACTGGTAAAATAATTGACTTAGAATTAGTAAATGATAAAACAGTTAAAATGCCTTTGAATCTTTGGCTTGCGATATAAAAAAAGAATGCTCGGCAACATTTCTAATTCATTTAAAAGAAGCACACCGCAAGGATTATTTTACTTCACGAATATGCAATCAAACAGGTCAAAATTTGAATGCAAAGTTTGAATTACACGGATATCAGCAAGAAGCAAATGATTTCATACATTATAGACCAACTAATTCTAACCATTATTTTTTAATTATTTTTCCAAAGGTGCTACATATTGTTTCTTTATAACACTAATTGATTTTCCATATTACTGAGACAACAACCCTGACCATTATTTCCTAAATGGTTTTCTCAACTCTACTCATATTAATTCTGTCGATTGCACATAAATTGACAATTACATTTTTGCCCAAACTTACTCTAAAAGCAACTGCAAAATTTTATCTGAGCTTAGTTTCTAAAACAACTTTTTCACCTATTTTTCAAGTAACCCAGAGGGCCAGGGAGGGAACTGTACCCTCTTTTTAAGGCAAAATGCGATATCTTTAAGAAAAACAATAACTTATCTAAAAATCCACCCTATCTAAAACATTAGTTATAACTAATGTTTTTTATGTTTATTTTTACTTAAAAGATAGCAGAAAGTTTTAGAAAGATGCGGTCTATGGTATAGAGAAGTTGGTTTAATAATAAAACTTAATTCAAGTTTGGTTAGAGGTATTGCGGGAAAGGGATATGGTATAATTGATTTGAGATATATGAGGGTATCACTGGTTAATGAGACTTATACTTACTACCACTACAATTGTAAGGATTATTAGCGAGTTAGAAAAGGGCTGATTGGATTAATGAATGAGGCAAATAGTAATGTATCGTTCTAACTATTTAATTTGCCGGCGATATTATGCGAATAATTTATACTGACGAAAGATAAAATTTTGAATACCAGGTTACGGCATCAACTAAAATTCACAATAAAATCTTATCTATCGCTTTTGTTTTTGGGATATAATTTATCTTTTATCAATTTCCCAACGTTTTTAACCTCTCTTAGACGTCATCTCTTTGCCATTGTTCCAGATTGTCTTTATGTTTTAATGCCTGTTCATACCAATATTTTGCTTGTTCTTTATCACCTTTTTGTGCAAACGCATCACCTAAATTTGCCATTGCTTCAGCAAGGTTTGGGTTAAGTTCAATGGCTTTGGTAAAATCCGCAATTGCCTTATCAAACTCTTCTTTATCAGCATAAGCAACACCGCGATTGTAATAGGCTTCAGCATCGTTTGGGTTAAGTTCAATGGCTTTGGTAAAATCCGCAATCGCTTTATCAAACTCTTCTTTATCAGCATAAGCAATACCTCGATTGTTATAGGCTTGGGCAAAGTTTGGGTTCAGTTCAATGGCTTTTGTGTAATCAGAAATTGCCTTATCAAACTCTT
>CAYYPG010000013.1:0-29972 GCA_964473505.1 uncultured bacterium | reverse complement strand
AATACTTCAAGATTGGTTACAAAACCCATCTCATCACTGGCTAAATGCACCTTATTAGAACTCTGACAAAGTCAATATTGGTCCAGAAGGCATGAAATGCAGCAGCATAACTGTTGGTTTTTTATTATGGAACCTGGTTTCTCTTGAGCATTTTTCAGAGTTTTCTTTATAACCAAAAACGGGTTGTCTTTATTCTTATTATATCGATATTCGTAAGACCTTTTCTTGCGCCGTGAGTAGGAAAGTTGTCTTTATTCTTCTTATATCTCCACCGCGCAGCAGTATCAACTAAACTGCCCAGTTTTTTCCCTTCTTTGATTACGGCTTGTATCTGATTAATAATCTTTTGGGTCGTCTCATCAACTTGATGGTCTATTTCCTTGATTAATCTCTTTATTACCTTCTTTACTTCTCTCATCGCAATTTGTTTACGTTCAAGGAGTTTGAATACTTTCTGTTTGGTTGATTGTTTCAAAACTACGGCTCGCGCGGTAATCCGCTTGATGATTCTTTTTGCTCCATCTTTTAACAGACTAACCGCACCTAATCCACGAGAAAAAGACAAGACATGCGTTGCATCAATAATCCTTAACTTGCCTTTGCCATAACCTAATTGCTTGGCTTCTAAAATAAAATCCTTGAATATCTCTTGAAAACCTTCTTCACCCAATCGCTTTCTAAATTTAACCAAAGTTGTATCATCGGGTACATTGTCTACAATATCAAGACCGCAGAACCAACGGAAAAGAAAATTACAACAAACCGCTTGCGAAACCGCAACATCACTAAGATTATACAGGTACTCTAAAAGTAACATCTTGAAAATAACTGACACCGGATAGGACGGCCGACCAAAATCTTTGCGGTAATAAACTTCAATATTATCACCAATCTCTTTAAGTATTTTATCGACCAATGGTCTAAGTTTAATGAGCGGGTGGTCAGGGAATTTTTCAAGCAGGTTTTTATAAATCCAATTATCGCCAAAAAGCGATGATTGTTTTCTTTCTTGAGAAATCACTTTTTCCTCCTGTGAAATATTATTATTAATTGATTGGTTAAGAATTAAACCAGGGATGTTTTCAAAGAATGAATATTGTATCACTGAGTAAATTATAATTAAAAAGTATTTTTTGTCAAAACTTTTAAATTTGTTTTGTGTAAATCATTAAAAAACAATAAGACTTTTTCAGAATTTTCAGAACACTATAATCCTAAATTATCTCATACCTTACAAATTAACCATCTTACTTATCATTATTTTTTGTCCCGGGTTTAGAACTTTCAGTTTACTATTATTACCGTACCCTGGATAAGATAGATGTATCAATATCTTAAGTCAAAAGAAAAAAGATTTACCGGGAACAATGTATGGTAACCTAAATGTAATATCTCGGTACTTAATATTATTAATCTCCTTGACGATTACCTTATCCTTAGTCTTTTTTAAGATCTCAAACGGTATTTCCCTGTCCGACAACCAGATTCTCACGTTTATAGTCTAAGTATATAGTATTATAGTATATATACTATTTATTAATCAGAACTATCTTTTATCATAACTATATAATATATCGCAACTTAATTATCACTTAAATACCATCTGCCTTCTCGATAAAATTGGTCGAACTTGATTTTGTCTTCCTTTACATTAATTTCTTATCGCCATAAACTACACAATTTTCTAATCTCTTTATACTTCCTGCCATCTATTAAGGAAAGATAGACACAAAAAAACATTAGTTATAACTAATGTTTTAGATAGGGTGGATTTTTAGATAACCTGTTGTTTTTCTTAAAGATACAGCATTTTGCTCTAAAAAGAGGGTACAGTTCCCTGCACAGCCTTCTGGATTACTTGAAAAATAGGCAAGAAAGCTGTTTGAGAAAGCAAGGTCGGGAGAAATTTAGGAGTTAGTTTGGGGATTAAATTTGGTAAAAATATAATTCTCAATTTGTAGGCAATTAACACAATCAATATGAGCGGAACAGACAAAATCATTTAGAAAATAATGGTTTAGGTTGTGGTATTAGTAATTTACGGAATTAATTACTTTCTGAAAGACAATTAAAAAATAATTATCCGAGCTCATTGGTTTTAGCAATCAGGAAATCATCGGCTTTTCATTGAGAGACAATATACAAAATTAACACTTTATGAAAAGCAAATTAAAAATAATGGTCAGACTTATTGTAAAACTCTAATTGGATAACGGGTACTAATGATAGTTTAGACTTAGAAAAGAAGTAAAATGAACCGTAAAGACTGGTTAGCGGCAGAAAAACTCTCGGTCGTTTTAGAAACGCTAAAAGGCGAAGCGTCAGTTACTGAAATCTGTCTATGAAAAAACAGTTTACACAAAGATCTTAACGCTACCCCCAAATTATTACTTGAAAAACTATGAAAAAGTCAGCTATAAATTCAGCGCCTTTTTGTCCGAAACAAGAGGTGCAGAATAAAAACTTCATAGAAGTCTATAATATTTTGTGGAAATTCAATATTGAAATGTTAAAGAAAAGGTGTATTCTAGCCCATGTTGGAATATATTAAATCAATAATATCAATTAGTCAGAAAGGAGAACATACCTATTAGTAGGGTTGCAATTAGCAACTTCTTGGGCTATAATAATTCGATATACATGCATGGCTTTATAAGTAAAGATTTTCAAAGGAAAATTATGCCGAAGGACGAAATTCGCTTCCGTATTTGGGAATATATGGAAAAAAATAATCTCATTACTTTTCCTAAACCATGTTATGGCCGAATACCTAATTTTTTCGGTGCTGAAAAGGCATGCGCTCGATTACTCGAACTTGATGAGTTTATCACTGCACATTGCGTTTTTACTGCGCCAGACGCGGTCTTAACTAATGCCCGCAGGTTGATTTTAGCCAATGACAAGACGCTTCTGGCAGCATTACCCCATATTACAGAATATAAACAAATTAGCGGAAACGAGTTAGCAACAAAACCAATTACAATTCAAGGACTTAAAAAATATGGTAAACCACCTCAAACTCCAGCTGAATTGTTTATTCAAGGAAGCGTTGCGGTCGATTTAAAGGGTAACCGATTGGGTAAAGGTAAGGGGTATGGAGATAGAGAATATGAAGAACTTCTTATCAAAAAATTATTAAAACCAAATGCCAAGGTAATTACAATTGTTCATGAATGTCAAATCGTAACGGATTTTTCTAACTTAGTAACTGAGAAAGACGTGAAAGTAAATTATATTCTAACGCCAGATAGACTAATCAAGATAAATTAAAAGGAAGCTTACAAGTAAATCAGAACATTAAGAGAATACTACGGCGAGTCTCAAAATTAAATTAAGACATATCGTACAGAGATTTTCCTAATTTTCTGAACCTATTTTTGGTCTATTCCGTGGTTTTTAAGCCAGATGCGGATGCAAATTAGTTAAAATAGTAAAATTTTGGCAGTTTGGGCTGGTTCGCCTTCGACTTCTAATTTAACAAAATATATTCCAGCGGGCTTTTTATCCTTATAGATATCAAAATGATAAACACCGACATCTGACTTTATTTTGGTTGTTGACTGGAGTAATCTGCCATTCGAGTCATACAATTTAATCCCCAAAGACTTTCCTTGTGGAATGGAGATTTTTAAGATTACGAGATTTTTCTGGTATTCGACTTTAATTAGATTTTTTCTGATATTGGAGAAGTCTTCATTAACAGCAACGTTGCTTGGAAGTCCTTTGAAGGCATAAAGTTGATACGGTTGGTTATTTTGGTCTTGAAGGCCAACCAAAACATCAGGTATATGATCACCGTTAAGGTCGGGTGATGCGGTTACATCGTAGACCCGGTCAATGAAATTGTACTGCCAAAGTACATTGCCGTTGGCACCGTTTAGAACCTTGATATTTCGACCGTTTACTGCACCGGCCACGACCTCGGGTATGCCATCATTGGTAATATCTCTTAATGTGTCGATATTCCAACAGTCACTACCGACTGTTTGGGACCAAAGTATAGTTCCATTTTGACCCGAAAGCACGCTTACTAAACTTGACCAAGAACCAACCACGACATCCTCAACTCCATCGTTATTAATATCGCGTATTTTTCTCAATTCATAAACCACACGGCCTGAACCGAGATTATTTTGCCAGATTAAACTGCCATTAGAACCTTCGACACAGTAGACAGTGTAAGCCCAGCCACCGCCAACAACATCTTGGACACCATTATTATTGACATCACCGATTGGCGCAACAAATTCAACCGAGTTAGCGGTTAAATATGACCATATAATAGTACCGGCTCTTCCATTTAAACAGATGATACGATTGTCTAAGCCATTGCCACCCGAAGCCACAAGAACTTCAGGCACTGTATCATTATTTAAATCGATATGGGGTGCGAGACACATAACTGCGTCATTGGGCCGAAAGGACCAAAGTGAAACCCCAGTATGTCCACTAAAACATTCAGCCACACCTCGCCGGTCATTGGAAGTTCCGCCAACACCGGCTAATACTTCTGGATAACCGTCATTATTCAGGTCAACGAACGGACTAACACTATAAACCCAACCAGCATTAGGATAGTACGAGTAACTCCAGATGGTCGCTGAAGTGACGCCATTAATGGCAAAAATGGTTCTCCCTGGGTATACTCCACCTGGTGTTCCCATTATGATATCTGGTATTGAATCGCCGCTAATATCATTTATTGTCTTTAGTCCTCTTGTTCCCCAAACTCCTTGGCAGTCGGATCGCGTCCAAATAATGTCGCCATTTATGCCTGAGCGCAAAAAAAGTCTAACCGGAGGTGAAGGATATGCCCCATAATATGCCGCTGCAACAACATCAGGATGTCTATCATTATTATAATCATAAGTTGGTACGGCACAATAAATGCCACCAGTTCCTTGAGCTGACCAAATAATTTCTCCTTGCGGTTGCATAAATAAAATTGATAACATAATTACAAACATATTTGCTCCTTACGGTTTAAGCATAAACACGGATTTTTGTTTAAGTTAATGTCTAAATATTTAAAAATTATAGATAAAATTATCTCACAAGTAAATAGACTTTTTATGGAAGAACTCTTAAATTACCTTAAAAACAAAACTTTTTTTATTTGTTCTGATGTATGTTGGATTTTCACTGCAATAAAATAAACACCTGCGGGTAATAATCTATCTTTATAGTCTCGTCCGTTCCACGCGACAAAGTTAGTATTTGTTGGTTTGTTAACGGTTTTTACAATATTTCCCCTAAGGTCATAAATATTAATAAATTCTAATTGGTCTGGTTCACTATTAAGCCATATCTTTGTGAAATTGGAAAAAGGGTTCGGCGTAACTATAAAATTTTCCATAAATTTATTTTTTACCTCTTTAGTTTCTTCATTGGATGTTACCGAAACAAAGACAGCACTATCAATTACCATGGTTCCGCCCGAGGGAGTACTAGCGTTAATTCCATAAGTGCGAATAATCACATCAGCCCAATTTGCGTCGTTCGGAGCTGTGGAGTCCAGTTGGACGATTTGCCAGGTTGGAGAATTAATCGTATAAATTGTTCGCCAAGAACTAATTGCCGTTGAATCTGCTCGGCGCCAAGTAACAATAAGACCGCCCCTAACACTGTCCGAGTTATCGTAAAATCGACAGCGGACTAAATAACGATTAAGGCCCGGCGTAACTTGAACCCTTTGGAAAATTCCTCGATTATTACCTGTGCCCGCAACCCTTCGGGTCATTTTTAATGCATAATTACCATCAAATACGAGAGTACTTTCTTGGGATATCCAAGTATAAGTTGTATCTTCAACTCGCCAAGTTCCGCCAGGTAAATAGGGATTTAACCAGTTCTCAAAACTTGGGTTAGTAAGAAGATTTGCCCAAAGCGATAAACTGAAAGCGCAGAAAATAATAAAAATAATCTTTTCTATTACCAAATTAGACATTTTTTAGATTTTATTAATCATAAATACCGATAAGAGTTAAAAAATTATATTTAATAATGTTAAAATTTATACTTCGCTCTTCAATTTTTCCGCAAAAATATGACTCGGTTCCAACGTTAAAAAATTATGTTCTATAATTTATACTTTATTATTAACGGAGCAATAGGTTTTTTTTCTTTTCTTATCGGTATCTCTAAAATTTTCACCTAAGAAATATAATCTTTTATCGTAATTGGTTATATAAAAAGTACTTTTTGGGTTATATCTATTTAGGTAGTAGTTGAATAATTTATTGCGGTTACTTTTAATTCTGTGAGTAGTTGTTTGTGTCCTTTTAGCCGACGATAGTTTTCTCGACGGATAAATTTAAATGTATAGACCTTGGGGGCACGCAAATGATTAATAACTTGAGCACTAACTTCAGCACCAGCAATCGTTGGATTGCCCACTATAGTTTTATCTCGGGTCTTGAGAAAAATTACTTCACTAAATTTAACAACGGTTCCAGGCTCTACATCCATTCGATTCACTAAAATTTTCTCGCCTTCTTTGACAAGAAATTGTGAACCTTGGATTTTGACTACCGCAAAAGTGGTATTAGCTTTAGTGCTTTCGGTCATTACTTCACCTCATTTGTTATTCGCCTAATGGCGGTACTTCTTCTGCTGGTGCAGTACTTTCCGGTACTGGTCGTGTTTGTGCCGGACGAACCCGACGAGAGGAGATTAATACCAAGGAAAGCGAAGTAATCATAAATAAGATTGCTAAGCCCGATGTAAGTTTGGTCATAAATGGAGCAGCACCTCCGCCACCAAAAATTGATTCGCCTCCGCCTAAAATACTGGTAACGCCACCTTTCTGGGGCTGTTGGAAAAGGACAATAATAATCAATAATATACACGCAAAAATGTGTAGTACTATAAATAATCCAAACATATCTTATATAATACCAAAAAATCCAATATAGTCAAGAGCAATCTTGCTTTGGTAAAAAGTATCAGGGTAAAATCAGAAATAGAATCTCAAAAGATTAATTGTTCTTCTTATATTAAATCAACATTAGTCGCAACTGTTGGAATTGACTAAAAATAGAAATTTTTCTAAATTGGGTCAATATCAACATCTATATCTGTATTTTTTTTAAGGAGTACCTTGATTTCGGCTCTTGTTATTAGATCAGATAAAGATAATTTGGGATTTAGTTTTAGCAATAATTGATAGGTATAACGATAGGAATGTTTAGACCGAGGTAGATGAGTCGGTCCTAATACTTCAATCATTGGATTAATCTTGAAGGCGTCTCGGTTTAAGTTGGTTTTTTGATTGATTTTATTATCATTAATATTGCGCATTATATTCAGATTAGAACGGATTTCTAATAATTTTTTTGTAAATTTTTCTGCAACGCTCATTGCAACTTCTTTTTGGTTTGATGAAATACTAATTAGTGCCAGCCGAGAAAAAGGTGGATAGAAAAGTTTCTGGCGCATTTTAATTTCATAATCGTAAAATTTTTTATAATTCGCTTGCACTGCATAACGAATTGCGGGATGGTCAGGATGATAACTTTGGATAATGACTTTTGCATCTTTGTTGGGTAAAGCACGGATAATAATTTGTCTGGTTTCTTGAAAAGTCCGCTCTTGAGCACGAAAATCGGGTAAAAACAGCGTCGTATCCGCAAGAATTATTCCAACCAAATTGACATCAGCAAAATCTAAATTTCGGACACCTAATTTAGTTGTGACCAAAACTTTGATATCGCGGGAATGCAATAATTGATTGATGCTTTCTTTTAATGATTTTTGCACATCAGAATCATAGCGTAAGACCTTATTGGGATTGATGAATTTCTTTACTTCTGATTCAACCTTTTCACTACCAAAACCATAAAGAAAAAAATCACTTCCTTTGCATTGTGGACAAAAATCAAAAATCGGTTGGGAGGTTTGACAGACATGACAAAGCAAAACTTTCTTTTCTCGATGGAAAGTTAGGGGTACACCACAATGGGAACATAAAGGGATATAGCCACAATCGTTGCAACTTAAGACACGGGCATAACCTAATCGATTTATAAATAATAACACACGTTTATTTTGACGACAATGAGATATGATCGCACTTCGCAAGGGAAACGAGATAATTCTATCTTTACTGCGGCGTAGGTCAATTAGTATTGTTCGACCTGAGACACTTTTTTGACTTTTGGTTAAATTGGGTTGGAGAGTAATTGGTTCGTACTTTTTGATTTGCATATTATAAAAAGATTCACAAGACGGTGTGGCACTTGAAAGCACAACTACGGCTTTACTTTTTTGTCCGCGAATTATAGCGACATCCCGAGCATTATAATGGAAATGTCTTTCCTGTTCCTTATAAGATACGTCCTGTTCATTATCCACAATGATTAATCCTAAATTTTTTACAGGCGCAAAAATAGCTGAACGAGTTCCCACGATAACCGCAAAATCACGAGAATGTATTTGCCACCAGATGCGTCTTCGCGCTGAATGTTTTAAAGCCGAATGGAAACAAAAGAAATCATCGGTTAATCGGGATTGAAAATGAGCAATAAATTGGGGAATTATATTGACTTCCGGTACTAAAACGATAACGGATTTTTTAAACTTTATTGTTTCTTCAATCATCCTTAAATAAAATTCTAATTTATTTCCAACCGACAAGTCAGTTGCAGTGTTATTGAACAATAAAAATGGTTGGAAGCAATTGTTTTTAAGGTAATAAGAAATTTTGCGAAGACCGGACTCGAAACCTAAAGCAACATCTGTATTTTGATTAGATTCCTTGTCGGGCGTTGTTGTTGCTGGTTTTGAAGAATCCGTTGTTTCCGATTGAAACGAATTAATGTTTTTTTTATTACTTTTCTTAACTTTCGAAGAGATGTGTAAAACCTCTTGGGGAATTGTTAGGCTTATCACCTGTCCCCAACTAACCAGATAATATTTTTTAACCCACGAAAGCAATGATATCAAATTTTTATCTAAAAAATTAGTTTGGATAACTTCCTCAATATTTTTAATCTCATAATTTTGATATTCGTCGGCAAGGGTTAAGTGTAGTTCAACGACAATTCCGACTAGATATTTTTTTCTCAATGGTACCTTTACTAAAGAGCCAATTTTAATGTGCGAGTTAAATTCTTCAGGCACAGAATAGGTTAAGGTATCAAGCGTTGTTTTGGGAATAGCGATTTGAGCAAACATTTTTAAATATTCATTGATAACAGGGCTTCGCTAACATATTAAGTATCTTGGCAATCGGTTTTAAATTATCCTTAAAAAATTAAGTCGGCTTGAAGTTGTCAAAAATCTTATCAAATTAATGCATAAAATCTAATAAATTTCAATTAAGACGGTCATCATATAACTGCCTTAAATGATTAACCAAGGATAGATACAACAGTCTTCCAGTAAATTTCATCGCAGTGGCTAAGAATAAAATTTAACATAACTTAAAATAGTTTTATAATCAAGGTGATATATAACTGCGAATCAAAGAATACGCTGATTTTGTAATGACGGCATAATTTTTTAATAGCGTATTTTATATTGATATTTTATATTGTAGCGATTGTCCAAATCACGTTCACCAATTATCTGATGGGACTTCGCAAGATAATATTCCAAACGAAAGATATCGTTTGAAGTTCCTGAAATGTTATATTCATAAGTAAAATAAAGATGCGAACCGATATATTTGCCGACGGTAACTTTAGCTCCGGTTTTAGAAAACAGTCCGCTTTCAATCCAAAGATAATCCAACAATGTCAAATCACGAATTCTTTTAGTAATTTGGCGTTCAAAATAGCCAAGAAGTTTTTCAGATATAGCCGTACCAAATGCATCTTTTAATTCTTGCGAGGTCATTTCTTGCCAGGTTACATTGAAATTTAAATAACTGATGATGTCGTTTTCCGAAAGCACAGGAGGCTCAGACAACAATGTAAAGACAGGTTCTTTAAACCGACCAGTAAGCGACAGGATAATTTTTATCCGTTCCCTTGAACCAGCAGATGTTTCCAGTGGCCGGGTTAATACCTCAGCATTGATCTCGAGTAGCGGATCGAGTTCAGCAATATTATCAAACTCAATAATACCTTTCGTTATTTTTAACGGATGGTCAAGATAATAGAAAACACCTTGCAATGCCTTTAATTGACCCGAATAGGTAATTATGTTTGCCGCAGGTTTTGTTAAAGGATTGTACATTAAATTATCGGTTGACGATTGAGAAAAAATATTTAAATTAGCCGAAAGTTCAATATCACACAAACGATTTCGAAGCCAGATGCCTCTTTCTGCGGAAATGGTTAAATTTAAATCAATATCAGGTTCAGAACCATTTTCAATTGAAATTGGTGACTGATAAATTGGCTCGGCAAATTCAGTAGTTAAAAGGCCTTCTTTAATTATGATCGTGCCGGCTAATGACAGCGGATGCACATTTTGATTCGTCAATTCAGGCTTATAGTTAATAAACATCTTGCCAGAAGCGATTCCAAAAACATCTTTGTGAGGTCGAATCGGAGCATCATGAAATTCAATTTGATAGGCCAAAGTCTCTAATCGGGTAAAATTTATTAATTTTGTAAACCCATTGGCTAAGACCAAGCCTTCTCCAGCATAACCCTTGAGATTGTTAAGAAATATTTTCTGTTGACTAAAAATCAGTTCTGCATCTACTTTACGACATAAAGTTTGTGTTGAATTAATCAGTAATTTGGCATCAGATACTTTAACTTCTCCCGAAAGAATGGGATGATTAAGGCTGCCAGTAATTTTACCCTGACCATAAATCTTCGATTGTTGGACATTTAAGATATTTTTAAGAAAGAAGAATATCCATGGCCCGGGGTCAGCCAAAACAACATCTAAATCTATTGAGTGGTCTTTGGAACTTCCATTAAAAATATTGACAGTTCCAAAAAGGTATGAAGTGTCTTGGGCATGCACGAAAGATAAATGTTTAAGATAAAAACAAGTCTCATCCCATATCGCCTTGCTTTCTAAGTGTTTAAGTTCTATTGTTGAGATATCCTTATTGGCTTTGCGTATTTCGTATTTCTCATTTTGTTTAAAATCAACAAACTGTCGCAGAAAATCAATAGGTATTTTTAATTCTCGGCCACGCACCGATAGTGAATAACCAGACCTCTTGGTATCAGATTGATTTGAATATCGGATTTGACGAAAACCATCGGTATCGCTATTAGAATTTGTCAACGAATGTAAACTAAAGTCTAAAATTCCCTCAACAGATATGGGTATACCAATAATCCGACAGATGTCTTTTAAATTAATGTTATGACCCTGCAATTCGATTGACGGTTTTTGATGGGGAAGGGTTATTAAATTAAGGAAAAAAACACCTTGTTGGACTTTGAGAGAAAAATCTGTCAGATAAAATGATTGATCAACTTTACCCAAACGAAATTTTCCCGAGTTAATTAAAGTATACTCCAAACTGCTAATTTTTAAATTGTCAATTAAGTTATCAAAACTTAGTGCCTTAAAGTTAAATCCCATTTTTCCCCAATTAGTCTTTTGAATTGATCCAGCTGCTTCTAAAGAATCAATTTGAACAATACTATTATTAGCCCAGTCGCGAAACGACAAGAAAAATTTCTCTTCGGATAAATAAAAATGGAGTTGGGAAAATTTATTTTTTTGCCAGTTAATATCTTCTCCCCAAATCCTAATTAGCTTGGGCAGGTTTTGCAAATCCGAAAGATTATACTGCAGGGTTAATTTCTCAAATTCCAAGTCGCTATCTTGTTGACGGTCTTTTTTTAACGAGATATACCCGTTACGAATAGTTAAATCACCAATTGTTCTAATTACTTTAGCTGAAAAGCCTAATTTCGTCAATTCCCAACAGCATCTGCCGTTAATGAATCCCTTAAGAAAAATAGGCGTATTAGAATTGAAACTAAATTGGTAGATAATTTCCGAGATGGGATATAAGGCAAAATCGCTAAATTCGACATCGAAGCGAACTGAACGTTTCGGATTAATAATCGTGCTTGTCGCATTTAAGATACTTGTGTGGTCTTTAATGCGTATTTTTTCAATCACAAATTGTCCTTTATTAAAGACTAATTTAGCCGAGATGCTTTCCAGGGCAGGGTTTTGCGTTGAAGCCAATAATTCTAATTCAATATTGTCCAGACCGATTCCACTAAAGACAACAATTCCATTGATTTTGGGAGTCAAATTGTTAACCTTTTTTTTATCTGATGGTGCAGAATCAACTATCGACGATTTTTTGTAGGTTTGGGGGTGAACTATTAATTCAATGGGAATATTGAAATTATCAAAGAATGCTTTACCATGATAGGTCTTTTGAGAAAAATTACAATGAGCAAGAATATTAAGATTTGATTGGCCTTTGGGAGAAGCGGATTTCGACAAATAGGTGATATTTATTAAGGTATCAATCATTTTGATTTTGCCTTTACCGTCCGCTAAGTTTATCTGCGAGACTCTAAGATTTTTTAATTGATAATCCAAATTGCCCTGGATTTTAGATAGATTCCAAGTTAGGTTCTCAAAGAATAAATTTATTTGACCATTAAAACCAAAAACACCGTCGAAACGAACAAACTCGGATAAATCAACATATCCTTTTTTAAGGTCTAAACTTATCTCACGCTGTAGAAAATTGATTACGGCATCGAATTCGCTGATTGATTTTTTTGATTGGAGTTTTATATTTTTTAGGGAGAGGGTATTATTAAAGAAATGAGCAACACCACTAAGATTATGAATGTTAAAGGGGGAAAATTGTGTTTCTGACCGGACAAAATTGAATTTTATGTTGCTGACCGATGCGATAATGCTTTTGGGAGATAAATACAAATTAGTCACAACCAAAAGAGAATCCAAAAGTAAATTACCGTCTTGAAACACCCGGCCATGCTGAATTTCTAATTTATTAAAAAATAATACCGGCAGAGTAAGTTTCGAAAAGGATAAAGATGGAGGACGACTAATATTTGAGCGGGTAGGAGTTACAAGATAGATATCGGGCTTGATAATTAATAAATTACGAATTCGGTTTCTGTTTCGAAAGATAATGGAAAATAGATTATATTCTGATTTTACAGTTTCGGCTCGTAGCGAGTCACCACGGCTAAATTTTATTATTACATCAGAAAAAACGACCGATGTAAAAATGCTGCCTTTGATTTCTTTAGCAGAAATTTCAAGATTTAAGGTTCGGCTAAGAAATTTAGTTGATTGTAAAGTAAGGTAATTGCTGATTTTAGTTCTTAGTGCGAATAGACTAATAACTACACCGATTGAGATAGCAATGATTATAATCTTAATTTTTGATTTCATAGGTTAACAGTAAAAAATTTTCTTCTTTTTATGATTGACCAATCAAAACCGGATGACGATAAGGTATTCGGTGACACTTTGTATAATACTTTGGGCACAGCGTCTTTTCGTAGCATTTGCTGAGTTTATTAAAACAAGTTTAATAGTCCTAAATGTATTTTACCCCAATCTCGATTTGGTGCGGCTTTTAATCGTTTGGCGTAATCAATTCTAATTGGACCGATTTTAGTATTAACTCTAATGCCAAAACCGACACTATAAAAAAACTTCTCCCAGGCAAGGGTCATTATATCTTTTTGATGGTCGACGCGGCCAAGGTCGGAAAAAAAGACCCAATCTAATAACTTTTGATAATGACTACGAAATTCCCAATTGGTATTGATAATGCCTGTGCCATAATGTTCCTTACCAATGCTATCTGGTCCTAAAGCTTTTTCATTAAAACCACGAAGACCATTATTACCACCAAGATTAAAAGCATCATAAAAAGGTATCTGCTGTGAACGGCCATAGGGAACCGCAAACCCCGACATTATCCTGACGCCCATCACATAGTTACTTAAGAGCGATTTGAATAAAATTAATTCGGTTTGGGTCTTATAAAAATCATTATCTCCCTCCAAAATGCTTCCAGCTAATTGGAAATTACTTGAAAAAAAGATTCCCTTTTGGGGAGTAAAGAGATTGTCTCGGGTGTCATACCGGATATATAGATTTTGAGAATTGGTTATTGATTGCCGATAGATCACAGGCGAAGTCCAGATTCGCAAATAACGGAGATAAGTTCCTAATTCTAAATTCTGACCAAAATAGCGAGAAATCCCAATTTCAAGGTTTAGATTTGATTCCTCAAGAAGATTGACCGTATTTGATACAGATAAGTCAGAATTATTGATATGTCGTTTTTCATATTTAAAAGATGGTTGGAATGAGAAATTAATCGGTAGATTTAGAAAGTAAAAGATTCGATATATACTTTTTAGTTCTGCTCGCCAGTCAAAAGAAAAAGTTGGCGCATATCCTAATAAAAAAAATAGATTTTGGCCCCGGGATAAGAAATTTAAGTGTTCCCATTCAGTTGACAACATAAGTCGAAAAGGCGGAGTTTGTAGACCAACGCCCAAACCAATGCTTCGTACTGGCTGTTCTAAAACATCAAATCGGATTGTAATACTGTCAATTAGTTTTTGAGTTTTGCGTTCCACCGACTTGATATTTGTGTCAGATAAGAATAAATCTGAGCGCGGATAAGTTAAATGCAAAGTATCCAATTGTAATATTGAAAACGAAACACGTTCGAAAAGACGTGTGGCATAAAGACATTGGAGGGCATTTCTTAATTTTTTCCGAGAATATTTCTCGCCAGTTTTAATCTGGGTTGTCCGGACAATGATGGGATGACGAACCTTTTGATTACCTCGAACTTTAATCTCTTTAATGACTGTAAGCGGGCCTTCATCAATAAGAAAACTCACTTTTGCCCAGATGCTATCAATATCTATCTGGTAATCAGCATAAACAAAAGCATAGCCATTATTCTGATACCATTCAATTAAAGCCTCTCGGCTTGCGCGAACATTATCGATAATTAGAAAATCACCAATTTTTACTTTCAATTGGGCACGAAGGATATTGGCTTTTTCCGATTTATACATATCAGACGACTGATTCGAAACCGGATGCGTGTCAGTATGCAGTTTTCGATTCAAATGAAGATTAATTTTCGTGTCGGATATGGCTAATTTATTAGTTTCTTTTACTCTATGATTGTCAATAGGACCAATAAGTGTCGAAGGGTTAATCCAATTTATATCTATTTGAGAAATTTTAATACGTGGTCCTTCATTAATATTGAAAACAATTGCAACGCCTTTAGCTGTCTTTTGAAAAGAAGTTTTGATATTGACATATTGAAATCCTTGTTGGACATAGAATGATATTAAATTTCTGGTTGCTTTTTCAATCTCTAGATTGTAAACCGCTTCTTTTTCTTTAATACCCAATGCTTGTTTTAGAACTCGGGACTTAAAAGAATTATTGCCCTGAAAAAAGAACTTGTCAACGGCAAAAGGCTCCAGAGGTAATGAATCGTTCCAGGCGCGCAAATGGCTAATAGTTAGGAGTCCTATGATTAATAGCCCGATATGGTTAAAACTGGTTTTCTTTGACATGTCAGTTTAATGATTTATCAATCCGATGAGTCTTCACGACAAATCTGATTCTATAAAATTTTTACTTAAAACTTCTAATAAGTCAAGAATAAAATGCTGCAATATGTCCAACACATACTATACAGTTTATGAAATTTAATTATAATGGTTATGGGAAACAGGTTTTTCAATTAGCGATCGTTAATTTAAAGAAACTGGGGCAAGTGTAAAATATACCTCTTATCAATATAAAAAGTTAACGAAAAACCAAATTACGATTATTATAATAATCAACAAGAACATTTCAAGTCTGACCATTAGATGCATTTTGAGTATCTTAAAATGCAGATGCCAATATTGATGATAAAATCCGATATGTTGTACCGATAATGTTAGATAAAGTGACAATAGAATTAGTTTTCTGGAGTGGATTTAATTTTTGACATCGCATCAAAAAAACACGAGAATGTGAAAAAACTGATGTACAACCAATCTCATACTTTGGTTGTTCAATTCCTAAGAGATAAAGAAGTTTGATACCGAAGAAACTTAGGTTTTGAAATCATTGCTCAAAACCATCAAGATACCAGTTTCAGTCAAATGACAAAAGATTTTCTTGAATTTTTAAAACAAGAGGTGTTTGGGGAAATAAATAGATTTTCGAGTCTATTTGTTTTTTGAACCGGATAGTAGCCAAAAAGATGAAACTATTAATCTTCGTTGGTATATCGGAAAAATCAATTAATGTTAATATCTTTTCTTAACATTATCCCAGATAATACTTTTTGAAATATTGAAAAATTTATTGGAGTTTAATACGGAACATAATGATAAATAATAATAGTAGAATTAAAGAATTACTCATCTAATAGCAAAAGTCTTAAAACTGAAATGGGGATGGTTTATGCCATCCCCCGTTTTTGACCAGTTTGTTTTGATACGCACTGATTTAGGAATCGTTTATTCGATTGGAACTTTTAGCTCTTTAGGTTTAGCCGCTTCGCTCTTAGGCAGTGTCACCACCAACACACCGTCTTTGTAGGTTGCTTTGGCTTTTTCTTTGTCAATAGTGGTAGGCAGAGGAATTGTACGCGAGAATGAGCCGTAAGCACGCTCGCATCGATAGTAGTCGTGTTCTTTAACTTCTTCCTCGCGTTTGACCTCGCCTTGGATGGTTATTTCATCTTCACTGATTGAGATAGAGATATCTTTTTTGTCAACGCCCGGAATTTCTGCTTTGAGAACAATTGCATCTTTTTTATCGTAGATATCTACTGCCGGATAGAACTCTTCACTTAGAGAAGAAACGAAACCACGACGAGCACGCGGCCGAATTTCAAAAAACTGATCTAATTTTTTTCTTAATTCCGTTATTTCTTTAAACGGATCCCATGGTAATAACCAGTTAGTCATAGTTATCACCTCCTTTTTTTAGTTTTCACTTTTTAGACTATAAAAATTATGCTGCCGATTCAAAAAGCAATTAGATATTTTGTGAACATTGGGTAATAAATTTTTACGGAAAACGCTCTTTAGCCTTAAAGTTTTTCCTATATAATAATAATTAAAATTAATAGGGCAAATCAGTATCGCTATGTTAAAGAAAAAGGTATCTTCGTTCCTTTGTTTGAATTAATATAATTTAAAAAGGCGAGCTCTCTAGGGAAGGGAAAAATAATTTATACAAAATTTTGACGCTTTCTAACATAACTAACTTTTTTATATATCTTGTTCTAATACTCCTTTTAGTGTTTGCCATAACTCTTCATGAACTTCAGGAGGTACTTCTAAAGCACATTGGCATTGACAAACTCTGATGATGTGTAAAAATGATTCGTGAATATTCTGACAAGTCAGACAGGTTTTAATATGTGCGCGAATATCCCAAACGATTTCTTCTTCTAACTCTTCATCAATAAAATCAGAAATTAAGAGAAAAAATTTATTGCAATCAATCATATGTTTTTATCCATTAACAAAATCAGATTTTAGAAGCAATTTATTATAACCGCTCATAAGTTTTTATTCACTTTCGGCAACACTTGAAGTAAATTTTGATTTTGACAAGTCTTGCCTGCTTGGTACTATATATTTAGACAATCGATTTCTTAAAAAGACTCGTCCGCGATGGAGACGAGATTTAACCGCAGCAACGGAAAGATTCAATGCCTTACTTACTTCTTGGTTAGAAAGTCCTTGTAAATCTCTTAAGATGACGACTGACCGATAATCTGAAGGTAATTCATTAATCGCATCTTGTAATGCCTTCTGTAATTGTTGTCGATGATATAGATGTTCCGGACTTTCTTTATAGTTGGGCAGTTCTCGTTGCATTTCGGATTCATCAATTATTGGCTCATCTAATGAAAACCCTGCGGATTCACTGAGTTTGCGATTTTTGAGTCGAGTTAAGCAAACATTGGTTGCGATGCGATACAGCCAGGTATAGAAAGACGATTTACCCTTAAAATTTTTAATGAATCGATAGGCACGAATAAAAGTATCCTGTAAAGCGTCTTTAGCATCTTCTTCATTGCCCAGCATCCGATACACTAAATTATAGATTTTCCGTTCATATCGTCTTACTAACTCTTCAAAAGCCGATGTATTACCTTGTTGGGTTCTTTCTACTAATTCTATATCGGTTAGTGGTAGTGCTTTTAATTCCTTGGGTTTTATTAATTGTTTCACCGGGATGCGCTTTTGGCGAAGAATGTTGTTATCGGATTCAGATAAATTGGTTTTGATATTATTCATAAAGTAAGCGACGTTAATTGAGACTATCAAGTAATAGTCAGTTTCTCCATAACAAGTCCAAAGTCGCTTGTTTTTAGGATAATCATATTGATAGGTAATGTCAAGTGTAACATTGGGAAAACTCTTGTATGTTATTCTTGATAAAAGCCAATGATTTCCTGATTGCTGAACCAATGCCCCTGATAACTATTTTCTCATTGCCTTCGTAAATTACTGATACCATAACCCCAACCATTATTTGCTGAATGATTTTGGCAACTCCGCTTATTTTGATTCTGCCAATTGTTCATGAGAGTGCTGACAAAGTCAAAATCGGTTTAGAAAACATGAAATGCAGAAGCATGATTGTTGATTTTTTTATGGGCATTGGTGTCTTTTTGAATCTTTTTCAGAGTTTTCTTCATAAATTGAATCCTTATCCCTCTGCTAAAATCAACCCTCAAAACAAGTGTAAAATTTCTTCTTTAGGAAAGCCAAATGATGACCCGAATTACTGATGCTATAACCCGGACCATTATTTTCTGAATGATTTTGGCTGTTCCATTCATATTGATTCTGACGATTGTCTACAAATTGAGAATTATATTTCTACCCAAATTAACTCTACAAACGATTCCCAAATTTCTTCGGACTTTGTTTACCAAAACGACTTTCTTACCTGTTTTTCAAACAACCCGGAGGGCTAGGGAGGGAACTGTACCCTCTTTTCACGGCAAAATGCAATATCTTCAAGAAAACCAATAACTTATTTTAAAATTTACCTTATCTAAAACATTAGTTATAACTAATGGGAAGTAGGAAGATTTTTGTGTGAGTTGGTTTTTCTTTCATAGGTGTGGTTTCCTTTTTTAAACATTGAACGAGGACGAGGTTACATCTTTTTCTTTAATATATCAATACTAATTTTACACAAAATATCAGACACTACCTGACTAATGTTTTTATGTTTATTTTTGCTTAAGAAATGGCGGAAAGTCTTATAGAGATTTAGCACCCAGTGTGAACTATCTCTTCTCCTAAAAAAGTTGTGCTAAGTGGAAATCAAGTAAGTTTTGTTCAGGTGTAGCTGTGAAGGGGAATAATATTATTAAGGAAATAATTGGGTTGAAATATATGGAACTAATTCCGGTTAATGAAGGAATAGCCATTTTCCGACAATAAGCGTAAGAATCAGTGAGACAGAAAAACATCGGTTGAGTTGTTAAATAAGACCAAGAGTAAAAGTATCGGCAAAGGTATTTAACCTGCTATTAATATGCTATCTAATTATATTGACGAAGGATAAATTCCAGTTACTTTGTGCAGTTAGTAGTCAAGATCAATAAAAGAGAAGCCTGAAAAATACTCAAGAGACGCCGAGGCCCATACGAAAAAACCATCGATTATGCTTCTGCATCTCATACCTTTTGAATCAATATTGACTTTGTCAGAGTTCTTTAAAATTAAGATTGACATTCGAATAAGATAAAAGTATAATTTTACTAAATGAAAAAGTTCATTGTATTTAAATTGGCTAAGGTCGTTTCCCTATTTGGGGGGCAGCGAATTATTTTGTTTATTTTACCTGTTCTATTTGTTTTTTGTTCTGAAGCACCGCGTATTTTACCAACGCCAACCAATCGAATTGTCTTAGCTGAATTTTTTACTCAAGACGGTTGAAGTTATTGTGCGGCTGCGGAGCAGGCGCTTGATTGGCTTACGCAAAACTATGGAGATTCTTTGGTAGTCATCTCATACAATTATTCTTTTACCCCAATAGAAATTGATACTATTCGTAAAGCCTTTTATTCAATTCCATTGCCGCCGACAGTTCCCGAGGCGACTATTTGTTTTGATGGTTTAGGTCCTTATGTAGGCGATGCACCTGGTTTTCCACCAGAATCAACATATTACCAAGTATACAATCAATATATAATTACCGCAAAAACTCGGCCGCCAGCATATAACTTATCGCTTACGGGTTCGGCAACTTCCGCTACCGGTAGTTTGCATCTTAAAATATTACCAGCGGACACCTTAGTTCGTACTTCAGTGTATACTTTTATTGCGGTTTGTGAAGATAATGTTCCGGGTTTTGAGAAAAATTTTAATTATGTGATAAGAAAATTATATAAGTTTCCAATTAGTCTCGTTTATCCTGATAGTTTGGACACGATAATTAATTTTCAACATTCCATAAGTCCTGCTAAAATGACCGGCGCGGTTTTTTTACAAGATATCAGGACTAAAGAAGTTCTTCAGGCAATCAAAACTCGATTTTAAAGAAAAAATGAAAAAGGTCTTTAGCCTAATATCATAATATTGGAGAGGAGAAAAACATGAAACGCATTTCTCTTGTTTTATTTATTTTATTAATAACTTTACTTTTTGCTATTCAGAAAACGGTCAACTACAAAGACGCCAGCAGTTTTTCGCTCTATGATGTTTCAGGTAAACTTGTTGTGCTCGATTCTCTGGTCAAAAAAGGACCTGTAATAATGAGTTTTTGGGCATTGTGGTGCAAAATGTGTATTAAAGAACTGGATGCCCTAAAACCCTATTATCCGCAAATTGAATCGCTCGGCGTCAGCTTTTTAGCCATTAGTCAAGATAAAGCAAAATCCAAAGACGAAGTAAAATCTTTTGTTGCTGGTCGTAAGTGGCAATATAAAATTGTTTTAGACCCGGAAAATAAGTTGCGCAAATCCTATAATGTCCAGGTTATGCCAACACTCTTTATTGTAAATCAGGATAAAAAAATTGTCTTTACTCATCAAGGTTATAAACCTGGTGATGAAAAGAAAGTTTTAGAAAAAATTAGAGAATTGACTAAAAAATGTGATAGTTGCCAAGATTGTAAACAGAAGCAATAGTTATCAAATCCAGTAAAAGAGCTTTAAAAGATACGATAATTGATTTAATGTTATAAATTTTTAAGGAAAACTCTGAAAAATGCTCAAAAGACACCGCACACAATAAGAAAAAATCAACAATTATGCTTCTGCATCTCATGCCATTTGAATCAATATTGACTTTGTCAGAGTTCTCTTAAGAGTATGAATACAAAAAATATCCCCAAGCGTGCTTGTGACTTAATTCTGGCTGCTTGTTTGTTGGGTGCTAATTTATTGTCAGCCCAAGAAATTCAACTAAATGGAGGTAATACTGCTGAATACTGGTTATTTGTCGATACACTTAAAGAACATATTGAGGATAAGTTAAAATTATCTTTTGCCTATAACAATCTAACTTTACGGGGGCTATTCTTTTTCTGGCAACCATCTTTGTTCGAGCAAAAACGACTGCAATATATTGATTACAGTATTGAATACGCGAATGAACCGCTGAATATCATCTACGGTACCTATTATACAACCTATGGCCGAGGTTTAGTTTTAAATCAGTTTTTAGATGAAGATTTTAGAACCGATAACTCAATCTACGGAGCAAAAGGTAATTTCAAGATGTTTAATAGTGAATTATCGGTTTTGTTCGGTCGACCACGCAATATCTTTTTTGAAGAAAATGCTTATCGGATAAAAAATGATACCACCGATCAGATACGGGGAGCAAATTTGGAAAGCAAATTGCCGTTACCAGAAATTATTAATGTCACTATCGGTGGTCGGTATGTCCGTTATAATCGAAGAATTGATATGACACCCCGTGCTTTTACCGAATTGTTTGGAGGAGATATTGGATTTCAAATTGGACCATACGAAGGCTATTTTGAATATGCCCGCCAACTTGGCTGTTATCCTAACATTGGTGGTAGATTAACCGGCAACGGTATTCTATTTTCATCTAATCTAACGCTGGCGGGTTTAGGTCTTGCTTTTCAGGTAGTGAATTATGATTCAATTGGCTTTGGCGGATTGGGTTATCGTTATAATGAACCACCCACGCCCATTAAATCCGGTTATTCTATTAACCGCGGCACAGACGAGTTTGGTTTCGGCACCTCGGTAAATTATTCGCCGTTAGACAATCTCAATTTTGAGATAAATTATAACGAACTAAAAACTCATAATAAAATTCAGGGTGTAACCGAACGGATATTGAAAATTAAATCCAATCCGAATGAAAAATTGGAACTGCTCGGTACATTCGTGGGAATAACGAAAGAAAAAATCGAACTACTGATAAATACCAAGAAAGAATTTACACCAAGCTTAGAAATCACTTATAATATAGGTGAGATTTTTGTCGAAGCCAATTATGAGCACGATTTTATTACTACTGATACGAGTAAATATTATGACCACGCACTCTCGGTTTCAATCGGTAAGAGCGAATTATTCCAATTGACACTCAGATACGAAAGGCGCAATCGTACACCTGCATGGTTGATTGCCAAGCTGGGCAAAGAAAAAAGCTGGCCTATGGCAGAATTGAGTCTGGACATTACTAATAAACATAATCTACGATTACGAGTTGGTAGCGAAAAAGGCGGTTTGGTTTGTTCCGGCGGCGTCTGCCGATTTGAAGAACCATTTAAAGGCGTAAAAGTTGTGTTAACAAGTATTTTCTAATCCATATGAAAAAATTAATTATTATATTAATTTTAATCGTTTGCGCCTTGGGTATCTTTTGGGGTAATAAAAAAGGCCAGTTAATCGAAACCGAGGCAGTCGGTTCAGTAATGTGTCTTTCTTGTATGGGACTACAATAATGCGCAAACTCCGTCCGTTCCGATTAGGTCAGATTATAGCAATGCTTATTCAGTTAAGTTATTATCCTGCATTATGGACAGGTCATATCTACCAGGGATTTACAAAACGATTCTGTGTACCGATTCTAACTTGTTGGACATGCCCATTGTCACGGTTTGGTTGCCCAATGGGCAGTCTGCAATATTTTATTGGTAGACACCAGATTCCATTTTATATCGCAGGATTTTTTGGTGCGGTTGGTATTTTAGTGGGGAGAATGTCTTGTGCTTGGGTCTGTCCTTTGGGATTTTTTCAAGATCTGCTCAAAAAAATTTCTAAAATAAAAGTAAATTTACCGCAATGGCTGACCTATACTAAATATGCAGTATTAATCGGTATCGCCGGTATTGCAGTCTATTTAACTACCGAGCCTTGGTTTTGTAAACTCTGTCCGGCCGGAGCTCTTGAAGCCGGTATACCGATGGTATTGGCTGATAAAACGGGCGCATTAAAAGCATTGGTCGGCTGGCTCTTTAAGACTAAAATTGTGATATTAGGCTTTATTATCATCGGGTCCATTTTTATTAAAAGATTTTTCTGTCGAGCGCTATGTCCTATTGGTGCTATCTATTCAGTGTTTAACCGAATTTCTTTAGTCCGAATGTCAGTTGACCCCAATAAATGTGGAGAAAAGAAATGTAATCTCTGTCGCAAAGTCTGTCCGGTTGATATTAATATTTATGACAATCCTAATGCCAAAGAATGTATTCGTTGTTTAGAATGTAAATATAAATGTCCTAAACTTGCAGTTTCGGTCGCAGTGTCATTCCAAGATAAATAAGAACTCTGACAAAGTCAATATTAGTTTAAAAGATATGAAATGCAGAAGCATAATTATTGGTTTTTCTTGAGGGGTGCGGTGTCTCTTGAGTATTTTTCAGAGTTTTCATAAATAAGAGAAGTAAAGAACCAAATAGAAGGAATAGAAGGTTCAACATATACTCAGAAAAATTTAAATATACTATCCTGATGAAAGGTTTAAAATTACATTACAAAACATTAAAATGACCTAAGTGATTATATTTAAACATGCTATCTGATAAGACAATCAAAATTAATCGCAAAATTAGTGGTAGGTTATGATTGATATATTTTGTGTTTTATATTAATTGTTTTTTAAGTTACGCTTTTATCCTCGAAATTGAGGTTTGTTAGGATTGGTTGAAAAGATCGTCTCTAAATTCTTTCTGGAAAAAATCAATAATTTGGTTTTGAGAAACTTCTTGTTGGCTTTTGGTTGATAATTTTTTTACGGTGAATATTTGTTTCTTGATTTCTTCCGGTCCGACAAGTATCGCATATTCGCAAGATAAATTGTCGGCAATACCTAAACCACTTCGTAAGTTCTTATCAGCGGGATTGTGGATTGCCGGAATGTTGTTTTCGCGAAGACTTTTGACTAATTGTCTGGTCAGTTTTTCGGCTTCATTATCCAAGGGAATGAGATAGACTAAATTTTTCCGTTTAGATATGGGACTGTCTAAACAAAGCAAAATTCTTTCTAATCCTAAAGCAAAACCGATTGCGGGTATTTTGGGTCCGCCGAACTCTTCAATTAAATTATCGTAGCGACCACCACCACCTAAACTATCTTGGGCACCTAAGGGATTTTGAGAACTCAGCACATATTCAAAGGTAGTTCGCGTATAATAATCTAATCCCCGCACCATCATTTTATCCAATTCAAATGGCAGATTGCGTTTGACTAACTCGTTAAGCACACCTTGAAAATGATTTTGGCAATCATAACAGAGATAATCAGTTACTTTGGGCGCGGATTGGTATAGTTCCTGACAAGTTGTTTCTTTGCAATCAAAGACCCTTAACGGATTACGCTCTAATCGAGACTTACAGTCTTCACAAATTTTATCTTGTCCGGTATTGAGAAACAAGACTAAATCTGAACGAAACTTATTGCGACACAATCGGCAACCAACACTATTTACTTTGACAATCACATCTCGGATATTAACAGCAGAAAAGAAATGGAGCCCCATTTCAATTACCTCAACATCAGTTTCAGGATAGGCTTCGCCAATTACTTCAATACCTAATTGATAAAATTCCCGATACCGACCTTTTTGGGGTCGTTCATAACGAAACATCGGACCAATATAAAATAAGCGCATCGGTGGTTTAAGGTTATTCTGGAGAAATGCCCGAACTACGCCAGGGGTTCCTTCGGGTCGAAGCGTCAAATCTCTACCACCTTTATCCGTAAAGGAGTATATCTGTTTAGTAATAATATCAGTAGTCAAGCCGGTTGAACGTAAAAACAATTCAGTATGTTCAAAACAAGGAGTGATAATTTCCGAAAATCCGTAAAGCGTCACAATCTTTCGGAATTGACTTTCGACATAATGTTTTTGTTCGGAAAATGGCGGAAGAAAATCCTGAGTGCCTTTAGGATTAGATAGTATCATATTTCAGAAAAATCAAAACTAATTACAAGGTTAAAATTCAAATGGTGAAAATCAGACCTCTTAGTGTCCAGATGCATATAATCAATTCTTTACTCGTTTTGCGATTAATTCCCAGAAACTTGTGCCGATAACCAAACCCAAGACATTAACTGTAAAATCAGCAATTTCTGGTACTCGTCCAGGAATAAACTTTTGAGACAATTCGGTTAATAGGGACAAAAAACTTCCCAATAATAGCGCTCCAACTGATAAAACACTTTGACCAATAAAACCCCAGATGCTATAGATTGAAAAATGTATCAGTTTATCCCAGTCCTGGGATTTATTTTGTAATGTCGGAGGTATGGGAATTAATGAAATAAGAATTATTCCCACGGTCAAACCAATAAAAATAAACACGCGTTTTCTAAAATTCATTAATTAAATTTATTGAACAAAACCATTTGGGACCGACAATTAGTCCCCAAAGTCTGTTTGCTCATCCTTAATATCTTTTGCTCAGACCATTTTGGTAGAATTGATAACTCATTTGTGGTCGTTGGGTAAAGCATCAACTTCGTAAAATCTCTTTAATGCGCATTAATCGGACCAAACTGCCGCGTTCGGCTTCACCTAATTTCATGGTAATATATTTTATAGTTTCAGTGATAGATGGGATTAGGACGAATTCTAAGGCATTTACTCGGCGTCGGGTTTTTTCTAATTCTTCGGCTAGTAATTCTAAGGTTTTCTCATTAATTGCCAGCATTAATAAAGATAAAATCAAATCGGACATTGCCCATAAGGCGTTATCCAATTCTCCAGAGGTATTTGTCCAATTATAATTTCTGAACGAACCACTAAATTCGACCCGTTCAATCATGGGCACTAAAATATTGGCGATATTACCCGTACCGAAGTGAACATTAATCGCGCGGTTAGAACTGGACAAGGCATCTTCAAAATTTGATTCGCCATACATTGCTTTGGCATACATTAACTGAGTATTTAATTGTTTTAATTGCTCTGCGATTTTTCTGCGTTCACCTTTAATGGTATTAATCATTTCTAAAATTTTGCGCATCATCAGTTCTTGTTTGTCTTTTAAAAGTTTATGACCACGACGCGCAATAACTAATCGGCGTCGCAATTTCAACAATTCCATTCGGGTTGCGCCCGCAGAAATCAACATGTCTTTATTTTAACAGCAATTTTTACAATGTCAATCTTAACTAATAAGTACAAAAAGCGAAGAGGTCTTTCATTTTTAACCAGCGATAAAATAGATTCTAATGTTACCTTAATGGGAATAAGAAAGGCCAATAAAAGATGTTCAGCATTTGGAAAATTCGGGCACATCCCTAAATCAATCCTTATAATATCTATCTTGACCAATGAGAACAAAAATGGTCGGGGGTTCATTTTTAACTTATGATAATATTGATAATTGATAAAAGTAATCATCTTGATTTCTGGTGGGTCCTAAAATCAAATTTTTACGATTTCCATTTTGACTAATATAACCAAAAAAGACGAGATATTCATTTTTACTTATTTTAATATCTATAAATAGTTTAGATTAACAACGGTTGATAAAGGTGTCTAACTGGACTTCGAATGAAGCCCAAAACAACTCTTATAAGGTTAATCTTGGCTTAAAACAAGTTTATGCTATCATACTTGCTAAATTAAACTGTAACCGCTAAAGAAAATTGAGATTAAAGCGGAATAAATTTAATTCGGGAAGATAGATTGGTTTAAGAAATATTTATAATGGATTTCTGATAAAGACTTTTGTTTCCAGAAATTGATGATAATCGCTCCATTTTGCTCCTTGAACATTTTCTGTAACTTCACGGTACATCATCAGACGGGCATCTAAGTTATCTAAAGCGTGGACTAAGTAGGCTTCAGCAAATTTCGGCGTTGTTGGTGAGCCAAACTCTCTTAGGCCATGATGGCTTAAAATAATATGAAGTAATAACTGCTTTTTGTCTTCAGGAAAATCAGAAATTTTATCAATTTCTCTTTTCACGATTTCATAGCCGATAACAATATGGCCTATCAAATATCCTTCATCCGTATGGCTTATGGCTTTATCATAGTTATATTCTTTAATTTTTCCAATGTCGTGGACAATGATACCAGCGACCAACAAAGAAAAATCAATTTCAGGATAGACATACTGAACCGATTGCGCGAGTCGAAGCATAAACAGGGTATGTTCTAACAATCCACCAAGATACGCATGATGAATGCCGGTAGATGCTGGTGCCATTTTAAATTTTTGACTTATATCCGAACTGCTGAAGATATTATTAAGTAATTTTCGATAATCGGAATCGGGTATCGCATTGATATAATCTATAAGTTCAACATACATCGTTTCAAGATCAAAACGGCTACTGGCAATAAAATCTTTTGGCGTAACATCTTGATCAGCAACTCGATTGATGCTCAGGATAGTAATTTGGGTTTCACCATTATATTCGGTTACATCACCTTGAATTTTAGCAAAATTACCTGGGGTGGTTTCAGCATAAAATTGGTCGACACCATCCCAAATTTTACCTAATATAATACCACTACGGTCAGAAAGTTCTATGATTAAAAATTTACTGCCATCGTGTTTTTTTAATTGTCGCCGGCTTCGAATGAAGAAGACATCATCAACTTTATTACCAACGATTAAATCTTTTACAAATTGTTTTTTCATAAATAATTGTCTTTTCCTTTCGTGATTATGGAGAATTGTTGGCTTTTTAAGGCGAAAAAGTCAGACTAAGATGATGTTGGCGTCCTAAATTGAGCATCGGCGTAAAACTATAATCGACTTGATACTTGGATACTTTCACGCCTAAACCGATAGCAAAGCCGGCTAAAATATCTGAACCAGCACCAGTTGTCAAGTCACGGCGTAAAGCATTATAACCGGCGCGGATCGCTAAATATTTATTAACCCATCCTTCAAATCCTAAACAGAAATAAACTGGACTATCAATCGCCTTCCGAACATCTAAGGCAAGGTTAAGTATCTCATTAATTTTATATCCACCACCGATTCCAATTTCCAAAGGCAGTTTATCAGATTGGGTGTCAAACGGTTTTATCTGATAACCTAAATTTCTTATCACCGCACCGGTGCTTAAGTTTTTAACTTTCGGATCAAAGCGTAGTCCGATATCAGAAGCCAATCCTAAACCATAAAATTTTTCAATAGAACCATAAAGTAACTTAAGATTCACTCCGATTTTTAATTCATTATGGTCAACGATTGTTCCACCAATAAGGAATTTGGCATAGGTGACAGAAAAAGTTCCTAAGGGATTGCTTTGATCATCAGTGTGTTTTATGGGTCCAGAATTTAGAAAAGATAAACTTAATCCACTGCAATGAGTAAAGGGTAATAATCGATTCCTTTTATAACTAATTACCCCATAATTTATTCCAGCCGGTAGGCTAAAATAACCAACACCCCAAGAAGTCTTAACCAATTTTTGTGCGGGATTATATAGAAAATCAAAAGCGGATAATGCATTATCATTTTCAACTCCAATCGTGGCATTTGCCATTGCGGCTTCGCGGGCTGAGGGCGTTAGTTTTAAGAAATTGAATCCGGTTTCTCCAGAATGCCAAGAACTAGACACTAATATTGATAAAATTAGCATTAACATAATACTTAAGTTTAATAGTCAAATAGAATTCTGTCAAGACCAAATTGCGGTCTGCTCAACCCTTACATATTCAAGTTTTATGAGTTAAAAATTAATTAATAAGATAAGTTTTAGTTAGCAAGGGGTGAATTTAACATCGGTTTAAGAGTATGACTCAGGAAAATATATTCCCTTTTATAAGAAGTTAAGAAAACTCTGTGTTGATTATTATTGCCATTCTATGAATGAGTTTTATCTCTTTCGCCAGCAGATTTCTTATGGTTTATCTTTAACAACGAATGTTCGATATCTATGATAAAATCCGTTTGGGGACATCAATTATGTGAGATGAAAGTAATAGAATTGGGGTCTTAGAGTCGATGTAATGTCATGGCGCAATACCAAGTTGTCGTCTTTTCTCCCAAAACCCTTTTACTTCTGAAAACACCTTGTAAAATAAAATTTTGTGTGCTCATAAATTCTTTCTATTTCTTTTTCTTGTTATACACCATTGAAATTTTTTGTAGATTGTATTACTGATAAGAGATGATGTCTTTATTTCGAAGTTAGATTAAAATAAAGTAAAGTAATGAGAATTTTTTGATGATGTGTTATGGTGTGAGCCCGATTTGAAATGCCATGCTTTATACTTGGTCCAGATAACTTAAACTGTTATCCTACTGAATATAGTTAAATTAATTGGGTAAAGTGAAGTATATTTGAGGAATCCGACAATTAGGTAATCTGGATGGTATATTAGTGGTTGCACCGGGGCTTGCTAATAATATATATAATTTAGGACTTCTTCGTTGAAACAGAAAATTACAGAAGAGATATAATTAAATTTGTGGGAAATTGAAAATATGCTGTTTTATGGTAAAAATAAAAAAGTGATTGCCAAAATTAGCGGAAATTTTTCATCGTTAGGTATAACTTTTCTCTTTCTGTAAGAAACATAGTCAATATTAGTAGAAATGTATTATAGATAGATCTATAGTTTATATTTAT
>CAYYPG010000012.1:0-36142 GCA_964473505.1 uncultured bacterium | reverse complement strand
AATTGATGGGTGCTTGCAGAAAGAGAAAAGAAATACCTATTTATGATTAACTTCCGTTAATGTTCTCATTATCTATCCCGGATAGAAGGACAAAATAACTATCTATAATAAATGCCCATAAATATAAACTATATTTATTACATAAAGATAGACCATATACTTATCTATAATACATTTCTACTAATATTGACTATGTCTCTTGCAGAAAAAGAAAAGTTACACCTGACGATGAAAAATTTCCACTACTTTTGACAATCTCTTTTTTATTTTTACCATAAAAGAGCATGTTTTCAATTTTTCACAACATTTAATTATATCACTTTTCTGATAATTTACCAACGACGGCTTGGTCTTCTGGGCAAATCCAAAGATAGTCTAAAGGGCTATCCCATAGATGACCCAGGGGATAACCTATGGGTATACCCCCAGGATATCCCCCATGTCTATCCACAAGATAATCTAACCTATTGTTTGCTAAACAATTAACTAAATTCCTGACTCTACTTATAAGTAGGGTATCAACTCAATTATATACTGGATAACCTACTTAACCAAGTCTTTTGTCTGAGTGTAAAAAAGTATGCCTTTTCCTGTTAAATTTCTATTTTCTACTAATAAGTTTTTATTGATTTCTATAGGGTTCTCATGATTTTTATTACTGAAACTTATCAGAACACAAGTTTAGTATTAGTTATTTCTGCTTTTTACTAATAAGTTTTTATTAGTTTCTATGGGGTTCACACGAATTTTATTACTGAAACTTATCAGAACACAAGTTTAGTATTAGTTTGATTCTATCTAAATTTTTGCTTTCTATCAATTAAGTTACTATTAGTTCCTATAAGTTTCTAAGAATTTTATTGCTGAATCTTATTTTCAGAGAATGTTGGATATGTCAAAATGCTTCGGTTGAGATATTAATCTATTTTAACTGATTGATTAATGCTTAAAAGATGAATATTTTAAAGAATTAATATTGAGTTGCCAAGTAATATAAAAATATCTTCTGTTAAAACTTTTGGTTTGGTTTTATGTATGTCGTTTTAAAATAATAGAACTTTTTTCGCATTTCCTCGATAATATTATTATGGGAGATTGGCGAAAATTTATCGCATTCGGAATTTTATATTTTTGATTACGGTTTTGCCAATTAAGGCATTCAATTTTTTTATTATCTCGGGCTTAAGATATTTTAATTCGTTGCACCATATCGGATTTGAGGCCACAACAATTAAAGTTTGTCCTTCAACTTTTACTGGCTTTGTGTTTTTAGCAATCTGGTCACCTACGACATTAGGCCATAACGAAATTACTTGTTCTTGGAGCAGTCGGTTAGTAAATCCTAATTTGTCAAAAACTTTGGGTAATAAATCACCCAAAGGTTTCAATTTTTTCGATTTCGCCGTTCTCGACATAAAAGATTTTTCCCTTTCTGCCCAGGTCAATTTTATCCTTAAGCGCTTTGGCTGATGCATAGAAAAATTGACCCTGTTGGGCAATTAAATTTAAAAGTTTTTGAGTATTATTATAATCAAGCTCTGAAGCAACTTCATCTAAAAGAAAAATCGGTGTGTAATAATTATGCTTTAAGAATTCGGCTTCGGCCATTTTTAAGGCAAGCGCGGTAAGACGCATTTCACCTTCTGAAGCAAATTTCTTGACGGCTAAATTAGACTCTTTGATAACAATATCATCACGATGGGGACCGATTGTTGTATAACCTAATTCTTGTTCTTTGACTCGATTAGCCAAAAGCATTTCCTGAATTCGCTCTTGACGATTAGTTTGATTAGGAATAGTGGTTTGATAGTCAAATTTGATCTCGCGGTTCGGTAAAAAGACTGCTAAAAATTTTTGTGCGGAAGCGAGTAATTGGGGAACAACTTGATCCCGAACTTTTAAGATTAAGTCGCTATATTTTGCCAGTGCTATCTCCCAAACCTCATAATGCATCGCAGATGATTTTTCTTGTAATAATTTATTGCGTTGGACTAAAATTCGACGATATTCAATTAAATACTGAAGATAAGTCTTGTTCACTTTAGATATGGCTAAATCTAAAAAGTTTCTGCGAATATGAGGCGAACCGGCAACTAAATCAATGTCTGAAAGGAGAATCGTTACCACTGGAAGCCAACCTAAATAAGACGAAAGTTTATCTTGTTTTTGATTTTCCCGATACGCCTCTTTTCCTTGAATACTAAATCGGATTTCCGCGGACAGACTTGCTGATGGGTCAAATTGTGAATCCTGGGAACCAAACCGAGCGATTCCAGAAATTTTAAAATATTCCGCATTGAACTTTAAGATTTCGCTATCCCGATAAGTGCGAAATGATCGAGCAACTGCTAGATAATGGATGGCTTCCAAAATAGAAGTCTTACCCGCACCATTAGCCCCAAATAGATAATTCGCATAAGGACTGAAAACAATTTCTCCGTCTTTAAGATTTCTGATACCTTCAAATCGAATCTTTTCTAACCACATGTGTAATATTAAAAATCCTAAGTATTGTTACTTTTTGTACAATATTTTCTGCGTCATTTTTAATCATAATCTTATATTAACGATACTAAAAATGGAATTAATTATATAACTACAACTTTTGTCCAAACGCCTTCAAAGAAAAAATTTTGGTCTATCAGTATCCTAATGCTCATTTTTTTCTCTTTATCATCAAGGTAAATTTTATTCAATTTACGACACCTTTTTTCCGCACACTTTCAAAGAAAAACTTTGGTCTATCAATGTCCCAATGTCTTTTTTATCATCATGGTAAATTTCATTCACTTCTGGCCTTGGTATTTAAATACTGATTTGGAGCTTTTCAGTTTTTCCTGACAACTATGTATATGAAAATACATAAGCAAAAATTATTTAGGATATATTTTATTCTATTGCCGACTTTAATATTTCTAATACCAACTCATCATAACTAATACCAACATGTTTTGCTTGGGCTGGCAGGTCAGAAAGTTCGGTCATTCCCGGAAGCGTATTAATTTCTAAAAAGTAGGGTTTATTTTTCGCAACAATTAAATCAATTCGAGAATAACCCTTAGCGCCTATTATCTGGTGACCCAGTAAGGCTAATTCTTGAATTTTTTTATATAAAGGTTCTTTTATGCGTGCTGGAATTATAAATTCTGTTTCGCCTTTTGTATATTTCGCTTTATAATCATAGAATCGTTGATATTTCGGCACAAGTTCTAATATCGGTAGTGCTTTTTCACCTAAAATTCCGACAGTAGCGATCATTCCAGAAATAAACTTTTCTAAAAAAATATCGCCAAACTGTTTAATTGCTTTAATGCATTCCGGATATAACATTTTAGGTTCATCAATAATGACACAGCCGACACTAGAACCTTCAGCGCGGGGCTTTAAGATCATCGGAAAACCCAACTTTTTTTGAGCAAGTTCAGTTAACTCTTTTATTTTTTGCGCTGGATGGTGATGAGAAATTGGCAAATACACTGGTGTCGGTATGCCGGCATATTCCCATAGTCTTTTCGTCGTTATCTTATCTATGCCAATAGCCGATGCCAAAACACCCGAACCAGTATATGGAATTCCTAATAATTCCAAAAAACCTTGAATTGTGCCATCTTCTCCCGGCTTACCATGCAAAGCAATAAAAGCAATATCAATTTTAGCCTTCTTGATCTGCTGAGCAAAATTACGGTTAATATCAATTTTAACTGCATTAACGCCCTGACGTTTAAGTGCTTGATAGATGTTTTCGCCTGAACGCAAAGAGATTTCTCGTTCACTTGACCAACCACCCATAATAACACCGATGCGCTGGTTCTTGGATATTTGCTTAATCTTCATACCATGCTCTCGCCTTTAGCATATTTTCGATCTTCTTTTAGCAATCATTGGTTTCTATGACAAGTCTTGACTTTAGGTTTTAAATTTTTTACACCGAAGCCATGATTTAATAACCCTCAATATTTTTGTAAGCAATCTTTAACCAATCTTAAATCCAAATGGGTAAAAATAATAAATGTTTTCTTAATTCTAAATAAATCTCGCTCGTTGGGTATTTGATTAAGAGAGACCATATTTAGATATTTAAATTTTAAAAATAAAAATTTATATATTCGGGTTAATTTTCATTTTAAGCTTATTACCAAGTATTAGGTGTTTTTAGAATAGTATTGTTGGACATATTCCAAGCCTTCTTCTTTAGTAGTTATCTTGCCTTCTAATTGCAAATCTTGTAGTTCTTGCAAAATTACCTTAAAAATTGGACCAGGTTTATAACCTAAAGCAATTAAATCATCACCGCTGACTAATCGTTTTATTTTCGGTTTGGATTCATCCGCATGTTTAAGGTTCATCATCCGGGTAATTGTTCGTTCTAAGTGCATAGTCTTCCGTGCCGTCGCATAGCCGTCGGCATAAGTCAAAAGCATTAAGCCAAAATATTCGTCCCCTAAATCACGAAAGAACCGACGGATTGCCCGGTCAGTTAAAGTCGGGGCAGTGGCTAAAAGGTGAAGCCGCATATGATATGCCACCAAAGTCTTTAACATCGTCGTCTGTTTTCGAGAAAGCCGAAGATTTTCTAATGCGATCCTCTGAATAATCTTTGCGCCTAAATTATCATGGCCATAAAAATGAACTTCGCCTTCTTCTGTTTCAAATTGAGCATGAGGTTTGGCAACATCATGAAAAAGTCCTGCCAGTTTTAGCAAAGCACGCCGAAAAGGCATCGCAAGGATATAATCGTTAAACTCTTTAGAGTATTGGCTAAAAAACGATTGTTCATGTAAAATTGTTTCTAATACTCGATAAGTACGCAAAGAGTGTCGAGTCAGTTCAACATTTGCAAAAAGCTTATTGGCTAAAGGAAAGAGTTGCCCCATTAAGCCGGTTTGATAAAAACTTTTTATATAAGGAAAGGATTTGGGTTGCTCGCAGATTCGTAAAAGTTCATACGAAATGCGCTCCGGAGCAATGTCCGTAAGATTTAGTTTCGGCGCCTGCACAAAGATTTTTTTATCAACCGAAAATTTCAATTCCAGTGCCAAACGATAGGCTCGTAAGATACGTAGTGGATCATTGGTTAAGGATATATTAGTGACAGGCACAATCTTTTTCTGCCTTAAATGCCGTACGCCGTCAAATCTATCAATTATTCGGGTGGGCTGTTTTAAATTTATGGCTAAGGCATTAATGGTAAAATCTCGTCGACGTAAATCATGGTCAATCGTTTTGTCGCCCAAACCATTAAAATCAAAAATGATTTGATTGTTGCCAATTTGTTCTCCCCCAAATGTGGCCGGCAAAACTACAACACGGGCCGAATCATCTTCTTTAGAAAGCATAACAAAACTACCTTTAACCTTTTTAGAAAACTCTCGGGCAAACGCAATACCCGATCCGGAAACCACAAAATCAAAATCGCACGGTTTATGGTTTAAAAGCAGATCGCGAATTGCGCCTCCGACTAAATAAATTTTTCGTCCAGCAACTAAATTCATCAACTGACCGAATAGCGAAGAAAAGTTCTGGTCGGCAAAGATTTTATTTAACAACGTTTTACCATTTACCATTTTGTACTTCGTCATCAAATCACCCGGTAATTGCTAACTGAATTGCGCTAAATCTCAAGTACTTCCTTGCAATAAAACCGATTATTGTCATTTTAGTTCTCACCGCAAACAATGCTTTTTTATTCATTTAAAGATTAAGCAACTTTTTGGGTGTCGTTCCTTAAGACATTGTAATTAAGATCTTATTGTTAGTAATCATTTAGTAATCATAATAAAGACAATCTGAAAAGTCAAACTTTTTTTACTAATGTTCAGAATAGCTTGATTGTTTCACAGAATATGTGTCTTTTATGGATTAGACGTTTTACCGCATTATCCGTTCAAACGCAACGACTTTTATGTAGCCATTTTAGTTTACTGACATTATCAATAATTTGACTAAAAACAACTTAGCATGATTAGGTAGTGTATAATATTTTGTGTAAATTTATTATTGAGATGTAAAAGAAAATAACGATATTTTAACCATGTTTAGTTTTTAATAAAGTAGAAAACACACCTATGAAAAAAACAATTTCCACAAAAATTTTGACGCTACCGCTTGATTATTTTCTCTTGATTGTTTCTAAATTTTTCCTATTATAAGTTGTGATCTATTTTGTTCAGCAGATTATCAATGGCTTGCAATTAGGTTCAGTTTATGCCCTCATTGCTTTGGGCTATACTATGGTCTATGGTATTATTCGGCTAATCAATTTTGCTCACGGTGATATCTTTATGATTGGTGCTTACTTAGGATTTTATGGCATCTTACGATTCAATTTTCCGTTTCCAATTGCATTACTATTTGCCATGGTAGGGTGTGCAACACTTGGTATACTCATCGAGCGATTGGCTTATAAACCTTTACGCCAAGCACCGCGGATTGCTTGTTTGATAACCGCTTTAGGCGTATCTTTATTTTTAGAAAATTTTTGTAATTTAAAATTTGTCTTTGGTCCTAATTATACGGCTTATCCGCGACCGTTTCCGGTTAATAATTTCAATCTCGGCTTGCTAACCATCTCTAATATTCAAATTATTGTTTTTGTTATCGCCATCAGTCTTATGATATTATTAGAACTCTTTGTATCTAAAACCAAAACTGGTATGGCAATGCGGGCGGTGGCATTTGATAAGAATACTGCTCAATTAATGGGAATTAATATTGATTGGATTATCTCGTTAACTTTTGGTATTGGTTCCGCATTAGCTGGTGCGGGTGGTGTTTTATATGGGATTGCCTATCCGCAAATCAATCCCTTTATGGGAATTATGCCGGGTCTAAAAGCATTTGTGGCTGCAGTCCTTGGTGGTATTGGCATTATCCCTGGTGCAATGTTAGGCGCTGGAATTATGGGAATGGTAGAAGTGTTAAGTTCGGCTTATATCTCTTCAACCATGCGGGATGCGATTGCATTTTTAGTCTTACTAATTGTCCTTTTAGTAAAACCCGCTGGCTTACTGGGAAAAGGCGGAACCGAGAAAGTATGACAGAAAAATTAAATATCAAAAACCAAATGTTAAAAAGTAGTTTACTAACTGTGTGGTTACTAAAACCCAATTGGCCATTAAAAAACATATAAACAGAAAGTTAAACAATAAAAGCATAGAAAAAATATAATGTGAAAATTAAAATAATCATTGTTATATATGGCATTGCATTTTCTAACATACAACAATCAAAATCAAGAGTTATGGAAAAAAAGATTATTGGAACTTATCAGATAAAAAAAGTTAAAATATAATGGGAAAATCAAATATCAAACGTTTCACCTCCAAATTAAGTCTCATTATAATTGTCATTTTATTTTATGGAAGCCTACAATTTCTAATAACCACTGAAACTATAAACCCCTACTGGCAACAAATTATCTGTTATGCTGGTATTATGATTATTTCCGGTTTGGGCTTAAATTTAATTTATGGATTCACGGGTCAGTTTTCTTTAGGTCATGCAGCATTTTTTGGCATCGGCGCTTATACTTCGGCATTTATTATTCGAATCGCAAATTTTAATCATACTCTGCTTTTGAGTGTTGGCCTGATTGCCGGTGCATCTTTAGCAGGAATTGTAGCATTTTTAGTGGGATTACCAATTCTTCGCTTACGGAGTGATTATTTAGGAATTGCAACTCTTGGTTTTGGCATTATTGTTAAAGTAATCTTTGATAATGCCGATGCTGTCTTCCCTGTCCTTGGTGGTTCAAGGGGCATGATCGGAATACCTCGTCATACAAATTTTACTTGGGTTTATATCTTAGTAATCTTAGCAATTACTTTTTTACACAACTTGATAAATTCAGCACCAGGACGCGCATTGATTTCGGTGCGCGAAGATGAGATTGCGGCCGAAGCCGTTGGTATCAATACAACTAAATATAAGACTTTGGGTTTTGTGATTGGCTCAATTTATGCCGGTATTGCCGGTGCCCTTTACGCCCATCTTTATTCATTTCTCCATCCGCAAAATTTTGATTTTCTAAAATCGATCGATGTTTTATTGATTGTGGTTTTAGGCGGCATGGCAAGTATTTCTGGAACAATTGTGGCCGCATTGCTTTGGGTATTATTATTAGAAGGGCTTAGAGTTGTTTTGCCTGAAGCCATTTTAGATTGGCGATTAGTAATCTATCCGATTCTATTAATCCTTATTATGATATTTAGACCAAGCGGAATTTCAGGTGGCAAAGAATTTAAGTTCTTAAGATATCAAAGTGAAGAATAGATGAGCCGCAAGTATATCTTAGAAATAATGAATCTTAATCGCTATTTTGGTGGATTGAAAGCGGTTTCTAATTTTAATATGAATATTGCCGAAAACGAATTAGTCGGTCTAATTGGACCAAATGGCGCTGGCAAAACTACGGTCTTTAATCTTATTACCGGGATCTATAAACCGGATAGTGGTTTCATTCGCTTTTTAGCCGAAGACATCTCGCACTTAAAATCGTATCAAATTGCCCAGAAAGGTATTGCCCGAACTTTTCAAAACATCCGACTCTTCTCATCCCTTTCTGTTTTAGATAATGTCCGTATCGCCTATCACTATAAAATCAATTACGGTGTGCCGCATAGTATCATCCGCAGTAAAAAATTTTCTCAAACTGAAAAGGAAATCTCTGAGAAAGCGTTACAGATTTTAGCAATCTTTGGTTTAAGCCATCGAGCACATCAAATTGCGAAAAATCTCTCCTACGGCGAACAAAGAAGATTAGAAATCGCTCGTGCCTTAATTGCGAAACCTAAATTGCTTCTTTTAGATGAACCGGCAGCTGGTATGAATCCAGCAGAAATTAAAAGTCTAATGGAGCTTATTCGTTTTATTCGCGACCAATTTAATTTAACAATCTTATTAATTGAACACCAGATGGCGGTTGTGATGGGCATTTGTGAACGAGTGGTCGTTATGGATTTTGGCGAAATTATTAGTCAAGGTAAACCAGAAGAAATTCAGAATGACCCGAAAGTAATCGAAGCCTATTTAGGCAAAACTACTGAATGTATTAAGAAATAAGACGGGGTGTCAAGTGAAAAAAATTACGTCACAGTCGATTTTTGAAACTACAGCACGTTTGTTGATAAATCAAATCTGGCTACCAACAGAAAATTTATTTCCGCACGACCAATTTAGCCCAACTACATAACGGATTAGTAGATAAGATAGAGACACGAATAAAGGTTTTATCTGTCGCTTGGAACATAATAAAAGTTATTATCAAAAAAGACCTCAAGATGATCGAAGCCTATTTAGGCAAAACTACTGAATGTATTAAGAAATAAGACGGGGTGTCAAGTGAAAAAATTTACGTCGCAGTCGATTTTTGAAACTACAGCACGTTTGTTGATAAATCTAATGTGGCTGCCTACAGAAATTTTATTTTCGCGCAACCAATCTAGCCCAACCACATAATGGAATTAGTAGATAAGATGGTGTCGAAAATAGAAAATCTTGCTGTTGATTAAAGAATGATGACTGTTATCATCAATTATCTATCACTCATAGATGAAAGAAAACGATTTAAGCAAAACTCAAAGAACATATTAGATGTTAGTAGCAAATTTTCCTTTTGCTTTGGAAATGATAAAGGCAACTTATAATCACCGTTTTCAAATTAAAGAAAGTAATTTAAACACCAACCAAAGATAATAAGATGCTACGAGTAGAAAATCTTTCTGTTGCTTATGGAATGATAAAAGCCGTTAATGATATTACTTTTGAACTGGCAAAAGGCGAAATTGTCACTCTGATTGGAGCTAATGGTGCTGGGAAAACAACGATTCTTAATACTATTTCAGGATTAGTAAAATCTTATAAAGGGAAAATTATTTTTAAGAGCCTTGAGATCACAAATTTTCCGGCTCATAAAATTGCTCAGCTCGGCATTGCCCATGTTCCCGAAGGTAGAAAACCATTTCCCAATTTAACCGTCTACGAAAATCTCCGATTAGGTGCTTATAATACTAATGATAAAAAGAGAATCGAACAAAGATTAAATCGAGTTTTTAAATCTTTTCCGCGGCTCAAAGAGCGACTCAAACAACCTGCAGGAACTCTGTCCGGCGGTGAATTACAAATGCTGGCAATGGCTCGTGGTCTTATGTCCCAACCTGAGCTCTTAATGCTCGATGAACCTTCTATGGGCTTATCACCAATCTTAGTATCAGAAATTTTCTTCATCATTCAAGAGATTAATAGTCAGGGTACTTCTATTCTTTTAGTTGAGCAGAATGCTAATATGGCATTAAATATTGCCCATCGTGCCTATGTTTTAGAAACTGGTAAAATCGTCTTATCCGGCAAAGCCTGTGATTTAAAAGAAGACCAACGCGTCAAATCTGCTTATCTGGGTGAATAGATTTCAACCATCAACTTCTTTATAATGCTTTAGTATAAAAAAGAAGAAATCAAAATCGTCCAGAACGATTTAACCCTCAACCTCAAATTGCATCTAATAATATTAATTAATGCACAATTAAACCAATCACATCCACACACTGTAAATACATCTCTTAAACTCAATTCTATCTATCACTCGAAAAAAAATAACTCAACCAGGAAAACACACACCACCGTATTCAGTTTTTATTTATATACTCGTTTTTATCTGACTCCACAACCCATTGATTTACAATGCGCAAAATACCCTATACCCGCAATCCAAGCTTTTTGTCAAAAATAAATTGTTATCTGATGCCGCAATTGCTTATTTTTCAAGCATCTGAGGTAGTATTATCTTCTTAAAAATTTTCCTTGACAATACAATATATTGATTTTATGATGATTTTCATACAATATGAAGTGCCCTTTTTGTGATAATGATAACGACCGGGTTATTGATTCCCGTAATGTGCGGGACGGTTTAGCAGTTCGTCGCCGGCGTGAATGTCAGGTATGTCATAGGCGTTTTACCACTTATGAATATGTTGAGCGTACGCCTTTAATGATTATTAAAAATGATGGTCGACGTGAGCCTTATGACCGCAATAAACTCATTTCCGGTATTGCGCTGGCTTGTACTAAACGACCGATAAGTCGGGCAACAATTGAAAAAATTGTTTCGGAGATTGAAAACGAACTGGCTGACGAATACAAATCAGAAGTCGAATCCAAAGAATTAGGCGAACGGGTCTTATCTAAATTAATTCATTTAGACCAGGTTGCGTATGTGCGTTTTGCTTCGGTTTACCGACGATTTCAAAGTATTGATGAATTCAATCAAATAATGCAGAAATTAAATGTGTTTTCAAAGACTTCGGCCCATAAATAAGATGGTAAGAATGATACTTGCAAAACTAAGATGATAAAAACAGTTCCCAATATTTTACTTATTTAAATTATGTTTTTAACAAAATGCAAAAACAGGGACAATCTAAAAACAAATAATTCGTCTCGTCTTAAGGCAGTATTTTTGAGTCCCTGGTTACTTGCTATCGGTTGCAATATTTTAAGTTATTAGCCATTAGTGAATGGTTGAAATGCCTAAATCCGTAAACATCTTTGTTTGTGAGAAGTGTCTTTGACTTGCGAGCGATAAGTAAAAAAACAAAAAAATGACAAAACGCTTAAATAAAATTCAAAAGATACCTGATGACGGGTCTTTTTGGTTGGAGATGGTAATAAGTCTAATAAAACAATTGTATAAAAAGTAAAAAATAAATATTATTTTAAAATGAATACTCATAGCAATAAAATACTAATAATTAAATTTAGCAACAATATGGGATAATAATAATGAAAGGAGAGAAAAATGGCAGATACTTTTGATGCTCACGAGTTACCGCTGAACGAAAAGATATCCGAACTAAATACGCAATCCGAAATGCGGCCGGTTAGTAAAGATAGTGAGCAAAACTATATTTTCCGTTATGTTGCCAAGCGTGACGGAAAAATACACGAATTCAATAAAGATAAAATTACTAACGCAATTTTTAAGGCGGCAAGGGCGGTTGGTGGTGAAGACCGAAAGTTAGCCGAGGAACTTGCCGAAAAAGTTATTTTGTATCTTTATAATAAATATAAGGATGTGAAAAAAATTCCTGCGGTCGAAGAAATTCAAGATGCGATTGAAAAAGTTTTAATTGAAGAAGGACATGCACAGACCGCAAAGGCATTTATTTTATATCGGGAAAAAAGAAGCCAATTAAGAAAAAAACGTGCTTTAGAAAAAGCAGTAAAACCACCTCCTTTAGAAGCAACGGATTATGCATTATTTGTTCGCACCAGTGACGACCGCATCATTCATTGGGACCGTCAACGCATTGTATCCGCTTTAGTCCGTGAAGCCAATTTAGCCACAAGTTTAGCCGAAAAAATTGCCGAAGAGGTTGAAGATATAATTTTAACTTCGGATGTTAACTTCATCACCTCAAGTTTAATTCGCGAAGTGGTAAATGCCAAGTTAATTGAACACGGATTAGGTGAGATCAGAAAATGGCATGCGCGACTCGGTGTTCCTTTGTATGATGTCGAAAAGATTCTTTTATACCGAAATAAAGAGAACGCCAACACACCGCATAATCCTGAAGCTACGAATATGACCTTAGCCGAATCCATCAAAAAACAATATGCTTTAACTGCGGTCTTTTCTGAAGATACGGCTGAAGCCCATCGTAAAGGTGATATTCATCTTCACGATTTAGGTTTTATTGACCGGCCTTATTGTTCGGGTCAATCTTTGGAGTATGTGAAAAAATTTGGGTTAAGTCTACCCAGTGCTTTATCAATTGCCAAACCAGCAAAACATCCAGAAACACTTTTAGCCCATATGGTAAAGTTTTCTGCTGCTTTACAAGGTCATTTTGCTGGTGCCATTGGATGGGATGCGGTCAATCTTTATTTTGCACCGTTTTTAGTTAAAATGAGTGATAAGGAACTTCACCAATTAGCCCAAATGTTAGTCTTTGAATACTCCCAACAAAATGTTGCTCGTGGCGGACAAGCTATCTTTTCTGATTTAAATCTCTACTGGGAAATTCCCAAACATTTTGAAAATACACCGGCAATTGGTCCAGGAGGTGAATATACAGGCAAAAAGTATGCCGACTATTTAGCGGAAGCCCAAAGATTTGTTTGGGCAATCTTTGATGTTTATAAAGACGGCGATGCCTCTGGAAGGCCGTTTTTCTTTCCCAAGCCTTTAGTTCATATTACTGAACGATTCTTTCAAACACCAGGTTGGCAGGAGTTTTTATATCATATCTCAGAAGTAGCCAGTGAAAAGGGTAATACTTATTTCGTGTTTGACCGCGGTGAAACGGCAAAAGTATCAGAATGTTGTCGTCTTTCGTTTAAATTAGAGAAATCTGACTTAGAAGATGCTAACCAGCCCTGGAAAATGCGTTATTCCGCAATTCAAAATGTCACGCTCAACTTGCCCCGAGCTGCTTATCAAGCCCATCACCAAGATGAGATGTTATGGGCAAATATCAAAAGACAATTAAATTTGGCCGCCGAAGCCCATTTACAGAAAAAATCTTTCTTAGAACGACTTCTATCCCTCAAAAATGGTGGGCCTTTAGCCTTACTCACCATGAATCATGATGGTGAAAGTTATCTTCGAATGCATCGTGCCACTTATCTCATTGGAATTTTAGGTCTAAACGAAATGGTACAGTATCATTTAGGTAAAGAACTCCACGAAGATGATGAAGCCTTTCTCTTCGGTTTAAAAACCATTGCTTTTATTCGCGAGGAAACTAAAAAACTTTCAGAAAAATATGGGTTAAGAATGGTTTTAGAACAGACTCCAGCCGAATCAACTGCTTATCGATTTGCTAAATTAGATTTACAGTACTATCCGGATTGTGCCTCCCAAGTAGTTAAAGGTAATATCCGTGAAGGTGCGGTTTATTATACCAACTCTACCTATCTCAATGTCGGTTTACCAATTGATCCGATTGACCGCGTGATTAAAGAAGGAAAATTTCACGATATGATTGAAGCCGGAGCATTAACGCATATCTGGCTGGCAGATGCTAAACCACCTAAAGAAGCCATTGCCAATTTTGTCGTGAAAACCTTTAGAAATTCGCACAACGCCCAAATTGCCTTCTCACCTGAATTTACCACTTGTAATAATTGCTTTAAGACCGCTCGGGGTCTACTGGATATATGTCCCTATTGTCAATCAACCGACATTGACCATATTACCCGAGTCACAGGTTATTTCTCGCGAATTTCCGGCTGGAATTTAGGCAAAAAAGCCGAACTTAAAGACCGCTACAAAGGTGGATTAACATAAGAATAATAAAGCAAGAAAAAAATTTTAGCCCAGTCTTAGGCTCTCAAAAATTCTATATATAAATAGAGTTTTAATAACTGCTAAATCTCATCTAAGTCTCTAATATTTAACAACTAATAACTAATAATCTTTTCTAGGGGGTATAGTTGGGTATACGGCATAGTAAATTCAGAACAGGGCTCAAGAGGACCTTGAGATTTAGTTCTAATCACATGCTTGAAACTATAGATATGGCACCATATAAAAGAATCTATAGATAGATACTTAAAAGGGCATTTAATAATGAGTTTCTTTGGGCGTTTCTTGGGGTTTATAATGGAGATTGATTTGGGAGGCAAAAGACTACACTAATCAGATTACAGATTTCTCAAAGCAGATATCGGCAATGATAAGGTTATGAGACAGCAACTTAATAATAATAGCTGAGACCAATAAATGATAAGGCTATGAGACAGCGACTTGATAACAATGACTGAGACCAATAAATGATAAGGCTATGAGACAGCGACTTGATAACAATGACTGAGACCAATAAATGATAAGGCTATGAGACAGCGACTTAATAACAATGGCTGAGACCAATAAATGATAAGTTTATGAGACAGCGACTTGATAACAATGGCTGAGACCAATAAATGATAAGGCTATGAGACAGCGACTTAATAACAATGGCTGAGACCAATAAATGATAAGTTTATGAGACAGCGACTTGATAACAATGGCTGAGACCAATAAATGATAAGGCTATGAGACAGCGACTTAATAATAATGGCTGAGACCAATAAATGGCGCTTCGTCTTTAAGTATTTCTAAAACGACTGAAAGTTTTTCTCTGGCTGATCAGACTCTACGATTCGTTCTCCTTTTAGATACGCCTAATGTATAACAATTACCCATGTCCAGTTCCAAAGGGTGCATTCCAATAAAAAAAAGAAACTTGTTTAATGAAGTTTTTTATGGAATATTTAGTTTAATACTTTGCTTAATGTGGTCTGCCAGACGTTTTTCATAGTTTGAACGTCAAGTTTAATAATTAGTGAGCGGTCTGAGCCATATATTTTAAAATCATTAGAGGTATTAGTTCTTCCAATTAATGTGTACGGTATTTTTCTCATTATTGTCTCAAACACCTTTTGGTGATTTTTCGAAATTGCGCAGATAAAACGAGTGTTGGATATAGAAAAAAGCCCGATAGTATCTTTATTAATAACTAATGGTGCGTTATGGCATTTTTTAGGAACTGTATTAAGAAAACGAGTATGAGATTTATTAGCAGAAGTGTTTTTATTGTCATTATTGCTATCTAATCTGGACCAATTGATTTTAAGATTTTCCAAAAAGATTTCCGCACCAATCTCACCAGCAAGACACATTTCTGCCAACGCGATTGCTAAGCCACCATCAGATAGGTCGTGACAGGCTTCAACTATCCCCGATTGAATTGCCTGATATAAGGCACGAAAGATTTTAATTCCTAAGTAAGGATTGACTTTAGGATTATTAAATTCCGGATAAGTTTCGCCCACCAGATAGATTAAATCATCGCCGCGTTTGAAATCCATTGTTACGGTCTTATTTATATCCGGGATAATACTCACGCCGGAAATTAACAAAGTGGACGGAATGGATATTGTTTTACCCGTGCTCGATTTGTATTCATTATATAGACTGTCTTTACCGGAGATAAACGGTGTGCGATAAATTCGTGCAATATCATAACAGGCTTGACAGGCTCGGACTAAACCACCTAAAATTTCTGGTTTTTCCGGATTACCCCAACAAAAATTATCTAATAGTGCGGTCTTATCCGGATTACCGCCAACGGCAACAATATTTCTTAAGGCTTCATCAATGGCTGAACCCGCAATCCAATAGGCATCTTGCTTTGTCTCTTGAAAGGCAATACCACAACCAATCACTACTCCGGCTTTTGATTGTTTGCGTGGTTGAAGTACGCAAGCATCTGATGGGCCGATATTGTTTTTACCAACAAATGGTTTAATGACGGTATTACCTTGCACTTCTAAATCATATTGTCGAACAATCCATTCTTTACTCGCAATATTATAATCACCAAGCAGTTCTAAAACTTTTTTATTATAATCCTTTCGGCTCCTGATTAAAATTTGACTTGGTGTGGAAGGTGTTTTGTCCGATTTTACAAATTTAGCAGACATAGTTTTTTGCGGTAGTCCATTATGGAGAAAATTCAAATCCAGATTACCAACTTCTTTTCCTTTATAGCGTAATTGTAACTTGCCGGTATTAGTTAATTTTCCGATAACACTTGCCGGCACTTGATATAATTTACACAAATCAAACAGTCGTTTTTGTTTTGAGCCGGGAACAAAGAGAATCATTCGCTCTTGTGATTCTGAAATCCAAATTTCGGTATAAGACAAACCTGCATATTTTAAGGGTACTTTTTCCAAATCGATGACTGCGCCGGTTTTAGCCAATTCGCCAATTGCGGATGAGAGGCCTCCGCCACCACAATCTGTGATGGCATTAAATAGACCTTGGTCGCGCGCTGAGATAAGTAAGTCTGTTATTTTCTTTTCTTCAATCGGATTACCAATTTGCACGACTCCGGAAGAAATTTTTCTCGTCGTATCATCTAATTCTAATGAAGCAAAAGTCACACCATGAATGCCATCACGACCGGTTCGGCCACCAATAAGCACAATTAAATCATTGGGCACGATTTTCTTTTTAATCTTATTTTTCGGAATCAATCCGACCGTACCGCAGAACACTAAAGGATTAGCAACAAATCCGGTATGAAAACTGACGCAACCCGAAGCGGTCGGAATGCCCATACGATTTCCGTAGTCGCGAACACCTTTTACTACCCCGGTAATTATTCTTTTTGGTGATAGAACACCATTAGGAATTTTTTTAGGCGCTAAATCGGGCGGTGCAAAGCAGAAAACATCGGTGTTTAAGATCGGTTTTGCACTTAAACCCGTGCCCAAACAATCCCGAATCACTCCACCAATACCTGTTGCGGCACCACCATAAGGTTCTAAGGCTGACGGATGATTATGCGTCTCGACCTTAAAAGAAATACCATATTTATCATCAAATTCAATCACGCCGGAATTATCTTCAAAAACAGAAAGACACCATGGCTTGTTTAGTTCCTGAGTAACTCTTTTGATATACGATTTAAGTAGACCGTTAATGATTTTCGTCTGTTTACCCTCATTAAAGATAATGCGGCCAGAAAATGTCTTGTGCTTGCAGTGTTCTGACCAGGTTTGAGCAAAGGTTTCCAATTCAATATCGGTAGGATTTCTTCCCAGTCGTTGATAGTACTTCTGAATCGTTAGCATCTCCTGGTCATTTAATGCCAGTAACCGCTCTTGAGAAATTTTTCTTAACTGGGATTTAGTCTTATTTAGAATATCAACATATTGAATGGTAAAGTCTGATTTTAATTCGGACAATTGGATGATTTCTTTGAGCCTTAGGCTGTTATTTACAATTTCTTGTACTAAGGGATTGTAAAGTAGATTCTCGGTAATTTTTTTGACCATTCGGACAGAAAGATTTTTGGGAAAAACATAGCGTTGTGCAGTTCTTATCAAACAATCCTTATAACCTAAATCCTTTAAGCCGATCATCACATTTTCTGCTACCGGGTCCATTACTCCCGGCTTATACACAATTTCCACCTTATAACAGGTATTTTTATCAGACTGACTTTTTATTTGTTTAACAACAAAGGTTTCTGACACCGCATCACAAATAAAATCTTGGGCAATTTTCTTGACAGTCTTAAATGACAAGTCAGTGAATAAGTAGTAAATATAAATTAATTTTAAGTCGTCTATTTTATTGATGCCTAAATCCTGAATACTCTTTTTTAAGGTCTCGACTTCAGGATTAATACCTTTTTTTTCAATCTCAATTGCCCATAATCGCTTCATAATTATTTAACCCCTGTAAGAAAGTAAATAAATCTTCTGTTTTATTAATGACTAAATCCTGAATACTCTTCTTTAAGGTTTTAATTTCAGGATTAATGCCCCTTTTTTCTAAAGTTTATTAGCCATAATCGTTTCATAATTATTTAGCCTCTGTATCGGCAAAGAAACAAAAGATAAGGAGTAGTGAGTAAATTCAAAATTATCAGTATTATCTGTTTTTTAAATATCCTGATGCCCAATTTCTGCTTGATGATGTTTTAAGATTATGGTCGTAGAAATATTGGAGATTAAAAACATTTTAGACTTTGAGTTCCGCATTTTAAAGTTCAGCAAAGACAATATCCGAATAATTTTCCGGATTATTGTGCGGGTTTTACTCCTAAAGTATAAACTTTCTTATTGCCACGAACTTTAATTAGATTTCTGGTATCTAAAACGAGTCGACTATGTTTTAGGATAAAATTAGCATCATAGCAACTATGGTCAGTAAGCACCAACACACAATCCGCCCGTTTTAAGTTTTCCGCAGTAAGGCTAACAGATTTATAGGTCTTATCATTAATTTTTAATACTGGCACATACGGGTCATTATAATAAATCTTTTTAACTTTATTTTCTAATAGCTCCATCACTTTAATGGCTGGTGAATGTCGGGTATCACCGACATTTTTCTTAAATGCTGCACCAATAATAAACAGCGTGGCCTTTTTCGAACAGACACAATTTTCGCCTAAAACTTCAAATAATCGGTCAACAACTTTAAACGGCATATTTTCATTTACTTGTGCTGCCAGTTCAATAAAATTAGAATGGAAATCATATTCACGAGCTTTCCAGGCAAGATAGTACGGATCGATAAGAATACAATGGCCACCGATACCTGGTCCGGGATAAAAAGGCATAAAGCCAAAAGGTTTACTTTTTGCTGCTTCGATAACTTCCCAAACATCAATATTACCCATGCGTTCACACATTAATGCCAGTTCATTAACTAAAGCAATGTTGACGCTGCGGAAAATATTTTCTAAAAGTTTGGACATTTCCGCAACCCGAGGGTTAGAAACCGGCACAACCTTGTCGACAAATTGACTATAAAAGAGTTCAGTTAATTTGGCACAAGTTTTGGTCACGCCACCAACTACCACCGGTGTAGTTTTGGTCGTAAAAATTTTATTTCCCGGGTCAATTCGTTCTGGAGCAAACGAAAGATAAAAATCTTTTCCCACTTTTAACCCGGTTTTCTCTAAAATCGGTAAGAGCACTTTTTCGGTTGTTTCCGGATAAGTAGTACTGCGCAATATGATTAATTGTTCGGGTCTTAAGTATCGGGCAATCTCCTTACCGGCATCTATGATATAGGAGACATCTGGGTCTTTGGATTTTGTAAATGGTGTTGGCACACAGATATTAATAATATCACAATCTTTACAAATCCGGTAATTGTGATAAGCAAATATTTTTTTATCCAACACCAAAGCCGCTAATTCTTTATCGCTAACATCTTCAATATAACTTTTTCCCAAATTGATTAAGTGAACTTTATGCTTATCCGTATCAATACCAAATACTTTATAGCCGGCTTTAGCAATTTCTACAGCTAAAGGTAATCCGACATAACCCATTCCAACAATACCAACTAACGCGTTTCGCCGGATAATTTTATCTTGTAAAATCATGCTGTCCTCCACAAAAACAGAGCCGGTGGTCAAAAAATAACCACTGAACCTTTTTAAATCTTAACAACTTATATGCTCTAAATTCTTTTTTCTTGTCATTTAAGTTAGTAATCATTTTATGGTTTTTGAAAATCACTGAAGTATTAAAATATCACCTTTCAGATAAACAGCGAACTTAAGTTGGCATTAATAACTCAATGCTAACTTTCATAAAATTTTAAGGCACCAATCCAAATCTTATACTTATTACTTATGCAACATCATATTAATTAAAATACATTTTACTTGATAATTTTAGATTGTCAACGGTTCTGAAGGAGCGCACCCTTAAGAAATATAGATTATTAACAAAAGTGGCATGCCTTTTCGCAGACAGAACACTTCAAGATTCCATCGCAATCCGAATTTAGTTGCTAAGTTACGGTAATATAAGACACTGCGACTAGGACTTCTTGGATAAGGAGTGGTTTGTATTAAGCCCTTAAGTTCAACTTGCATTATCTTTTGTAATAATTGTTTGAGCATTTCTTTCATCAACTGGCACAAGTCCTCATTATTTTCAATTGGTGGAAGACAATATAGATATTCTGACCAGCATAATTGTTTCTTTAATTGACCGGCACAAGTCATTATTATTCCAATCTTCGTCTAAATAATTCTTGATTTTTAACCAAGGGTTATTATACTCTTTCTTGCTAATAAGTTGTATCGCTTCGTAGATATGTTCTTCTATGTACGAACATCAGGTAAAATATACCGTTTTCTTTAACATATGAATACTTAATTTACATAGAATATAATACATCTCCTCAGGCACAACTAATCTTGACATCTAAAATATTGGTGCTATAATACAATATTAACTTACAAACTTTAAGATAATTAATTAAATGGGCGATTAGCTCAGTCGGCGAGAGCGCCTCCCTTACAAGGAGGAGGTCATCCGTTCAATTCGGATATCGCCCACTTAAGATATTCAGTTAAAAGTAATAAGCAAACAAAATTATGCCTATAAAAAGAAGTCCTGAACGTTCGGGTCCGAGGCCAAAACTTTCTGACCCGTATCTTTTATCTAAAGCCTATCCCGAACCCACCATCTGCCCAACTTGTGGTTTGGTTTATCATAAAAAACGATGGTTACGCGATGAACATATCAAAGCTGAAGTGGAAACGATTGCGGAAAAACATAAATGTCCGGCCTGTCGAAAAATTGAAGACAATTATGTGATGGGTTTAGTAACTATAACTGGGACATTCATTGCCAACATCAAAACCGAGGTGATTAATATTATTCACAATCAAGAAAAAAAAGAATCTTTTCGGAATCCTTTGGCCCGAATTATGAGTCTAAAAGTTAAAGAAGATAAAATAATGGTTGAGACGACCGTAGAAAATTTAGCTATTGCCATTGGAAAAGCACTGCAAAGTGCTTATAGTGGTGATTTAAAAATAACTTTTAGCAACAATGAAAAATTGGTTAGAGTGTTTTGGCATCGCGAATTAGAAGCAAAGAAAAAATAAGAAATGTATATTCACAATTTTAAATCTAATAATCTTTAGGAGGTAGTATGAAACTAAAACCACTTCAAGACCGTGTTTTGGTGCAACGAATTGAAGAAGAAGTAAAAAAAGGCGGTATTATTATTCCTGATACCGCCAAAGAAAAACCGCAACAAGGTAAAGTTATCGCAGTTGGCCCCGGACGCGTTGATGAGAAAGGCAATCGAATTCCGATGGAAGTGAAAAAAGGTGACATCGTCTTATTTGGCAAATACTCCGGTAACGAAGTCAAAATTGAGGACACAGAATATCTGATTATGCGCGAAGATGATATTTTAGCAATTGTGGAAAAAGAAAAATAAAGAAAGGAGGAAAATATGCCAGCAAAAGAATTAAAATTTAGTGAAGATGCCCGCAGGTCAATGCTTAAAGGTGCTTCAATTTTGGCGAATGCGGTTAAAGTGACACTTGGTCCTCGGGGTCACAATGTTGTTATCGAAAAGAAATGGGGCGCACCAACCGTGACTAAAGACGGAGTGACGGTTGCTAAAGAAATCGAACTCGAAGATAAATTCGAAAATATGGGTGCTCAAATGGTTAGAGAAGTGGCTTCAAAAACTTCGGATGTTGCAGGTGATGGTACTACAACGGCAACTATTCTGGCCGAAGCTATTTTCCGAGAAGGATTAAAAGTAGTTGCTGCCGGTGCGAATTCGATGGCAGTAAAACGGGGCATTGATAAAGCAGTAGAAAGAGTGGTTGAAGAATTGAAACGCATCTCAAAAAAGACCAGTAGTCGAAATGAAATTGCTCAAGTCGCATCCCTTGCCGCTAATAATGACACCTCGATCGGTAATCTAATTGCTGATGCCATGGAAAAAGTGGGTAAAGAAGGTGTAATTACGGTTGAAGAAGCCAAAAGCATGGAGACGACACTGGAAATAGTCGAAGGTATGCAATTTGATCGTGGTTATCTTTCACCCTATTTTATCACTAACCCCGATAAAATGGAATGCGTCTTAGAAGATTGTTATATTTTATTATACGAAAAGAAGATTTCTGCAGCCCGTGACTTATTACCGCTATTAGAGAAAATTGCGCAAAAAGGAAAACCCATCTTAATTATTGCGGAAGAAGTTGAAGGTGAAGCACTGGCAACTTTAGTAGTTAATAAGATTCGTGGCACACTGCAATGTTGCGCGGTTAAAGCACCGGGTTATGGTGAACGACGTCGGGCTATGATGGAAGACATTGCAATTCTAACTAACGGCCGACTTATTTCTGAAGACGTAGGAATTAAATTAGAAAATGTGGCAATTACCGATTTGGGTACGGCAAAACGAGTTACGGTTGATAAAGAAAATACGACGATTGTTGAAGGAGCTGGTTCCAAAAAAGAAATCCAAGCCCGCATTGAACAAATTCGTAAGCAGATTGAGGAAACCAAATCCGATTACGATCGAGAAAAACTCCAAGAACGTTTGGCTAAACTAGCTGGTGGTGTTGCGGTGATTAATGTCGGCGCCGCGACTGAAGTTGAAATGAAGCAGAAAAAAGCATTGGTTGAAGATGCACTTCATGCTACCCGGGCGGCAGTCGAAGAAGGCATTGTTCCTGGTGGCGGTGTGGCTTTAGTCCGGTGTCTACCGGTTTTAGAAAAGATGAAATTACCCGGAGACGAACAAATTGGAGTTGACATTGTAAAAAAAGCACTGGAAGCACCATTGCGACAATTAGCCGAAAATGCCGGTATCGAAGGTTCTATTGTCTTTGATAAAGTGAAAAACGAAGCAACTAACATTGGCTTTAATGTGGAAACACTTAAATATGAAGATATGTTTGAATCTGGGGTGATTGATCCGACCAAAGTGACTCGAGTCGCTCTCCAGAATGCAGCCTCAGTAGCATCGCTATTAATTACGGCGGAAGCTGCAGTTGTGGAAATTCCAGAAAAAGAAAAAACGCCACCAATGCCAGCCGGCGGTGGCTACGGTGAATATTAATCATTGGGACAAATCAACACAGAGACACAGAGATGTTGAGCGCTGTCGAAGAGAGCGTCTTTGGGTGCTCAAAGTCTCTGTGTCTCTGTAATATAATCTTGGTTGAGCAATGCCGACTTACGAGTACGAGTGTGTCACTTGTCATCACAAATTTGAAGAGTTTCAAAAGATTACCGATAAGCCACTTAAGACTTGCCCGCAGTGCGGCCAAAAAGTTAAACGATTAATCTCAGCTGGTGCAGGTTTGATATTCAAGGGTAGTGGTTTTTATATTACTGATTATAAAAGACAAAGTCCGTCTTGCGCAAAAAAATTCTCAAAACCAAGTGATAAAAAAGACACCGACAATGTCGAAACCGATTCTTAAAAAAACTAATTTAACGTACAAAAAATTCGATATAAGTTGTATTAACGTAAAAAGAATAAAGATTAGAAATTCTGAAAAGCACCGAATGTCAAAATAAAGATAAAACAACAAAATTCTTTGAATATTGTTTGTCTATGATGCAAAAATTATTTTTAGAGATCATTTAAATAAGAACTCTTAAAATGCTCAAAAGACGCGATGCCCATAAGAAAAAAACCATCAATTATACTGCATTTCATGCCTTTTAAACCAATATTGACTTTATTGAGTTCTTTAAATGAAAACTCTGAAAAAGATTCAAAAAGACACCAATGCCCATAAAAAAATCAACAATCATGCTTCTGCATTTCATGTTTTCTAAACCGATATTGACTTTGTCAGAACTCTCTAAATTTAGACTTGACAAATTTTGATTTTTTTGTATAATATATCCGTTGATGATTAACTAAAAGTTCTTTGACAATTTGGAAAACGACAGCGTGTTCGGAAAGCCATAAGTGAAACTCTAAAATTTTTTTGAGAGTTTGATCCTGGCTCAGGACTAACGCTGGCGGCGTGTCTTAGACATGCAAGTCGAACGGGTCTTGCTTTGTAGCAATACAAAGTAAGACTAGTGGCGAACGGGTGAGTAATACAAGGGTTACATGCCTTAAAGTAGAGCATAACTCCGAGAAATCGGAGCTAATTCTCTATACCTTCCTAATGAAGAATTGGGAAGAAAGATGGCGCAAGCTATCGCTTTAAGATTGGCCCTTGGCTTATCAGCTAGTTGGTGAGGTAATGGCTCACCAAGGCAAAGACGAGTAGCCGGCGTGAGAGCGTGACCGGCCACATGGGAACTGAGACACGGTCCCAACTCCTACGGGAGGCAGCAGTCTAGAAAATTGGGCAATGGGCGCAAGCCTGACCCAGCGACGCCGCGTGGAGGATGAAGTCCTTCGGGATGTAAACTCCTGTCAGAGGGAACGATGCCATTTGTGAGTAACTGCACAAATGGTGACGGTACTCTCAGAGGAAGCCCCGGCTAACTACGTGCCAGCAGCCGCGGTAATACGTAGGGGGCAAGCGTTGTCCGGATTCACTGGGTGTAAAGGGTGTGTAGGCGGACTGGAAAGTCGGTGGTGAAAGCCTTTGGCTCAACCAAAGAATCGCTTCCGATACTTCCAGTCTAGAGGGCAGAAGAGGAAGATGGAACTTCCGGTGTAGCGGTAGAATGCGTAGATATCGGAAGGAACACCGATAGCGAAGGCAGTCTTCTGGGATGTCCCTGACGCTGAAACACGAAAGCTGGGGGAGCAAACAGGATTAGATACCCTGGTAGTCCCAGCCCTAAACGATGTTCACTAGGCTTTTCCACTTTGGTGGAAGAGTCGCAGCTAACGCGTTAAGTGAACCACCTGGGGACTACGGCCGCAAGGTTGAAACTCAAAGGAATTGACGGGGACCCGCACAAGCGGTGGAGGATGTGGTTTAATTCGATGCTACGCGAAAAACCTTACCTGGGTTTGACATGCCGATGGTAGGAGCCCGAAAGGGTAACGACCGAAGATTTTTTCTTCGGAGTCGGCACAGGTGTTGCATGGCTGTCGTCAGCTCGTGTCGTGAGATGTATGGTTAAGTCCCGCAACGAGCGCAACCCCTGCTATTAGTTGCCATCCCTGATTTTTCAGGGAGCACTCTAATAGGACTGCCTGGGTCAACCGGGAGGAAGGTGGGGATGACGTCAAGTCATCATGGCCTTTATGCCCAGGGCTACACACGTCCTACAGTGGCTGTTACAATGAGCTGCAAGCCCGCAAGGGTAAGCAAATCTCATAAAAGCAGCCATGGTTCGGATCGTAGGCTGCAATTCGCCTGCGTGAAGATGGAATCGCTAGTAATCGCGGATCAGCATGCCGCGGTGAATACGTTCCCGGGTCTTGTACACACCGCCCGTCAAGCCATGGGAGTCGGTAATGCCTGAAGTCTCCACTTTGTGGTGCCGAAGGCGGGACCGATGACTGGGGCTAAGTCGTAACAAGGTAGCCGTACGGGAACGTGCGGCTGGATCACCTCCTTTCTAAGAGATAAAAATCACTTTCCGAACACGCTTTATTTTTTATAATTAAAATTAACCACACATTTTTATCCAAAAATGTGTCGTTTTTTGTTAGACCAAAATTTGGCTTTGTATTGTATAATAAAGAAATTATTTATAGGAGCGTCATGATTTTTGTGTAACTTATAAATTAGTTTTTTCTTCAGTAAGAGTACTGTCCTTTCTAAATATATACAATAATATGGTTAAACAAGAGGTCAAATACATCTTTTCTTTAACCTATCGATACTGAATTTACCCAAAATATTAGACACTTTCTATTTGTAAAATTTTGTTTGGTAATAAAAAAAGCGCGACTCATTTCTGAGCCGCGCCAGTTATTTGTATACTTTTTATCTGGTAATAATCAGTTTCTTGGTTAACTTATGATTTTCTGCTTGTAGTGTGTAGAAATAGATACCTTCAGCAACTTCGCGATTGTTGTCATCAGTACCATCCCAAGTTAAGGTATGAGTACCCTGAGATAATTTCGAATTGATTAATGTTTTTATTAGTCTTCCAGATGCATCATAGATTTTTAAATTAGTATTGCTCGGTTGAGATAAAGTGAAGGATATTTTTGCATGGCGATAGGATGGGTTTGGTGTATTCAATGAAGTTACCGGGGCAAATTCATTCGTTATATCTTCAATTATACCAGTCGGTCGCATAAGTCGAACGTAGTCAATGTTTATATTATTACCGTAATTCGAAAACGCTAAGATACCAATATAGATTGTGCCCGAAAAGGCGCCAAGATAAACAGTATGTTCACCCCAGTAAGGGACCCCTGGTTCCCAACGACGAAATGCAGCAACTCGGGTGAATGTCGTACCATTAGTTGAATATTCAATTTTCACACTATCCGGACCATAAGTCGGGCCGGCATAAGCCGTATCATGATACATCGCAAATTTCAATGTGCATGGTACTGGGGTTGCGCCACAATAAATTGACGGTGAAATCAACCGTGCCATGTTTCCAGCCGAAGCATTATATGAAGGATAACTTGCCATTGCGGCACCTTCATATGGAGTACAAGTGGGGTTAGTGTTGCTCGTCCTTCGTTCCCAATTATACGAGCCGACAACAGGTATTGCTTGCCAACCAGTGGGTGGAAATGTAACATCGTTAAAACCTTCTAATAAAGCAAATTGATGAATCTGGATAACTCTAACTTTTCGATCATTGCCAGGATTTTGGTCACCAGCAAGATTGGTTCGCACCACTACCGAGCAGGTTCCTGTAATCGTTGGCGTAATAGGTGTAAATGATACTCGAGTAGTCTCACCAGCGGATAAAGAAGAGATTGTCAGAGTTGAAGTAGTAATTTGTCCTGCAGGATCAATTATTGAGCATACTGCTGGAAAGTTAGTTTGCGTAACGGTACCGTAGTTTTTAATTCGGGCGATTGGAGTTAACGGGGTGTTCACAGTATGACTACTGCCAGGCGAATGGATAACATCAACACCGACATCATTCGCAATTGTTGGATAACGGACAAGAGCACGAATATTCCAGTTATAATTTAGTCCTAAACTAACAAGCGAAGACCAAGAGGTCATATCCAATGAAACAAAAGACCTCGCTGGCGTAACCGAAGGTCCAGCATCAGCACCTAAAGGATAGGTACCAGCAGTATGTGTTACTCTGACTGTCAACCAAAAATCAACTCCTGCTTGCATAAACCTGGGCGTGGCAAAGTTAACCCGAACCCAACTTGAAGGTGTTGAAGTATATGAGGCACTATCAATTTTAGCACCAGGACCAGTAGCAGTGCCAGCGGCATGAATATAAACCCAACCAGTGGTTGATACTGCATGGTATTGATAAAAAACACCGGCTTTTAAAGTACAAGCATTTGCAGGCGTAAATCTTACTGCACCGTAAAAAGTACCTCCATTTGTGAGACCAATTCCAGTATAATTCGGCCCATCGTATTTTATTGTATCTTCATTTTGTAGAAATTCTGTTGGTTCAATAATTGACAAAGTGGATGTAGTTCGAGTAGGAGAAACCGAAAGGTGAATTGCTTTTTTGGATTCGGCATGTGCGAAGATAATTACACCGATAATGAGCACTAATATCATTATTTTTTTAGACATTAAATCCTCCTAAATTATTATTAAAATTAAAAAATTCTGAAAAAGACTCCGTTGAAAATGTCTTTTTCAGGATTATTAAGATGTTATTGGTTTGGTTTGCACACCTTTTAATACTAATTAAAAGGGACAGGCGTTTAACTGAGTGCGTTTTTGTATAAAAACAAATCATGGTTACGCATATATTATAACCAGATTAACTATTTTGTCAATCCTTATTCATAAAAGAACTCTGACAAAATCAATATTGGTTCAGAAACATGAAATGCAGAAACATAATTATTGGTTTTTTTCTTATGGACCTCGGCAGCTCTTGAGCATTTTTTCTGACTTCTCTTCATGAACCTATTGTATATTTTCAAAGACGCTGAACTCAAAAAACAAGAAATTCGTTTGTGCACTTCGTGCCTCTTGAGTAAATATTAACTTCTGTCAGGGTTATCTTCATAGGATTATAGGATTTCTACAAAAGTCCCTTTTTGTTGCCCTGAACTTGATTTTATTATTAGCTACGGAGACAAGTTAAACCCGTATCTTCTTGCTTCGCCTTAGTAAGTTATTTTGTGTAATTATAGACTCAGGAAAGTAAAATTTAACAAGCACATAGTACAATTCTGAGCAAAAGCTCGATTGGGACAGTTCCAATACAGCCAGATGAAAAATCTCAATCACTAAGGTTTTTCAACGGATTGGCTTCTGTTCTCCTCGGAATACACATTACTTAGCCGACCGGGACGAACGCATTTTAATGTAAAAAAAACAATAGGAGCAAATGTCATTTTAGAAAAAGCATAGATACTATGGCAATTGTTAAATTGCCCAAGGGTTTTGATTCCAAAATACGTTGAGTTTGTCTTACTTCGCATCAGGTTAATACAGAACAAATGACTTCGAAATCTCTTCTTTTGATAATTATCTGTCCTTCGGTTTCGGAGTGAGCTGGTAGGCTTATAATGTGTATAATAGCAAATAACTTTTCCGACATTTTTTAGCATAATAGTTGACTATTAGTCATAGTTAATTATAATGGTACCTATGCATATTGACAAACATTGGTTTTAAAGAGGAGCGGATTGTGATTTTAATAAACAAAACAATCAGTAAACAAACTTTAATTTTTATTCTGCTCGGTATATTGGTCTTATGCGGAGTACATTATGCATTCGCAACTGATAATCGTAGTTCCAAAACAAAACAAATAGATTTTGAGACCGGAATTGTTGTTAGTGGCTATAATGATGTGCAGATTCCTAAAACGACCGGAACACGCATATCTTTTACCGAGCAACTCAAAACTACCCTCCAGGGATTTTTTCGTATTAGGCTTAGTTATATTGTTAACAAGAAACATACTCTCTCTTTTTTATTTGCACCCTTGCAGTTAAAAGCAAAGGCTGTAGTTAATTATCCAATAAGATTTGAGGATACTTTATTTCCTGCAAATATCAATCTTAATGGTGTCTATCGATTTAACTCTTTCCGTTTAACTTATCGCTATAATTTCTTAAATCAAGAAAGATTCATTTTGGGGTTGGGCTTAACTGCGAAAATTAGAGACGCAGAAATTAGTTTGGAAGGAAATGGTATCAAATCGAAGAAAACTAATGTCGGTTTTGTACCGTTAATAAATTTTAACACTCAATGGAAACTACACGAAGTATTTGATTTGGTTTTGGAGGGCGATGCTTTAGTCGGTCCTCAAGGTAGAGCCGAAGATGTTGCTCTTAGTGGACAGTATAATTTTAACAATAATCTTAAATTAAAAATCGGCTATCGTTTTCTCGAAGGCGGTGCTGATGTTGATGAAGTTTACAATTTTGCTTGGCTGAATTATGGATTGGTTGGAATCGTATTAAAACTCTAATGAGCATTTTGTGAGATTTTTCTTAAACAAAATCGCAATTTTGTTGGTTCGAAAAAAGTGTGTCGAAGATACAAAAATATCTGTCCGATTGTCTTATATTTTTTTAAGGTCTATATATATTCTATGTGTTATGCCTCAATCTGGGATTAAAAGTTTAACCGCTCGAATTTCTTAAAAAGATATTGAAAACTATGGCTAAGGTTTTAGTCACGGGTGCTAACGGGTTTATTGGTAGTCATATCGTCGAAGGATTATTGCACAAAAGATATCAAGTGCGTGTTTTAGTTCGGAAGAATTCTAACCTCCAATGGATAAAAGATTTGCCGATTGAATTTTTTTATGGCGCGATTAGTAATTATGATGAATTATCAGAAGCCGTGGCTAATGTTGATTTTATTATTCATTCTGCTGGTGCGACAAAAGGTAAAACCGCAAAAGATTACATAACAGCCAATATTGTTGGAACCCAGAATTTATTAAAAGCCTGCCTTAATTATAATCCGACGCTTAAGCGATTTATATTTGTTTCCACGATTGCAGCAACTGGGCCGTCGCAGTCTAATTTACCAATATCCGAGAATAAAATCTGCACACCGGTTAGTATCTATGGAGAAACTAAATTACAAGCGGAGTCACAGGTATTAGCGCTGAAGGATAAAATTTCTTCTGTAATTCTTCGTCTCTGTGCCATCTATGGACCACGAGACAAAGAGATACTTGCTTATTTTAAGTTTCTCAAGATGGGGATTAGTCCGATTTTCGGTGGTATGGTTTCAATGTGTTATGTTAAGGATGTGGTTTCGGCAACAATTTTGTGTTTAGAAAAAGAGATTCCGTCAGGAACAATATACCATATTGCTGATGGTGCCTGTTATAGAATCACGGACATTGCTCAAGTTGCGGAACAGATACTGGGTAAAAAGACCTTAAAAATCAAAATTCCGATTAATATCCTAAGACTCTATGCGCATATCGTTAATATCTTTTCTCCAGGGTCTTCAGTATTGAGTCCAGATAAAATTAGAGAATTTTCGCAACCGTGTTGGGTTTGTGAGATAGATAAAATAAAACAAGAACTCGGATTTACACCCCAATATAGTTTAGAACAAGGATTAAAAGAAACAATTCAATGGTATCGAGAACATCGTTGGTTATGAGAAAAACTTGTGCTCAATTAAACTTGATTCGTCGTATTACTTATCTATGGGATTTTTAGATGATTAGCATGCGTAAGACCAAAACATGGGCTCAACCGTTACGAATAAACAATACCATAATCCAAAACGGAAAAACGACATTAAATTTAAACAAAAATCTGTTTACCAATATACGAATTTGCATATCGGATATCAAACTGAGATTCGTCCAAAAGGTTTAAAATCCGTATCAGCTAATAAATATCATTTGATTATCGCGGATATCTTAGGACATTGCGGTTACTCATTTTAATAAAATGAACCGAACAGAACAACTTCAGAAGTTAGAAGAAATCTTAAAAAAGAAGTCGGTGCGTTTGATTTATGATGTCATAAAAGGCGAAGGAGGGTTGTGTCGGGTCCGAAATCAATATTATTTAATTGTCAATCGTAACTTAACTTTAGAACAGAAAATCTCTATATTGTCTAAATGTCTGTTAGTTTTAGAAAATACTACCGGCTCTAATTCTCAAGCTTCTGAAGAAAAACCGCAAAAATCAAATTAAAGATGAAGTCAATAAACAAGTAAATAATTAAACGCAAGTTATAAATCATATAATAGCTTATAGCTATTATAAGGTTTTGGCGCAACCCGATTTATTCAGAGGTTTCTTAGTTCTTTTATTTTTCATCGGTCGCTTTAAAGAACTGTTTGAGATTTTCTAAAAAACGCATAGCGTGGTTTTGTGTAAATAAAACAGTTGTTGGAAGACAGATGGGGTAATTTGCAAATTTAGATTTTTAAAATATAAGTGTTATTAGACTTTGGCGCGACCTGACTTATTTAAGAGGTTTCTTAGTTCTTTTGTTTTTCATTAGTCGTTTAAAGAACTGTTTGAGAATTTCTAAAACCGCATAGCATGTTTTAAGTAAGATAAACCAGTTTTCCGAGACTGATTGGCATAATTGGGATATTTAAATTTTTAAAATGAAATTAGTGAGTTTTTAATTGTGGGCTAAGACTATCACAGTGTTGTTTATATAATGAGATATATTCCGGCTTTACCGGATCAGCTCGAGGTGGAATTATTTTTAAGGGATTGACCCATTGGCCATTACGGACGATTTCAAAATGAAGATGGGGACCTGTTGCTAAACCAGTTGCACCAACATAACCAATAATTTGGCCTTGAGCAACTTTTTTCCCAGTTCTAATTCCTCGACCAAACGCGCTTAAATGTCCATACCGAGATTTAAATCTTTGCGCATGGGTAATTTCGACTAATCGACCATATCCTCCTTTCCAGCCAGCAAAACTAACAATTCCATCACCAATGGCTGAAACTGGAGTACCTTGGGGGGCAACATAATCAACCCCACGATGTGGTCGAACGATTCTCAAAATTGGATGATACCTGCTTTTACTAAAAAATGAACTGACGCGAGAATAGCGTAAAGGTGATTTTAAGAATGTCTTGCGTAAAGATTTGCCTTCGCGATCATAATAGTCTTTATGTCCTTTGGGATCAACATAGTAAAAACCATAATAATCACCAATTTTCCCTTTGTACCGAACCGCAAATATTTGTCCGTAAGCAACCATGGTTGAATCAATAAATTTTTTTTCCACTAAGACAAAAAAGGAATCTCCGGTTTGGGTTTCAGTAAAAAAGTCAATCTCCCAGGATAAGATATCGGCATAGTTTGCTACTAAGTCAGCTGTTTCTCCTTGTTTGAGCATTGATTCGTATAAAGATGAAGTTATTGCGCCATTTACTAATCTGAGTTCAGATTTTATGTGTTGATATGCCATTGCTACGGAGACATTATCACCTTGAAGAAGGATGTGATAAATATCCGCGTAATTTTTCTTATGTTCAATTTTTATTAAAGTGTCGTTCTGGTAAAAGAAATTAAAAGTATCAATTGTTCTAATGCTTTTGAAGGGAAAGTTTACTGCTAAAAGTGATTTGATTATTTTTTTATTGGTTGCCGGAGCAACTTTTGCACGGTTTAAGAGCGTAGATAGAATTTCTCCGGGTTTAATCGTATAGGACTTAATAGTAAGCACAGGCTTTGAAACCGCTTGGGGCTTCTTGGGAGCGCATCCTAAAATCAGCAATATTAATACTAAACATGAAAAGTAAGGGGAAAATAGTCGGTTGCGAACAGGTATATGTTTAGTAAGAGATTGCATAGTTACGGAATTAAACGATAACGGTCGCGTGGAAAGAGACTCGCTTCCCGAATATTTTTAAGATTTAGAATCTGCTGGGTTAAGCGTTCAGCACCAATGGCTAATCCGCCGTGAGGCGGCATACCGTACTTAAAAATTTCCAGATAAAAATCAAATTTTTCCGGATTTAAGCCAAATTTTTTCATATTTTCCACCAGCATAGAGTAATTATGGATGCGCTGACTACCTGTCGTTATTTCTAATCCTTTGTATAACAGATCAAAACCACGGGTTAGGCTGTCGGCTTCAGGCATAGTATAAAAAGGTCTTCCTTGGGCAGGATAATGGGTAACGTAGATAAAATCCGAGTCGAATTCCTTTTTCGCGTAGTCGCAAATCAGTCGTTCACCTTCTGGGTCTAAATCTATTTCGGATGACAATTGCTTGTTATATTTCTCTTTAAGAATTTTAACCGCTTCAGAAAATCTTATTTGGGGAATAGTTTTAATCGTTGGTAGTTCAACTTGATGAAGTTTTAATTCCTCTACACAATTCTTTTTCAGTGTCTCAAAAATATATTGAAGGAGTCTAATTTCCAGATTAATGATATCTTGTTCTGAATCAATGAAACCCATTTCAAAATCAAGGCTAAGGTATTCATTAATGTGACGAGAAGTTGCGTGGTCCTCAGCGCGGTAGACAAAACCAATTTCAAAAACTCGTTCATAACCCGCACCAACCATCATCTGCTTATAAAATTGCGGACTTTGGGCTAAATAGGCGGTTTGTTCAAAATATTGGATCGGAAAAAGATTAGTACCGCCTTCAGTGCCCGCAGAGATGATTTTAGAAGTGTGAATCTGTAAAAATCCTTCAGTTCTCAGAAAATCAGCAAAGGCATGGACAATTTCCGCTTGGACGCGGAATACACTTCCCAATTGAGGATTTCTTAAACTAAATGGTCGATGGTCAAGTATCGTGTCAATTTTAACATTAGTGAATTCTGTTGCCCGATTAACTTCGAATGGTAAAGGCACCTGTGCTTTTTCAATAATTTCAATTTTCGAAACTTCAACCTCGACGCCGTTCGGTGCTTGTTTTTCCAATTTGGGTTTGCCATAAATTGTGACGACACTTTCTCGTTCTAAATCGGATATATCAATTTTCGGGTCTAAGACAATCGTTTGGACAAGACCGGTCCGGTCGCGTAAAATCACAAACTTAATTTTTCCCACAGGTCGAATTTGAAAAATCCAACCTTTAAGCATAATTTCTTCACCAATATGATTTTTCACATCTTTGGCTAAGGTTCTCGTCATATTTTACAAGCATACCTAAAAATACCAAAAAAGTCAAACTGAAAAATGCAATAGGTCTAACACCTACTATCCAGGTTTATGCAAGAAATTAAAGCTTAATGGTTGTGAGAAATAGGCTTTTCAATTAGCAAAAGTCAATCATAAGAATTCGGGCAAATATGCAAAATATATTGCTTCTTAATATCAAAGAGTTAAAAGCCCTTTTCAACTATTTATTACAACCAGCCACGAAAAGATTTTGGATATGAATACGAAACGCCGTTTGAGTATCTTAAAAAGCAGATGCCAAAAAATTTCGTTAGGTAACACGGATAAATGTTAGTTAAAGTATTCGTAGAATTAAGTTTTTAGAAAAGATACAATACCTTAGCATTGCATTATTATGATGACGGTCAATTGTAGAATGTGAGAGAAGATAGATTTTATAAGGCTTTAGAACATTTAACTTAGTCAATATTTGTAAAAGAAAGTTCTGCGAAAGTCCTCTTTTGCTGCCATGAATTGGATTTTTGGTCTCACAACCATTAATTTTATTAGAAAACTTTGAAAGTGTCTCCTCCAATGGCAATCCCAGAGAAAAAACAAGAAATCCGTTTGAGTCTTCTGGATCTCTTGAATAAATATTAACTTTGTCAGAGTTCTCTAAAAAAGATACAAACTTTAAAGCGAATTTCTTGGTCTTTTTCTTGTCGGTGTCGGCATCTCTTGAGCATTTTTCTGAGTTTTTCTTTAGAAACTGCATGACAATACTAAATTTAAGATATCTTTTTACAGGCAGTGTATTATATTTTGTGTAAATTCAATGTTGATAGGTTAAAGAGAGAGGCGTATTCCACTTAATATATTTATAGAGCACCTCTATGAAAGAAAAACGAATATACACAAAAATCTTAACGCTACCTTTTTATAAAACTGAAATATCGGAGACCATATGTTTTCAGGATAAAAGGTTTTTAGTATTTATAACTACTTTCTGCTCGCTGCTTCCTTCGCTCTTATGGTCACCGATTGATACCGCTTGGGTAAGAAAATATAACGGAACAGGCAATGGAGTTGATTATGCTTTGGCGATGGCGGTTGATGGTTTAGGTAATGTGTATGTAACGGTTTAAATACATCCGAAGATTATGCGACGATAAAATATAATTCAGCCGGCGTCATGCAGTGGTGTCAGAGATATAACGGTTTAGGAAAGGGTGAGGACTGGGCGCGTGCGATTGCAGTTGATAATTCCAATAATGTTTCGTCACCGGTGGAAGTCGTGGTTCAGGGACAGATTATGACTATACGACAATAAAATATGCGCAGACAAGTGCAATCGAAGATAACCGCTTATCGCTATCCGCTGACCGCATACCGCTAAAAATCTATCCGAATCCAGCGTCATCGTTTTTTACTATCCATGGACCGCAATCGGCTAACCGCATTTCAATTTATGATGTGAGCGGAAAGATGGTAAAAGAAGAAAAGTTCAAAGGTTCAAAAGTAATCTCATTAGATAATATTAAAAGCGGCGTTTATTTTATTCGCGTCAATGATGAGATAATAAAGGAGAAACTGGTCGTAATGAAATAGATTCAAGATTCAAAGACACCATTCTTAATGTTGAATATTGAATATTGAATTCGCTATCGTATTTTGGATTTTTTCAGTCGTAGTTTTGCCTAAAGGCAATCTGTTCGTTTAGGGTAGCCAAATTGTCA
>CAYYPG010000011.1:0-36173 GCA_964473505.1 uncultured bacterium | reverse complement strand
ATCAAAAATAATCATTAGTCAAGTCTAAAATACACATTTTTGCACAGGCACGTATACCCATAGGTTATCCCCTGGGTCATCTATGGGATAATCATTTAGACTATCCTTGGTTTTACCAAGAAGACCAAGCCGTCGCTGGTAAATAATCAGAAAAGAGATATAACCAATTGTTTGAGAAAATTGAAAACATACTGTTTTTATGGTAAAAATAAAAAAGAGATTGTCAAAATTAGTGGAAATTTTTCATTGTTAGGCGTACCTTTTCTTTTTTTGCAAGAGACATAGTCAATATTAGTAGAAATGTATTATAGATAGTTGTTTTGTCCTTCTATCTGGGATAGATAATGAGAATGGTAATGGAAGTTTATCATAAATAGGTATTTCTTTTCTCTTTCTGTAAGCACCAATCAATTTATTTCGGTTCATACACAAAGTCATAGTATTAATTGACCAACGAGATTGCTTTTTAAGTAATCAAATTAACTATCCCCAAATTACCCTCAAGGACTATTTAGGGAATACCTCCCCTAACACCTCTTGGGACAACCGATTGAATCATCTAACCCCTTGTCAAACAGGCAATTAATCAGATTGCTACCCAATTATTGAGCATATAATTAACTCTACTTTTAGGTAGAGTATCTATGGAGGTAGCACTAAAGAAGAAAATTTTTGAGGGGATATGTTTTATTGATAATGTTGAGGTTGGAGAACGGATGGACGCGGTTGAGTTATCCGGAATAGGTTACATCAATCGTGTAACAACGGAGACAACTTGATGGAACCTTACAGAAAGAAAAAAATATGCTTAACAACAACAAATTTTCACAAACATTGACAATAGCTCTTCACTCTAAGAATCTAATCTTCCCGGTTAATTTACCTAACATTTATCAGTATCACTTAACGAAATCTTTAATATCTACTTTTAAAGACACTTAAGAGTGGTTTGTAGTCAATTTTAACTCTTTAATATAATAAGGGATAAATTTTCACATTGAAAAACCTGTTTCATATAACCATTATAATTAAATTTCACAAACTGTATAGTATGTGTTGGACATATTGCATTGCCTTATTGACTTTTCTTAAAATTAATTTACTATCATTTTATATGGATTTTGGTCGAATTTGGGCAAAGATAGATTTTGATGCATTAAGGCATAATTTAACTCAAATAAAAAATTCCACAAACAATAAGAAAATACTATTGGCAATTAAAGCTGATGCTTATGGACACGGAGCAAAAGAAATTGCTTTGGAATTGCAAAATGAGGTTACAATGTTAGGTGTCGCCGGAGTTGAAGAAGGAATTTCTTTGCGTTACGGCGGTGTGAAAACGCCGATATTGATTTTGAGCCCAATACCATATTCGGAAATCGACTTGCTTTGGGAATATGATTTAATTCCCACAGTTAGTGAAATGGGGTTTGCCAAAGCATTGTGGCAAAGTACTAAAGTCAAAGGTGCGGATATTCATATTCATATTGAAATTGATACCGGAATGGGACGAACCGGTTTAGATTATGAATCCGCTTTTGAAAACATTCAAGTGATTGCAAGTTACAAATCATTAATTATTGATGGTATTTATACTCATTTTCCATCAGCTGATTCGGACTGGGATTTTACAGTAATACAAATTGAGAAATTTGGATATTTGATCTCTAAATTACGAAACTGTGGGTTCACAAATATACTTTTTCACGCTTCCAATTCTGCGGGCTATCTTAATTTTCCCAATGCGGATTTTGATATGATTAGACCCGGTTTGGCAGTTTATGGAATTTTACCAAATAATCAAAAACCCGATGCCAGACAATTAGACTTATTACCCGTAATGAGTCTTTATAGTCGCATTGTCAATTTAAGGTCTGTACCTCAAGGCCGTAGTATTAGCTATGACCGAAAATACTTTACCCCTCGAGATTCATTAATTGCAGTTGTTACTGCGGGATATGGCGACGGATATCCTTATGGACTTGATAACAAGGCTGAAGTAATTGTCCAGACCAACGATGGAAAAGCTAAACGGGCAAAGATTGTGGGAAATATTTGTATGGATTTAATTATGCTCGATGTAACGGATATTCCTAATGTTCGAATTGGTGATGAAGTTGCTTTATTTGGAAATTTAGGTAAAGAGACTATTTCAGTGCGCGAGGTTGCAAAATGGGCAAAAACCATTCCCTACGAAATAACTTCCCGCATTAGTCCTCGTGTGCCGCGAGTCTTCTTCAAAAACCAGAAAATAGTTTCAATCCGTAACTTACTAAAAGTTGTTGGTGACCAGAGATTAACCTTGACAAAGTAATAATTTAGATAGATTATTATAAGATACATTATGTTATTAATAATTTATTTATTATTTGAGCATTATAATAAAATATTTGGCATCAGATTTGATAAGAGATTGATTAATAGATAAATAGTATGTGAAAAATTTTTATGAATAACTATGATTCGAATACGGTTTCTTATATATTATCATTTGAGTTAATATGTTAAAAAAAATAATGATGTTATAATAAGAAATAAGTCCTTTGCGAGAAACATTATTAGGATTGATTGTGATAAGGTGAGAATATGAAAAAAAATAAGTTCTTTATAAAAACCTATGGTTGTCAGATGAATCTATACGAAGAAGGCATAGTTAGTTCGATTATGGAATCAGCGGGTTATGAACCAGTCTGTTCGGAAACCGAGGCGGATATTATCTATTTAATAACTTGTTCAGTTCGACAACATGCGGAAAATCGCGCCTTGGGGAGATTATTACAATTGCAAGGATTAAAGAAAAGTAATCCGAATTTGATTATTGGTGTTTTAGGTTGTATGGCACAGAATTATAAGAAAGTTTTGGTGCAGAAGTACCATGCAGATATTGTTGTCGGTCCAGATGAATACCGCCGATTACCCGAATTGGTTAGCAGTCTCCAAACCAATCATATTCCACAGGTTTGCGTTAACTTAGATAATGAATGCTATGAAGATGTTTATCCCTCAATTCAAAATAAAGTTACAGCGTTTATTTCGATTATGCGAGGTTGTAATAATTTCTGCTCATATTGCATTGTACCTTATGTTCGTGGCCGCGAACGTTCAAAGTCTAAAAACCAAATTATCCATGAATTTTATCACTTAATCAGTAAAGGCGTTAAAGATATAACTTTAGTGAGCCAAAATGTTTTAGCCTGGCAAGATGAAAATCATAATTTTTTAGATTTACTAAAACAGGTTGATGCGATTGATGGCTATGACCGATTGCGATTTGTAACCTCGCATCCTAAAGATTTAACTCCCCAACATATTGAAACATTTGTCTTGCTCAAGAAATTCTGTCCGCATATCCATCTACCGATGCAGTCAGGGTCTAACCGAATTCTTAAATTGATGAATCGTAAATATTCCATTGAAGAGTATATTGAAAAAATAACACTGGCACGCAAAATTATTCCAGATATTTCTTTTACCACTGATGTGATGGTCGGCTTTCCGACTGAGACCGAGTCCGATTTCCAAGATACCCTAAACGCACTTAAAATGTTAGAATTTGATTATGCATATATGTTTAAATATTCGGAACGACCCCAAACCAAAGCAAATGAAATTTATCCTAAAGTTGAAAAAAGTATTGCTCAACAAAGACTTAAAACCCTTATTGAATTACAGAATAAGATTACAGAGAAAAAAAGCAAAGACCTGTTAAATAAAGTAGTTGAAGTTTTAGTTGAAGAAAAAATTGGTGAATCGGTAAAAGCACGCACTAAAACTAATAAAGTAGTAGTAATTAATGAACCTTTAGAACTCGGTAAAATTTATCAATGTAAAATTATCAATGTCGATGGTTGGACGCCGATTGGTAGCGTCAAAGTTTTAAATCAAAATCCAATGTAGAAGATAACTTGATGATATACAGAATGTTGTTGAAAACAATTGGTAGGCTATTATTCAGTAAAATAAAGGTTTGCTTTAACCGCCAATTAAAAAGAGCATCATGATAAGCAACAAAATTATAATTTTTACTATAATCTTTTATGTAATTAGTTGGACACAAATTAGTTGTGTAAATAGTTTGTTCAACAATCAATTTAAGGAGGTAATATGACTACTATTAGAATTATTATCATTTTTACAATCGGTGTTTTACTTATAATTTTAGTTTTGCAAAACGCAATGCCTGTTGAGAAGGTTAAAGTGTTTTATAAAGAATATTCCAATATTTCATTAGCGGTAGTTATGGTTTATGCTTATCTATTCGGTCTGGTTACTGCTGGCATATTCTGGTTGGTTAATGAAATTAAATTGCGCAATCAATTACACAAGCAGAAAAAAGAGAATGAAGCCTTGATGAGCGAATTGGTGGCTTTAAGGAATCTGCCCTTAGATATTAAAAAAGATGAATAGAGTAAGAATTTTATTTAACGACTTGCACGAGACAGCAAAAAGTCTATGGTCATCGAGTTGGAATTTTATGGTCAATGTTTTGGATTTTTGCAGTATTGTGTTGAAATTTAAACGAAGTCTCGTCAAAGTCTTTTATAAAATTGAATTGGAAAAGGAGTAAAAAATGACGATTTTGGTTTTAATTCTAATTTTAATTGCAATCATTGCAGTTTATCCTATGGTCCGAGATTTAGTTCGTCGCAAAAAAGAACCCGCAAGTGCCTATACCGAAGGATTAAGTTTATTATTGGATGGTAAAGAAGATGAGGCGATGCAATTATTTAAGAAAGTCGTAGCCACTGATTCTAATAATATTGATGCTTATTTACGCTTAGCTGAGTTATATTATAAAAAAGGCGACACCGAACGAGCAGCCAAAATTTACGAAGGGTTATCTTTGCGTCGGAATGTATCGCCCGAAGAAGAAAAAAAGATTTTTAAGCACTTAGCCGATTATTATATTAAGGGTGACCGCATACATAAGGCAATTACGATATTAGAAGAACTTATCAACCTTGATCGCACTAATCCTGGACCCTATGAAAAGTTGTTGATACTATATTGTAAAACCGAGCGTTGGCAAGAATGTAATGACCTGTTAAAAAAATTAGAAAAAATTCAACCTTCAAAACAACGGATTGCAGAATATTACGCGGAAACGGGAAAATATATTATGGCTAAAAACCGCGAGGATGCCAAGGAATATTTTAAACAGGCACTATCGTTTGACAACAAATCGATTCTTGCACTCATTGCTTTGGGTGATTATTATTATAGTAAAGGTGAAATTAAAGATGCAATTAGTTATTGGAAAGAACTATTGGAATATTATCCGCAAAATAGTCATTTAGTGCGCAACCGACTTGAAACTGCCTATTATGATTTAGGACAATTTGAAGAGATTATCAATGTTTATGAAAAATTGTTAAAAAAAGTACCTAATGATACTAATCTCTATTTAGCATTAGCCCAGATTTATGATAAGAAAGAAGATGTCGATTCGGCTATTAAGATTCTTAATCAAATTCCCCTCGATAAGCGAAGTGAACCTGAACCCCAAATTTATTTGTCAGCGCTTTATATTAAAGCTGGCAAAGAAAATAAAGCCAAGCAAGTTTTAGATACTCTAATTGAAAATTTGAAATCTACTCATAAGGCTAAATAATAAAAACGAAAGAAAGGTGATTTATTCAGATTCAAGTTTGACTTTCAGATTTGTCGGTATAGGCTTTGATGTACAAAATAAAAGTTGAGAGAGTTCATTATTTCTGCACCAAGGGACTTACAAAAGAAAATGTATGTTTAAACAATTGACACTTTTGCTTGTTAAATCGTGCTAACTACTTATTTGTCAATACTGTCTAATCAAAAAGAGAATGTTTGATTGAACAATTGATGCTTTCGTTTGTTAAATTGTACTAACTATTTTGTAGTCGAAACGGTCTTATATAAGAAATCTCTGAAAAATGCTCAAGAGACACAGCACCCCACAAGAAAAAAACAACAATTATGCTTCTATCTTTCATGTCTTCTGAACCAATATTGACTTTATCAGAGTTCTTGTATAACTTTGATAAAAAATATATGACTTATGTAAAAAATATAAATATATAACTTAAAAATATATATAACTTAAATAAGAACGATGTTGAACACATCCGTGACCAGAAGGCATGGACAATATAAATATATATATAACTTAAATAAAAACCTAAATAAAAAAGAGAGTGTATGTTTGAACGATTGACACCTCTATTACAACAATATCATAAAGTAAAAGAACGATACAAGGATGCGATTTTACTGTTTCGGATGGGTGATTTTTATGAGATGTTCTATGACGATGCCAAAATTGGCGCGAAGGTTTTGGGCTTGACTTTAACTTCTCGGGCGCATGGAAAATCCGCTAGAGTTCCTTTGGCAGGTGTTCCCGTAAAATCTGTAGATACTTATATTGCCCGTTTGGTTCAAGCCGGATTAAAGGTGGCGGTATGTGAGCAATTAGAAGCTCCAGGAATAACAAAATTAATCAAACGTGATGTTATTGAGGTTATCACTCCAGGAACGGTTTTAAGACCAACTTTGATTGAAGAACGAAAAAATTATTTTCTTTTATCCATTACACCTTATGAACGAATTTATGGTTTGGCCTTCGCTGATTTATCTACGGGTGAATTCTATGCGACCGAAATGTCATTTAACTCATTAGCCGAAGCAATTCAAAAGATTGACCCTAAAGAAATCATCGTCCCTAAAGAATGGGATGCGATAAAAAAATTATTTGTTGATAACCAATATCCCCAAACGCAAATTGACGATTATTACTTTTCTTATGACTATGCGTACGACAAGTTGAAAAAACACTTTGGAGTGGTAAATCTGGATGGTTTTGGTTTAGAAGATAAGCATGCTGCGATTTGCGCCGCAGGAGCAATTTTATATTATTTAGAGGAGACTCAAAAGAATACTTTACCTCACATTCGTAAAATTTCACCATATCGAGAAGGCGATTATCTTCTAATTGACCGCATGACCCGAAAAAATTTAGAATTGACAGAAAGGATTCGAGACGGTTCCATCCAAGGAAGTTTACTTTCAATTTTAGACCAGACAAAAACTCCGGGTGGTGCCAGATTATTGCGGAGATGGATTTTAGCACCATTGCTTGATGTTAAAACCATCAAATTACGACAAGATGCAATATCTGAACTAGTTTTATCTCGGTATCTGCTCAAAGAACTTGCAGAAATTCTTTCGGACATCGGCGATTTAGAGCGTAATGCATCCCGTATTGCTTGTGAACGCGGTAATGCACGGGATATTATTGCGCTAAAAAATTGGTTAAAAAAAATTCCATTAATCAAAAAAACCTTAAAGACAACTAATTCTATATTATTACAAAATCATTTTCAAAATTTAGAAGATTTTGCAAATTTAATTGAACGAGTGGAAAAGACTTTAGTTGAAGACCCGCCTTTAAGTATCACTGAGGGCGGGATAGTTAAAAGCGGATTTTCGCAAGAGTTAGATGAGTTGCGTTCATTATCGGCAAATGCCAAAGAGTGGATTGCAAATTTACAACAACGAGAACGGGCACACACTGGTATTCCTAATCTCCGCATAAATTATAATTCAGTATTTGGCTATTATATCGAAGTAACAAAATCGTATCTACACCTGGTTCCTAAAAATTATATCCGTAAACAGACTTTAGTTAACAATGAGCGCTTTATCACACCCGAACTAAAAGAATACGAAGCAAAAATTTTAAATGCTGAAGACCGCATAAAAGTTTTAGAATATGAAATATTCACTGAATTACGCAAAGAAGTCGCGAATGAAGTTCCCCGGATTCTAACGCTGTCTTCAATTATTTCTGAACTTGATGTTTTAGTAAGTTTAGCCACAGTCGCGATAGCTAATAATTATATAAAGCCTGAAGTCAATGAGGGAGACGAAATTCTAATTCGAGACGGTCGGCATCCAGTAATTGAAAAACTGACCACCGAACCATTTATCCCGAATGATACTTATCTCAATTTAGAGTCTCATCAAATTTTATTGATTACCGGACCGAACATGGCAGGCAAGTCTACTTATTTAAGACAAGTGGCTTTAATTGTGATAATGGCGCAAATCGGTTCTTTTGTCCCAGCATCAGAAGCCAGAATCGGAGTGGTTGATAAGATTTTTACGCGGATTGGAGCATCGGATGATTTATCAAGAGGGGTCTCTACTTTTCTTGCCGAGATGTCAGAAACGGCTAATATCTTAAATAATGCTACCCCCCAAAGCTTAGTTATCCTTGACGAGATTGGTCGAGGCACCGCAACTTATGATGGCTTAGCCATTGCGTGGGCAGTGGTAGAATATTTACATCAGAATCAAGCGATAAAACCGAAGACTTTATTTGCAACGCACTATCATGAACTAACTGATATTATCCAATATTTGCCGCGAGTTAAAAACTACAATTTTTTAGTCAAAGAGTATGGTGATGAGATAATTTTCCTAAAAAAATGTGTCGAAGGTAAAAGCGACCGTAGTTACGGCATCGCAGTTGCTAAACTAGCGGGCTTACCCCAAGTAGTAATCGACCGGGCTAAAGAAGTATTAGCCGATTTTGAAAAAGGCGAAGAAGTAAGTATTAGAAGTTTAACTAAAGATAAAGAATTCCAAATTTCTTTATTCCAACCAATAGAACATCCGCTTTTGGAAGAAATTCGTAAACTTAATTTAGATACTTTGACTCCGCTTGAGGCATTAAATATACTACATAGGTTGAAACGACAATTAGAAAAAGTAGATAATTAATAACAGACGATCGTTATTTTTGCGAATACAGGAGAAGATTATTTAAGATAATGCGAGGGAAGGATGAAGGTTTTTCTACTAAGATAGATAAGGTTAAATATCAATTTTTAGAAAAAAGTGCGGCGCCGAGATTAGGAACCAATTTTTCTTTTTATATTAATAAGGGCTATAGTTTGCATTTTGCCCCATATCTTTTTCTTTGAATAGTCGTTTAAAATTAACCTATGCCAATTGAAAAAAACCTGCTTTCCATAACCACTATAATTAAATCTCATAAACTGTATAGTATATGTTGGACATATTGCAAGATAATCTTGACACTATAATAAATTTCTGTTATATTGTTTTATTAATGAAGTGTGATGTGATGATAACAAATTATACGGATATATATTTTGCCGTATAATTTGCTATCATTTTGCAGTCCACTTTATAATTGAGAAGAAATATATTCAAGATATAAACTGAGTTATATGAAAAAGGTATGGTATTTGATTTTTTGCAGTCACTTAGTTCTGATTAATTTGCTTTTTGCGGAGGGGGACTCGTTAAAAGTTAAAACTGGAAAGCGATTTATTATGATTATTGCGCCGCGTGCTTTTCGTGATGAAGAATTTAAAGTTCCTTATGAGTTTTTAACAAAGATGGGTCATAAAGTACATGTAGCGTCTCGCGATACCGTTCTTGCAACCGGAATGCTAGGATTAGCTTTAAAACCACAACTGATTATTAGAGATATTGATACTTTAAATTATGATGGATTGATATTAATTGGTGGAACAGGAGCATCGATTTACTGGGATGACCCCACAGTACACCGCTTAGTAAAACACTTTGCTTGGAGCCCTAATAAAATTGCCGCGGCTATTTGTATTGCACCGATAACTTTTGCACGTAGTGGTATTTTGAAAGGTAAAAAAGCCACAGTATATCAAGACCGATTTACGATTAGTGAATTTAAGAAATATGGTGTACTATATGTAAAGACCGATGTCGTAGTCACAGATAATATTATAACGGCTTCAGGTCCTAATGCGGCAACAAAATTTGCTCAGGAGATAGCCTCAAGAGCGACTAAAATAAAACCATAATGGACAAAAAATTACTTCAACATTTCAACTGTTGCCGGAAATAAAATATCAGTGTTTAAATGAGAGCTTTGCTTCAGCGAGTGGAATATGCATCAGTGAAAGTTGACAACAAAGAAGTTGCGAAAATTGACAATGGCTTGGTCTGTTTTTTAGGAATCCATAAATCAGACAACGAATTGAAATGTACAGAATTGGCCCAAAAAATTAGTAATTTGCGAATCTTTGAAGATGATCAGGGCAAAATGAACCGTTCACTAATGCAAATTCAAGCTGCAGTTTTGGTCATTTCCCAGTTTACGCTCTATGCGGATTGTTCGTCAGGAAACCGACCCTCGTTCACTGAAGCAATGTCTTGGGAATCGGCCAAAAAGTTATATGAACGCTTTATTGCCGAACTGCAATATTTGGGCTGTAAAACAAAAAGTGGTGTCTTTGGCGCCAAAATGAATGTGTTATTAAATAATTACGGACCAGTAACAATTATGCTTGAAGTATAATTTCTTCACTTAAACATAATCTAATAACAAGATTTCTTTAATGCTGTATATGAAAAAGATATATAATTTAGGAAAGATGAGTTAAGTTATAGTTATACAATAATTAAGAAAGCTTAATTATGATTAGAAGTATGACCGGCGTTGGCCGAGCGGAAGTGAATATTCCACATCGAGGTACGAAATTAATTATCGAAATTCGTTCCAGTAATCACCGTTTTTTAGAATTAAATATGAAGTTACCATCAATTTTGGAGGGTTACGAGAATAGAATTCGGGAAATTGTCCGACAAAATGTCTTTCGCGGTTCATTGCAATTATCGGTTACAATACAAGGTTCAGAGAGTGATAAAACATTAAACAATCACCAGTCAAAGTTATTAACTTTGGATACAGATTTGTTAAATAATTTAATTCGATTAAGTAAAAGACTAAAAGATGATTACAGCATTTCGGGTGAATTAAATGTTAATACAGTTCTCTCATTTCCGGGAATTGTCATTCCCGCTAAATCAATCGAAGTCAACAAAAATGAAATTATTTGGACGCGCACCAAGAGCGCTTTAATTAAAGCACTTACTGCATTAAATAAAATGAAGCGAGAAGAAGGTTCCTTTTTATATCAGTATTTTATCAAACGCATTAATAATATCCTTAAATTATTAAAGGATATCGAAAGCCGGATCAAGTCTGTCCGCAAAGAAATTAAAGAAAAGATACTTGAAGAGCGCACGATTTCGACTCTCTCGGATAATAATAAGGAAATCGAAACTCAGTTAGTTCCATTAACCAAAAGTGATATTACTGAAGAACGAATTCGTTTATTAAGTCATACCAAAGCCTTTGTTCGCGCCATAAAATCTAAGCGCATGCAAAGCGTTGGACGAAAATTAGAATTTATCCTCTCTGAGATGCTTCGGGAAACTGAAACAATGCTTGCTAAGGCAAGAGATACGGCAATTAGCCGGGATGGTATTGCAATCAAGGAAGAGATTGATGCATTAAAAGAACAGGTACGAAATGTCGAATAACCCGAAAAAAAGTATTAAATCAGAATACGCGAGAATATTTAATTTTAAACGAAAATCAATTATTTTTGTTTTGGCATCACCTTCAGCGGCCGGAAAAACAACCTTGTGTTATGCAGCAAAAGCGCAGGATAAAAACATCTGGTATTCGGTATCAGTAACAACACGACCCAAACGGCCCAAAGAAAGAAACGGTCGTGAATACTATTTTATTACGGAAAAAGAATTCAATTGTCTTCTTGAGTCCGGCGGTCTATTAGAACATACTCAGATCTATGGCGCACAGTATGGTACACCAAAAGAGCCAATTTGGAAAAAACTGCAACAAGGTAAAGATGTGATCATGGATTTAGACATTAAAGGCGTTAGAGCATTAAAACGATTTTGGCCTCATACGGTGAGTATCTATATTTTACCTCCGTCTATGAAAGAATTGTGGGCGCGTCTGAAAAATCGAAATAAGGGTAATACCGAACAATTAGACCAAAGATTTGCTTCCGCGGAAAAGGAAATAAGAGTTATTCCACAATTTGATTATTTGATTGTTAATAAAAACTTAAACCAAGCAATTGATGACCTTATGGCAATCATCCGCGCTGAAAGGCTAAAGGTGTCGAAACAGATTTTTTGAATTATTAAGAAAGGAGTGGCATGATCTATGTAGAAATAGAAAAAATTTGGGAAAAATTTCCGAACAAATATCTTGCGGTTTTAAAAGCAGCTAAAGAGACTCGAAAGATACTTGAGGCGCAAAAAATTCCATCGTCAGGGAGTCCTCATTCGAATAACGAGACCACTGAAGCAATAACCGGAACAAAATCTTCATCCAGTCAAGAGACTTCAAAACGCCGTGGACGAAATACTAAAGATCTGACATCAAAAATTGAATCTGAGGTAGACAATATTGCTCATATTACTATTACCGATAAAGTAGTTGTTGCAGAAAGACAAGAGACTAATCCCTATATTGCGGGTTTAAAAAGAGTACTTCGTTTTGAAAAATAATAAGAAAAATGCAACAAGCACTCGGTGGAAAATTATCATGTTCAAAAATATCACGAATCACGAGTTGATTAAAATATAATATCAAGGTTTCGTTGCGAAATTAAATGATATTGGTGAGTAAATTTAAAAATTGAAAGGATTAATTCATCTGTAAAGATGCAATTATTACCGTAATAAATTTTGTTGAATTGATTAAAATCGTGTAGTTGAAATGAAAGAAAATAAGAATAGTAGTCAATCATCGTCCTCAATTTCAATTGCAACTCAAATCCAACGAGCTTTACCCCAATCAATTGAGGTTGAGCAGGCGGTATTAGGCGCGATGCTTTTAGATTCCAATGCGGTGGTCAAAGCATTGGAATTGCTTTCAGAAAGTGATTTTTATCTGCAATCTCATCGTCAAATTTTTCGGGCAATCAGCAATCTTTTTGAACGTAATGATAATGTTGATTTATTAACCACAAAAGAAGAATTAAATAGAATGGGAGAACTGGACAACATCGGAGGACAAGAATATCTTTCCACTTTGGTCGAGTTAACCTTCACTTCCGCTAATATTGAAGAACATTGCAAATTAGTTTTGGAAAAATCGATTCAACGGAAATTGATTCAGACCGCTACTCAAATAATTACGGAAAGTTATAACCCAACACAATCCACGGATGAACTTTTAGACCATGCCGAACATCTGATTTTCCAAATAAAAGAAAAAGGGATTAGGAAAGGGCTTGTACTCTTAAAAGACATTTTTGACCCCGTAATCAAAAAGGTTGAAGAAAGATATACCCAAAGAACTCGTTCAACGATGGGTTATCAAACTGGCTTTACGAAATTAGACGAGATGACCAACGGGTTACAACCCGGAGATTTTATTGTCGTCGCTGGTCGACCATCAATGGGTAAGACTGCTTTCGCCTTGAATATTGGTACGAATGTTGCGAAGTTATATGAGAAGCCAGTTGCAATTTTTTCTTTGGAGATGACAACCACTACTTTGATTGAAAGAATCATCTGCGCCGAATCGAGTATTCCGTTCAACATTCTCAGAAAAGGATATCTGTTATCTGAGGCTAACTGGAAAAAATTAACTAGTATCTCTTCGACCTTAAAAAAATTACCGATATATATCGACGATTCACCATCACCTCGAGTCTTAGAGATAAAAGCAAAAGCACGCCGGCTCAAAGCCGAATCCGGTTTGGCGTTGGTGATTATTGATTATATTCAACTCTGTGAACCAATTGGCCCACCTTCAGGCCAACGAAATCGACAACAAGAAATTTCTGATATCTCAAGGGCACTGAAAGCGTTAGCTAAAGAGTTAGATGTGCCAGTTATAGTGCTATCCCAACTTTCTCGTTTACCCGAACGACGAGAAGACCGAAGACCACAATTAGCTGATTTAAGAGAATCAGGTGCAATTGAACAAGATGCAGATGTCGTATTGTTATTATATCGCTCAGAAGCCTATGCTGATATCTTAAAAAAAGTTGAGCCGGGGGTCGCTGAAGTAAATATTGCGAAACAAAGAAACGGTCCGACCGGAACAATCAAGTTAACATTCCTTAAAGAATTTATGAAATTCGAAAATTATACTGAGGAAGAAGTACCTGAATTTTTTGCATCCGAAGAATAATTTGCCAAATATCTAACTCAGATTACTAATGTATCGAATACTCAATTATAGTTGATCGTTCTATGGTTAAAAAAACTAAAACAGTGTTTGTTTGTCAGAATTGCGGGGCTGAAAACATTAAATGGTTTGGTCAGTGCCCTTCATGTCAAAATTGGGGAACTTTAGTTGAAGAGACTAGAACCAAATGTCAGGAAAGCAAGTCAGATACTACTTTAAGAAGTCAACCAATAGTTTTGTCTAAAATCACGGCAAACGAAAAATTGCGTCATACAACCGGTATTAAAGAATTAGACCAAGTTTTAGGTGGCGGAGTTGTGGCCGGTTCAGTAATTTTAATCGGTGGCGAGCCTGGTATCGGAAAAACGACACTTACACTACAAATTGCTCATGCTATTTCCGATAAAATAAAAACCAATAAGGTTCTTTATGTGTCCGGAGAAGAGTCAGTAGAACAAGTCAAACTGCATGCAGAGCGTTTGGGAATTTCTAATGATAATATCTATCTTTTAGCAGAAAATGAGCTTGAAAGCATATTATCGTACATTCATTCACTTCAACCACTACTGGTTGTAATTGATTCCATCCAAACTGTTTACAGTTCTAATTTAGCATCGGCTCCAGGTAGTGTTGCTCAGGTTCGCGAATGTACTGCAGAAATTATGAGGACAATTAAAAAAGGAATAATAAAATCAGGTTTTAAATCCTCGGCAATTATTGTTGGCCATATTACAAAAATTGGCGCAATTGCCGGACCCAAAACGTTGGAACATATAGTTGATGTTGTCTTGTATTTTGAAGGCGATAAGTTCCAACAGTATAGGATCCTCAGAGCAACTAAAAACCGCTTTGGTTCAACTCAGGAAATAGGGGTCTTTGAGATGACCGACCGCGGTCTTTTAGGCGTTGAAAGTCCATCACTTTTGTTTTTATCTTTATCACGAAATAAATATGAAAACGGTAAAGAAATTACTGGGTCGGTTGTAATACCGACTATTGAAGGCAGTAGACCAATTCTTTTAGAAGTACAGGCGTTAACCGCACCGAGTTACTATTCATTTCCACAAAGAATCACAAATGGTTTAGACCTTCGACGCTTAGCGATGTTGCTATGTATTTTAGAAAGATATTGTGGTATTAATGTTGGTAATCATGATGTTTTTATTAATACCAGCGGTGGCGTAAAAATTTCAGAACCTGGCGGAGATTTAGGAGTAATAGTTGCAATTGCTTCAACTTATAAACACAAACCAATTGCAAGTAACATTGCAATTGTTGGTGAAGTGTCATTGTCAGGCGAAATCAGACCAGTTATTCAAATGAAAAGTCGAATTAACGAATGTGCAAAAATGGGTTTTAGGCGAATCATCGGCCCCGCATATAGTCTCATGAGGGATGTTACTGGCAAGATGAATATTGAAACGATAGGTGTTTACACTGTGCGCGAGGCTTTAGAATCTATCGGAATTGTTTAATATGACGGTTTTTATGATAGAACCACTTGAGCCCTTTATCTGGAAAAATATTATTTGTAATAACGCTAGTTATTTATCACAGTAATCACGATGTTAAAATTCAAGGAGTGTTTATGCTTTTTAAGAAAGAGAAGACATATTTATTTGATGCCCATAGTATTGCTGACGGAAGAATTGTGGGTATTATTAAAAGTGGACTTATTAGTGGCAAATTTATTCTTGTAACGGTACCGGTATTGGTTCAAACCAAACAGCTCAATTTGGATGAAGCCAGTACTGCACGAATTAACGAAAATATAAACCGAATAAGAGATATTCAAAAGAAAAATATAATCTTGATTAATAAACAGAAAAGCATAGGTGAATTTGTACAAATAATAAAAAAATATCAACCGATAGTTATCACGACAACTAATGAGCTGAAGAATAATTTAATTGCCGCGATATCGAATTTTAAATTAAGTGAATTGAAAATAATCGCACTGAATGAGTTATATGAAATTCTGAAACCGGACTATTTACCAGGAACAGAGTTAAAAGTGATGGTGACGAAAAAAGGTAAAGAATTAGATGAAGGTATTGGTTATTTAGAAAGCGGAACCAAAGTTGTCATTGCCGGTGGTGCGAAATCGATTGGAAAAGAAATTGAAGTTGTTGTTCTGGGCTCTCTCGAAACAACAGTTGGAAAACTTATTTTTGCTCGACCCAAATATATTGAAGTAAAATAGTTGTTACACTTAATAAATAATACTGAATAATGAGCTCTTAGTTGTTTAATAAATTTGGGAAATTACTATCTGACGAATTTAGTATAATGAGTATATAAATCATGCTGACATGAATAACCTGTAAATGTCAACATTTTTGATATTGAATAAGCATTAAATATGCCGCTGACAAATAAGTTTCAGGAACAGCGCTTATAGAATCTTTTTCATGAAAACATTTAAGGAAATGTATTAAACAATATGGAATTATTGACAGATTTAGTCGAAAATGGTAAAATCGATTATAAGCTATAAATATAGTTATAAGCTCAAGTTATTGTTCGAAAAATATAAAATGCAAGAAATAGTTTTTATGGTAATTTAATAATGAGAAAGAAAGTAAGTATAAATTTTTTTTATTTTTTGAACTATCCTTAAATTTGCTAAAAATGTCAGGACTTCGAAAAAGTGATGGATTATATTAGGTTAGTAAATACAAATTTGTAGGAGGCTTGTAATGTCTAAAACTTTGACCGATCTCGAAGCAGTTCAAGCGTTAGCAGAGGCAAGACATAAAATTGAAAGCGAGATGGAAAAGGTAATCATTGGTCAAAAAAAAGTCATTGAAGAAATTCTTATCTGTTTGTTGTCTAATGGTCATGGATTGATAATTGGTGTTCCGGGTTTAGCTAAGACACTGATTATCAATACATTGGCACAAGTGTTAGATCTATCTTTTAATCGTATCCAGTTTACACCGGATTTAATGCCGTCAGATATTACGGGCACGGAAATTATTGAGGAAGATTTTGTAACCGGCAAAAGAAATTTTCGCTTTGTGCCGGGTCCGATTTTTGCGAATATTGTTTTGGCTGATGAAATAAACCGTACCCCACCCAAAACTCAGGCCGCATTATTGCAAGCAATGCAAGAGCATAAAGTTACAGTATCGGGTATTACCCATCTGTTGCCAGCACCATTTTTTGTTTTAGCCACACAAAACCCGATAGAACAGGAAGGAACATATCCTTTACCAGAAGCACAATTAGACCGTTTTATGTTTAGTATCTATATACATTACCCATCCCTTGAGGAAGAACAAGAAATAGTCAAATCGACTACTTCAGCTTATACGCCAAAATTGAATAAAGTGCTTAATAGCACTGAGATTTTAGAACTCCAAAGATTGGTCAGACGCGTACCGGTCGCAGATGATGTAATTAGATATGCAGTGGAACTTGTGACTTTAACCCGACCTTCTTTTGATTGTAAAGTAAAGTTTATTAATGATTGGGTGAGTTGGGGTGCAGGACCGCGTGCGTCTCAATATCTGGTATTAGGTGCCAAAGCACGTGCAATTTTAGATGGTCGCTACACACCTAATCTGGATGATGTCAAATCAGTTGCGCAGGCAGTTTTACGCCATCGGATCGTTACTAATTTTAATGCCGAAGCTGAAGGAATTAAAGCCGATGAAATAATTCGGCGATTAATTTCAATAAAAACGGAATAAACTATCAATACGCAATTTTTATGAAGAGCCAATTAGTGTTTAATGTCTTAAAAATAAAAAATGAAAAGATTCAATATGACTTAATGGTTACCGCTGAAGAACTAGAAATTACCAATTTAGATTTGGTTGGACCGGTTCATTTAACATTTGAGTTATATCGTAGGGCCAATGCTATTATCGTATCCGGGGTTATAGATTTTTCCATAAGACTTATTTGCTCAAATTGTCTTAAAATTTTTGAGCAAAAGTTTTCTGAAAGAGTTTATCAAGAATATATCAAAGGAAAAGAGCCGATAAAAAATTATTTTCAACAGTTAGAAGATATTGATTTTGACTACGAATACTATGATTCGGATTTTATTAATCTTTCTGGAATTATGCGCGACACAATTGAATTGGCAATTCCTTTAGCACCTTGGTGTGATCCGAATTGTAAAGGAATTGATGAAAATATTATATGAAGACACACAAAAAGATTACCTGGATACACAATATTGGTGAAACGAGAACAAAACTATTTTTATTTATTGTCATCGGGTCGATAATATTTTGTTTTCAATCACGCGTTGATGCTGACAATGGTTTTTTATCGGTCTATTCAGACCCGAGAGGAATAAGGATCTATCTAGACGGTGAATTTATCGGTATAACCCCAATTCAGAAGTACTCGTATAAACCCGGTGAATATAGTATAAGTATTTTTTCTTCGGATACGCTTGAACTGAAGTATTGGCAATTTGCAAGTGGCAGTATAGGTTCACGGTTATCAGCGCTATGGTATTTAAGTAAAGCTGGAGCAGCAACGAAACGTGTGAAAATTAGTTCTAACCAACACAGTGAAGTTTTTTTCTCACTACCCAAAATAAATCGAGCACCTACAAAAATAAAAATAGCAACAGCTTGTTGTTTAGGAACAGTGTTTTCGGTCGCATTTTTAATCGGGTTTCTTGTTGCTAATTTCAAATCGACTAACTAAAATTGCGACATCTAAATCCCATGTTAATAATTATAACAATAGTCATAATTTCTTTAGTTATGGTTGGAACCGATAAAACTTACGGAAGAGAGGCAATGTTTTATAAGAAATTAGACAATAAACGAATCTTATGTGAATTGTGTCCGCATAATTGTATTATCTTACCAGGAAAACGGGGATTTTGTCGAAACCGAGTGAATCGCAATGGTACACTCTATTCGGTAGTTTATAATTGGCTTTGTAGTATTGGTGTTGAACCAATTGAAAAGGCACCATTTTATCATTTTTTGCCAGGGATAATGCGTTTGACTTTAGCAACTGCCGGTTGCAATCAAAGATGTAAGTACTGTCAGAATTGGCAACTTTCACAATCTTCAGTGGAAGATTTGGAAAATTATTACATGACGCCAGAAGATGTTGTCCGCATGGCTCAAGAAAAAAATTTGAGGATAATTTGTTTTACTTATACCGAACCAGTGGTATTTTACGAGTACATGCTTGATATTGCAAAATTAGCCAAGAAAGCGGGTATAAAGACTGCCGTCGTAACAGCCGGTTATATAAATCTAGAGCCATTAAAAGAATTATGCAAAGTAGTAGATGCAATAAAAATTGATTTAAAGGGGTTTACGGAAAAATTTTACGAAGAAGTTTGCCAGACTACTTTGCCACCGGTGTTGGAAGCTTGTAAGACGATTAAGCAAGAAGGTATTCATTTAGAAATCGTTAATTTAGTCGTGCCTACTTTAAACGACGACACTAATAAGATAAAAGCAATGTGCATTTGGATAAAAGAAAATTTAGGGACCGAAATTCCCTTACATTTTACGCGTTTCTTTCCCCAGTACAAATTACAAAATCTTCCGCCAACCCCAATTTCGACTTTAGAACTTGCAGTAAAAATTGCCCAAGAAGTTGGACTGAAATACGTCTATATCGGAAATGTTCCAGGTAACAAATACGAGGATACTTATTGTCCGAATTGTCGTAAATTATTGATAAATAGGCAAGGATATTCTATAGTCGAAAATTACATTGCTGATAATAAATGTAAATTCTGTCGTACTAAAATTTATGGTGTATTTAAATAATAATGTAGAATCGTGAAAAGTATTGTCTATTATCTTCCAACTAGTAAGATTACTACAAATTCTATTAGACAAATATTGATTGATACCCGATTTTTGCCGCAACTTGTAAACGCAAAAAATATCGGCATCAAAGTTCATTTTGGTGAAGAGGGTAACAATAATTACTTGGAGCCAAGATATGTTCAAATGTTTGTTAATGAAATAAAAGCGTTAGGAAAAAAACCGACGCTAATTGAAACATCAACATTATATCGAGGCCGTAGGCAAAATCGCGACTCCCATATCAAACTTGCTTTTGAGCATGGATTTACAGAAGATAATGTTAACGCAACTATTAAAATTTTAGATGGTGCTAGAGGAGAGGCATTTGAAGAAACTATGGTGAATTTGAACTATATCCAAAAAGCAAAGATTGCGCAGAAATTAAGAGATTATGATGCTGTTGTCAATTTAGCACATTTTAAAGGTCATTTTGTGGTCGGATTTGGTGGCGTAATAAAGAATATTGCAATGGGACTTTCAGCCAAAGGTGGTAAATTAGAGATGCATTCCCAGACAAAACCATATGTCAAAACCGATAAGTGTATCAATTGTGAGACTTGTATCTCGACATGTCCGGCCGATGCGATTACAATTTCAAAAAGGAGTGCGATAATTGACTCGAACTGTATTGGTTGTGCCAGTTGTGTGGCGATTTGTCCGGAAAATGCGATAAAAATTAATTGGAATGAAAGTTCGATATTAACTCAGAAAAAGATGGCTGAATATGCGTTGGCAATCATTCGAAATCGAATCTGGCTTCATTGTAACTTTGCGATTCGAATTACCCCAAATTGTGATTGTATGGATAGAACCGAGAATCCAGTTATGCCGGACATCGGACTTTTTATTTCTTTAGATCCGGTAGCCTGCGACCAAGCAGTTTGGGATCGAACCAAAGATAAAATCAATAAACTTTATCCACAAATAAATCCAGAAATTTTATTAACATACTGCGAACGATTAGGTCTTGGCACGAGACAATATGAAATCTGTGAGATCAAGAAATGAAGGATAGCTCAAACTCTTTAGATAATTACTTTACTGAACAGGAACCAACACGTCTTAAAAACACTGAATATCAAATTCAAACTGAGATATTTTCTGGACCAATTGAGTTATTATTATATTTAATTAGAAAAGATGAGATTGATATTTTTGATATCCCCATTGCTCGAGTTACGGATGATTATCTTAGTTACATTATCCATAATGAGGAATTGAACCTAGAGATTAGTTCAGATTTTCTATTAATGGCCGCGGTTTTAATCAGACTCAAAGTGCAGCAAATGTTACCCAGTGTTCAAGAACGAGAAGAAATACCTGAGCCGATAAGTCTTGAAACCGTGCTGGCCGAATTTCAAAAATATGCAAGAATCGCGAGTTTTTTAAGTTCATTAGAATCAAGGCGATTAAAAACTTTTCCTCGAAAAGGAATACCCTTAGAAGTGTTGCCTGAAGCCGGTGGAGATATTTACCTTTTGATTTCCGCTTTTCAAAACGTATTGTCCAAAATAAAACCCAAACCGACTTTAGAAATCCAACGAATTGAAATTCGTTTGGAAGATAAAATCGCCGAACTTCGCCAAATTTTTACTCATAAGCAGAAATTATTCTTTTCGGAAATAACGCTCAAAGTACAGACAATTAGCGAAATTGTAATATTATTCATTGCGATATTAGAATTGGTTAGATTGGGGGAAATCAGAGTAAGACAAAGTGCGGAGTTTGCAGAAATTGAATTAGAACGAAGAATACCTCTTGACATTTCTCATTAACTATTCTATAATCACAAAGGTATTAGTATACGTATACAATTGATTTTAGATAGGTAAGTATTAAATTATAAGGAGAGGTGTCCGAGTGGCCTAAGGAGCACGATTGGAAATCGTGTGTGTCGTTAAAAGCGGCACCGCGGGTTCAAATCCCGCCCTCTCCGGATCAAAATTATCGATGTTAACAGAATGGATAAATTATTAATTAAAGGCGGAAAACGTTTACAAGGTAAAGTAAAAATATCAGGCGCAAAGAATGCGACGTTACCAATATTAGCAGCTTGTCTTTTGACGGATAAACCTTGTGTCATTAAAGAAGTTCCATTGGTGCAAGATATCAATACGATGGTGGAATTAATTAGGTCTTTAGGAGCGGAAGTTAATATTAAAGATAAAGCAATTGAAGTTTGGGCAAAGGATAGATTAGCAACTGAAGCACCTTATGAAATTGTTAGTAAGATGCGGGCTTCATATTATGTTTTGGGACCTTTACTGGCCAGATTTGGTGAGGCAAAAGTTTATTTACCTGGCGGTTGTGCAATTGGTCCACGACCAATTGATTTGCATATTAAGGGAATGCAGAATCTTGGAGCAACGGTTAAAATCGAACACGGATATATCGACGCCCATTGTAAAAAATTACACGGTGTCGAGATATTTTTAGAAGGGAGTGTTGGACCAAGTGTTGGTGCAACCGCAAATGTTATGATGGCTGCAACTTTGGCTAAAGATGAGACCACAATAATTGGTGCGGCTTTGGAGCCGGAGATTGTCGATTTAGCGAATTTTCTAAATTCGTTGGGTGCTCGGATAGAAGGTGCCGGAACACCGCGAATTAAAATCAAAGGCGTTGAGACTTTGAATGGCGGTGAATGGACTCCAATACCCGATAGGATTGAAGCTGGTACATTTGCTTGTGCCGCTGCAATTACTAACGGTAATATTGAAATTGAGAATTGCTATCCGGAATATCTTGATGTGGTACTATTGACACTTAAAAATATTGGTTGTGAGATTGTTATTAATTCTAATACACAAAAAGATAGTTTCCAACCTAAAACGATTACCGTTAAAACTCCTACGCTCTTAAAACCGGTAAATATTGACACCGCACCCTATCCGGGATTTCCTACTGATTTGCAGGCTCAATTTATGGCCGTTTTAACAATTGCCAATGGTACAAGTATCATTACCGAAAACATTTTCCGTTCTCGATTTCTTCATGTTTTAGAACTAAATCGGATGGGTGCTAATATTGAAATTAAAGACAATACCGCAATTATCAAGGGCGTGAAAAAACTTACCGGTGCTCAGGTTATGGCGTCAGACTTGAGAGCATCTGCAGCATTAGTCTTAGCTGGACTGTGTGCCGAAGGTGAAACTGAAGTAGCGCGGATTTATCATCTTGACCGAGGCTACGAAAACCTTGAATATAAACTCAAAAATTTAGGTGCTTCAGTGCAAAGAATTAAAGCATAATAAAATCCATCAGGTTTCGATTGCTTCTGGGATTGGAATGAAAATGCAAACTGATTTTTTTCAATTAGATACCAAAAGCACAATTTTAATTAGAGGTTACAATGAATAATAATCTGCAGCGTCAAATAGTCCGGAGCAAGATACCCAAAGAATTAAAAGCACGTTACGATTTAATAATCGATTTAGTAAAGAATCAAAAACTTACAGCAATCAAAGTTGCACAAATATTAGGTTTAAGTCGACAAAGAATTAGTCAAATATTACATAAATTAGAGATTGCAACCCCTCGTATGAAAAAGGTCAAGTTTGGCAATCCACGATATCGATATTGTTCAATCTGTGGCGGAGAAAAATCAACTTATGCGTATATTTGTCGAAAATGTTATGATAAAAAAATTGCCGCATTTCCCAAAAAAGTATTTTATTGTCCGATTTGTGGTAAACCCAAATCGTCAAAAACTGGACATCGCTGTTGGCGTTGTTTTCTAAAGTCAGTGCCGCGAGTATCCATAAAATGTGAAAACTGCGGAAAAAAATTTAAGGTTTTGTTATCAATTGTTAATATACGAAAACGAATTGGGCGGCCTCGTCGATTCTGTTCTCGTAAATGTTTTCTCAAATGGTGGAAAAGTCCCGATAAAAATCTTGTGTCAACTAAAAAGAAATGAAGACTATTCCGATAATAATTGGTTCAGTCCAAATAGGAGGTAATTCTCCTATTAGAATCCAATCAATGGTTAAATCGAAAACCGAAGATTATCATGCGGTGATTAAAGAAATTAAAAAATTAGAGAATGCAGGTTGTGAAATTGTCCGAGTTGCAATTCCTAATACAAATGCGGTTAAAAATATACCGAAGATAAAAAAACAGACAAAAATGCCATTGGTTGCGGATATTCATTTTGATTATCGGTTAGCATTAGAAAGCATAAAAGCTGGTGCGGATAAGATTCGGATAAACCCAGGAAATATCGGCGCCGAATATAAAATTAGAGAAATTATAAAATCGGCAAAAGATAAAAATATTCCCATTCGAATCGGAGTAAATGCGGGCTCAATTGATAAATCGATTTTGAGTAAATACAAATATTCCAGTATTACAGCAATCTTAGAAAGTATAAAAAAGAGTCTTGATATTTTTGAAAAAGAAGATTTTACAAATATTGTTCTTTCTGCTAAAACTACTGATGTTTTGGAGACAATCGAAGTTTATGAGAAACTTAGCGAGTTATATCCGTACCCTTTGCATATTGGTGTAACTGAAGCCGGCTTACCGTTTGAAGGTTCAATTCGTTCTACTACCGCATTAGCAATTCTGTTAAATAAAGGCATCGGTAATACGATCCGTGTTTCTTTAACTGGTCCATCAATTTTAGAAGTCGAAGCTGCTAAAGAAATATTAGCGAGTTTGGGTAAAAGAGAATTTGGTCCAGTCTTAATTAGTTGCCCGACTTGTGGACGTTGTGATGTGAGTTTAGAAAAAATTGCCCAACAAGTAAAAAAATATTTAAAAGCAATCAAAAATCCAATAAAGGTTGCAGTCATGGGTTGTGTAGTTAATGGTCCAGGCGAAGCCAGTTCTGCTGATTATGGTGTTGCCTGCGGAAAAAAATCAGGGATTATATTTAAACAGGGTAAGATTGTAAAAAAAGTAAAGGAAGAACAATTAGTCACCGAGCTTATTAAACTGATAGAATATTCTGAAAAATCAAGTAATTATATAATTTAATTTTACTCTGCTTTTATTAAAATTAGTTTATAAAAAACCTGACAGTGATTACAAAGTAGGAAAAGTTGGTAAGAAGGTCTAAAAAATTATTATCATAAACTTAAGTAAACTAAAATAGTTCCATAAGTGAAATATTGATAGGGTTGATTTTCCAATGTCTTGCGAGTATTATTTGTGAGAAATCACTGCCATCAAGTTATATTTACTGTACACAAGTTAGAACAATAAAAATTAAGCAAAAATTTCCAGAACCAGAATTTGTCCGGATAATAATGTCGAATATAGCAGAAAATTAATTCGAAATTTACATAATTTCAGTTTACATCAAACTGGATAGTATAATGAATAATCCTACATGCGTGCCGGCATAGACAGCAGGCGGTATACTGGAGAGATGTTTCGAAAACTATCTATAGGATTTTTCCGACTAACGTATCAACAAAATTCCCGACAAGGTATTTTATAGTCTCTTAAATGACCATCAATGTAATAGTCGATGAATTTGTCCTGTTGTCTATTGGTATGTCGTAGTAGTAGGACATAAAATAAATAATTGGTTGTAGTTGTTAAAATTAAATTTTATTGAATCGAAGGGATTCGCGATTGGACTGTTAGTGATAAATCCGAAGGTCCGAATCGCTGGTATCGTTCAATACCGCAAGCCGCAATCATTGCGCCGTTATCAGCACACATTACGGGTTGTGGAAAATAAAACTTTATCCCGTATATTTGTCCATATTCAGAAAGTCGACTTCGAATTCGTTTATTAATTGCCACACCACCAGATACACCTATCTGATTAATTTTGTAGTCACTACTTACTTTTTTTATTTTTTCCCATAGAAAATCGATAACCGTTTCTTGAAAACTACAGGCAACATCTTCCGGTCGATAATCTTTAGTTTCTTTGAGGTAATATAAGACCGCAGTTTTAAGACCGGAGAAACTAAAATTATAACCTGGCATTTGCGGTATGGGAAATCTGATTGTGTGCGTACCATTTACCGCTAGTTTTTCGATGAAAGCACCTCCTGGATAAGGTAAATTTAGCATTCGGGCAACTTTATCATATGCTTCGCCACAAGCATCATCTAGGGTTGAACCTAAAGTTTGATATTGGCAATAATTTTTAACTAATATCAATTCAGTATGGCCACCTGAGATTATGAGACTGATAAATGGTGGTTTAAGTTCTGGACAGGATAATAATAATGAGAATATATGACCTTCTACATGGTTAATGCCAACAAAAGGAATATGGAGATTTATTGCCAATGCTTTAGCAAATGATAACCCCACTAAAAGTGCGCCAACTAATCCAGGCCCATAGGTAACCGCGATTCCGTCTAAATCGTGAAAATCTCTCTTTGCAACCGCCAGGGCTGTTTTGGTTATTGGTGCAATTAATTGAATATGAGCACGTGAGGCAAGTTCTGGAATTACTCCGCCAAGTTGTGAATGGATGTATTGAGAAGAAACGATATTGGATAAAATATCGTTCAAGGAAAATTGTTGTCCTGGTTTATGAGTAACAATACTAACCCCAGTTTCGTCACAGGATGTTTCAATTCCCAAAAAAGTCATATTTAAGTTGTCTCTTTTAATATCATTGATATATAATTATAGTCTTCAATGGCAGTCATAACTAAAACTTTTTTTCATCATTGAAATATAATTATTAGACTTTAAGGCGACTATAAATTTCGTTTCTAATAAAATCATGTAATTAGATTATTTCTGTTTATTTACAATTTGAAAATGGTTGTTTTCGAATAAAGTAATATTTATTCAATTTTGGCTATTCCTGAAATATGTCCAATAAAATCATAACCAATTCATATTCATATGTTGGTGTTCTTCAACATAAACTGTTAATCTTTTTAATGAAGATGCACTTAGATTGATTTTAGTTTCATCGACAATAGCAAAATTCATTTATTCATATTGAAATATTTTCTATGAGGTCATAACAAAATAATTTTATATATATAGAAATATGAATTTTCTGTTCCACAAAATAAAACCACAATTAAATTATTTTTTATCCATTGAATTATGATTTTCTATAATTGGATGTAATCATAACAAGATTGTTTAATATTACTGTTCTATTTATATAATTTTACTACATGATTTACACATCATTTTGATATAGCTGCAAGTTAATAAATTTTAATATTAAATAACTGTGGTTCACATCGAACTAAAAATATGCCTTTAGGCAAAATAATCTCTGCGGGTTCCTTATATTCACCGGTGGTGAATTTAGATAAATTAATTTGAACCTTAATCTCATTGATTTGTAATTTTGGGATCCAACTCTTTGGACCACGTACAACAATTTGTACGGTTTGGGGTTCTACTTTCACTTTAAATCGAGATGGAGCAGAAATATTTATCGGTACATTAACAAATAAACGAGAATCTTCGGCTTCTAATAATGCTCTGACGTTTACGGATTCAGGTATTGATTTAAAATATTCGCCTTGCGGAGGAATTATTCTTAATTTGCGCATAATTTCTGGAGAGACGAAATCAGAAACAAACAGTGATTCAGTGCCAACTTGGCGAATAAATTGAATGTCTTCTTCCGGTCCGTAAAGAATGACAGTATCTAAAACCATTATATTTGTTACATAAAATCCCCTTTGAGTATCAAGTCGATAAGGAACATTTACACTCACTGGTTTACTTTCGAGTTTATCAATTAATACTTCAACATACTCAGGTATAATTGATTTAAGCAAGACCGGCGCGACAATACTTAATTCATCAGGTGCGAGTTTGATGCGATTCAAACCAGGGCGTGTCATTGCTAAATCGAGTAGATACATTGGTTTATGTAGAAGTAATCTTAGAAAATCACTGCCTTTACCAGATAATTGAACTTTTACATTTGAGGTGTTGATTTGTTTGACTACTAAATGTTGAGGTACATTGACAAATTGTATTGGTACACCAATACTTATGGTTTGGGGTCGTATTAAAACCGCTAAAATCCATATAGTAAAAGCAATAATCAATGCTAAAATTATAAAGGATATATTGGTAAATAATATTCGTATTCGTCGCTTATGCAAGGTATCTTATTATCTATAATATATAAAAATTGTCAAGCAGAGGAATAGAGCGTTCTGAAAAAGTCAAAGTGCCTCGAAAGCCGTATCAAGCTATGTTATCTTATATCCTCAAAGTTTACCATCTTTACCATTGTTTTCTTTATAGTTGGGAGTATTATCTTTTTATCTTTTTCTGCCTCTAATATTACACTACCAGACAAGGTCAATGATGTCGCTGCGCTCCATCTATGCTTCGCATTTCGTATCATTATCTTCAAATCCATTGCCAGAAATGTTAATACCGCCTGAATTAATACTTTTCCAAGTAAATTATAATTAAAAAGTATTTTTTGTCAAAACTTTTAAATTTGTTTTGTGTAAATCATTAAAAAACAATAAGACTTTTTCAGAATTTTAGAATAAGATACTACAGAATAAGATGCCGAAACGCTTTGACTTATCCAACATTCTCTTACTCTTAAAATAAGATTCTAATACAAACAGATTACACCAAACTTACGTTCTGATAAGTTTCAGCAACAAAATTTATTAGAAACTTATAGAATAGAAACTAATAAAAACTTCTAAGTAGAAAACAGAAATTTAGATAGAAACAGATAAGACCAAGCTTGTGATCTGGTAAGATTCGGCAATAAAAAACAGTTAGAAACTTATAGAAACTAATAAAAACTTATTAGTAAACAGTAGAAATTTAACAGGGAAAACTCTACTTTTTGGACCCGTACAAGGACGCTTGGTTTAGTAGGTTATTCAGTACATAATTGAGTCGATACTCTACTTATAAGTAGAGTCGGCAATTTCGTTAATTGTTTATCAAACAATAAGTTAAATTGTCTGGTAGATAGACAGGGGGATATCCTGGGGGTATACCCATAGGTTATCACCTAGGTCATCCACGGGATAACCCTTTAGACTATTCTGGGGTTTATTCAGAAGGCCAGGCAGTTCGCTTGAGAATCAAAAAGATGATGAAAGATGAAGTATGTAAAAAAGGATAATATGAATTTTATACATACATCTTCTTAAACAGGTTTATGTTGTCTTAAAGTATCGTCAAAAAAAATATAAGGAACAGTAATACTCTGATAATAAATAAAAGTCTATTTATAGTGCTTTTTGGCGGACTAAAAATATTGGTTTAGTTTATCCAATTTTCACGCGAATAATATTTTCTGACTTTTTAATTTTTTCTAACTTATCTTCAGTCAAGTTAAATGCCTTGGTAACATCATAATCTACTGCTCTTAAAGAAAAAGGTTGAATCAAAGGATATAAACTAAATTTAATTAAGAAAAACAAAGATTAAGTCCAGTATTAATCTATCAAAACTTTTCTGTAAATTGTTATTATTGTGAATTATTAGATGATAATATGAGTTTTTTAACCTTAGAGCAAATTGACTTTTTCAGAAATCAAGAATAAAGAGCTCTGACAAAGTCAATATTGGTTCAAAAGGCATGAAATGCAGAAGCATAATTGATGGTTTTTTCGTATGGGACTCAGCGTCTCCTGAGCATTTTCAGACTTCTCGAATAGATTAGAGTGGGTGTCAAGATTTTTGTGTAAATTGTTTTTTAAGGTATATTCTCCTTTTTTCTATAATATTATTAATATAATTATATGAAAACAGGGAATGAGGATTCGCCTTTCTTCTTAAATATATCAATATCGAATTTACGCAAAATATTATACACTACAATAGATTAGTTAAGCCTGAAAAGACTACTGGATTAGATGAGAATACTAAATACCTAAATTACAGTTTAGACTGACAATTTTCAGTTTTTTAATGTAAGATTAAGATTTGATTTGTTTTCAAATTCAAGAGCGTTTAGGACTTTACATTTAGTCGTCAAGAAAATTATTAAGAAAACTCTGCAAAATGTCCAGATAAGACCGAATACACAAAAGACAAACCAAGAAATTCTCATATGTGCACATTGTGTCTCTTGAGATAATATTAACTTTGTCAGAGTTTTCTATTAAAACCTTAAAGATGTTTTCTAAAAGAGTTCATAAGATGGATATGGTCCCTTTTCTCTTTTCAGATGCATAAGATATTTTGAAATGTAGATTGAAATCGAGTAGATTTAAACTCGCGTTTAAACTAAATATTTCAAATTGAGAATAATGAAAGCTTATTAAAAAAGTTAGGCTAACAATAAATATTTCAAAGGGTTAAAAATAATTAGCAGTTACTAAATGAATAATTGACTAACTATCAGTCTTGAATTATAATTGTATACATATGATTACTCTTAATACTGTAAAAAATGATAGTGAAGTCAATGCTTACATAATCCAAGCAGACCGACACTTAGAAACGATTGGTTATACTGAGCATGGCACACGGCATGCGCGTTTGGTTGCCAAGAATGCGAAATCGATTCTTTTGGAATTAGGATATAATGAACGACTGTGTGAAATGGCAGCAATTGCTGGTTATTTACATGATATTGGTAATGTGGTTAGTCGGGAACGACACGAACAAGTTGGTGCACTTATTGCTAAAGATATTCTCAACCGATTAGGAATGCCCCACAACGAAATTGCAGAAATTATTTCCGCATTGGGTAATCATCATGAAGAAAATGGTAATCCAATATCCGAGATTTCTGCAGCTTTAATTCTGGCGGATAAATCGGATGTACATCGAAGTCGGGTGCGCAATCCGGAATTCATTAAATTTGATATCCACGACCGAGTAAATTTTGCTGTTAAAAAGTCAATTTTGACTGTAAACCGAGGCGAACGTAGAATCACATTTGATTTAATGATTGATACCTCAATCGCACCGGTGATGGACTATTTTGAAATTTTCTTATCCCGAATGATAATCTCCCGACGCGCGGCGGATTTTTTGAAATGTAAATTTGAATTAGTTATAAATAATAGTCGCCTAATTTAATGATTAATTCCGCATTTTTATCGAGCAGAATTGATTAATGAAGAACTTTAACATAGCTAATATCGGTTCAAAAAGGTGAGAATTGAAGATACATAATTGTGGTGTTTTGTTAGACCTCATCAACTCTTGAGCATTTATCAAAATTTCTAATGAATGGTTTAACCTTAAATTGGAAATGAAATTAGTAAGTAAATAACCGAGGGATCTGACGCAAAATTGTGCGTTCTATTTAGCCGAGCTAAACAATACGATAAATGATGCTGTTGCTCTTGAATTACAGATCCAATTTAGATAGAATTGAGTCTAGGCTTGTGACAATCAAATTTAATATCAAAATACCAACGGAAATTATCTTAATTTGGGTAATATATGTGGGGTTCTTCAGAGTTTACGAAAGATTAGCAGAAAATTGACTTATTATTAATATGGCAGATTCTAATCAGAAGTCTAAAGAAAACTCTCAAAAGACGGATGAAAAAAATAAATCATCCGTTCCCAATTTCTGGAAGCAACTTGATTTTTTAGGGGTAAGTGAGTTAATTGCTTATTTGAGAAATCCAACTAAGGTTTTCTTTATTAATTTACTGGCCGGAATCGGTCGAGGATTAGGTTTTGCCTTGGGAATGACCATTTTAGCCGCATTCATTTTTCTGCTTTTACGCCGAGCAGTAAATGCGCCCGTAATCGGTGCTTATATCGCTAAAATCTTGGAGATAATCGATGCCCAAAGACAGATATACCGTTAATATTTACCTAAATTGCTGGGATTAACATAATGGAATTACAATAAAATTTATGATTACACCGGAAATTTTATCAAAGGTCGCACGATTAGCAAGGTTAGGTTTAAGTTCCGATGAATTATTTGATTTATCTCTGGATATTGAAAAAATCATTCAGTATTTCCATCAATTGAAGGGCCTTAATTTAAGTGAAGTAGAACCGATGACTCATGCCGTTGAAATGAATTTAAGGCTTCGGGACGATGAACCGAGAATTACACCGGATGTCTGCAAATATTTGCCCTATATTAAAACTAACTACTTTTCGGTGCCCATAATATTAGAATGAGTAGTTATTCAGAATCAAAGGCTAATAACCAATTAACGAATCTGCCAATCACTGAACTTCATCAGAAAATAAAGAACAAAGATATCCGGATTTTTGACCTTGTTTCTGCAGTAATTAATCAGATTAAAGCCGAAGACCAAAAAATCAATGGTTATATTTCATTATATTTTGAAGAAGCCCTTGACAGAGCGCAACAAATGGATGAGACAATTTCGTCTTGTGAACAGATTAATTTGCTCTATGGTATTCCTATTGCGGTGAAGGATAATATTTGTGTCAAAGATAAGTTGACAACTTGTGGTTCAAAAATCCTTAGTAATTTTATAAGTCCTTATGATGCTACTGCAGTTGAAAAGTTAAAGCAAGCAAAATGCATTATTATCGGTAAGACAAATATGGACGAATTTGCGATGGGGTCGTCTAACGAAACTTCATATTATGGACCAACTGCCAATCCGAAAAATCCAGCATATGTCCCGGGCGGTTCTAGTGGTGGTTCTGCAGCCGTCGTATCTTATGGAGGTGCATGTGCTGCCTTGGGTACTGATACTGGTGGTTCAGTACGTCTGCCTGCAGCATTCTGTGGTGTTGTCGGGCTTAAACCAACGTATGGCCGAGTGTCCCGCTATGGCTTAATTGCTTTTGCCTCCTCTTTGGATTGTATTGGAATTTTGGCGCGTTCAGTAGACGATACCGCATTACTTTTGGCAACAATTGCTGGTTTTGATGAACGCGATGCAACTTCAGTTGACCTTCCAGTGAAAAAATTCGAGTTTGACTATTCGCAGTTCAAAACTTATACATTAGGCATTCCTCGGGAGTATTTTTCTGAGGGTTTAGATTCCAGAATTGCTAAAATTATTGAGGAAAAAATTAAAGAACTGAGTAAAAAGTGTCGAGCAGTAAAAGAAATTTCTTTGCCCAATACACGGTATTCAATTGCAACTTACTATTTAATCTGTACTGCAGAAGCGTCGTCGAATTTAGCGCGCTATGACGGCGTAAAATATGGTTTACGCGTCAATGCCACAGCTTTAAGCGAACTCTATGAATTAACTCGCGACCAAGGTTTTGGTAAAGAGGTAAAACGAAGAATTCTCATAGGCACTTATGGTTTATCTAAAGGATATTATGATGAATATTATGGAACCGCTCAAAAAGTTCGCAATTTAATTAAACAAGATTTTGATGAAGCATTTAAAACATGCAATTTAATTCTAACTCCAACGGCACCAACTTTACCATTTAAATTGGGTGAGAAAATTACTGACCCATTAGCAATGTATCTTTCGGATGTTTATACTAACTCAATAAATCTTGCCGGTTTACCAGCAATTTCAGTTCCAGTAGGGGAAATTGATAATTTACCCATTGGATTACAAATCATCGGGCCACCATTTGAAGAAACGCATATCCTTAATTGCGCTAAAGTAGTTGAATTCTTTAAATGAAATGATAAGACAGGTAATGAACAGAACCTGAATGATAAAACAAAAGTGATTATTTTGATTCGAAGTCGATATTTCACTCAAAGCAAAATTAAAACGTATCGATACATGGTGTAAACAAATGGGCAAACTCAAAGCCGATAATATAGCGGACGATAAATTAATTATTAGATTTGTTTAGTATTCGCCCAAGAATGAAATCTAAATGTATCTTTTTCGGTTATAAAAAGATTGTTAAAAAACAGCGCAGACTAAAGTACGAATAATAAATATGATGCGTTATAAAATTGGGATCAAGTAATGATAAAATTAAATTGTCTGTTTGCATTCTAAAGACATAAAAAAACAAACAATGAGAATGATCAAAGCATGAATGATAAATATGAAGTGATTATTGGATTAGAAGTTCATATCCAATTAAAGACAAAATCAAAATGTTTTTGTTCTTGTCCGGTTGAGTTTGGAGGTTTACCTAATACTAATGTCTGTCCTGTCTGTTTAGGACTACCAGGCACTTTGCCGGTATTGAATCGTAGAGCAGTTGAATTAGCGGTCTTAGCCGGCTTAGGGCTTAATTGTCAAATTTCCGAAAAGAGTAGTTTTGCCCGAAAACATTACTTTTATCCAGATTTACCTAAGGGATATCAAATCACGCAATACAAGGAACCATTAGCTGTGAATGGTTATCTTGAGATAAGCGGTTCAAAAATTCGTATTCGGCGGTTACATTTGGAAGAAGATTCAGGAAAATCAATGCACTGCGGCGCTGAGACTTTAATTGATTTTAATCGGTGTGGTGTTCCTTTAATTGAAGTTGTCACGGAACCAGATATCAAAAGCCCAGAACAGACAGTTCAAGTTTTACAAGTATTAAGACAGATTTTACAATATCTTGATGTTTCCGACTGTGATATGGAAAAAGGACATTTTCGTTGTGAGCCGAATATCTCGCTAAGAAGAATTGGTGAGACGAAATTGGGAGTCAGAACCGAATTGAAAAATCTTAACTCATTACGGTGTGTACGTGAAGGATTGCAATTTGAAATCGCACGACAAAAAGCCATTTTAGATAAAAATGGCGAAGTTATTCAAGAAACCTTATATTGGGACGAGCAAACGAAAACTGCTGGTCCAATGCGGGGTAAAGAAGAAAGCGAAGATTATCGCTATTTTCCTGAACCTGACTTGCCCGTATTAGTTATCAGTCAATCAGATATTGAGCGTATTAAAAAATCTCTAACATTAATGCCATGGCAGCGAAAAGCAATTTTGATGTCAGATTATAATCTACCAGAAAGCATTGTGGAAATAATTGTTGAAACCAAAGAGTTTGCCGATTACTTTGATAAAGTTTTACAAGCAATTAATGAGCCACAATTAGTAGCAAATTGGATGGTAACCGAAGTTCGTGCAGTCCTTAATGAAAAGGGACTGGAAATTCAAAACTTTTCGATTGAACCATCCGAATTGGCAGAATTACTAAAAATGCTTAAGGCGGAAAAAATTTCTAATAAAGTTGCGAAAGATATATTTAGTGAAATGGTAAGCAGTGGTAAGTCAGCATTAGATATTGTTAGCTCAAAAGACCTTACATTAATAGATGATGAAAATTTGCTCTTTAATGTGGTAAAAGAAGTCATTGATGAAAATCCTGATGTGGTGGTAAAATATAAAGCAGGCAAAACGACGGTGATTAGTTATTTAATCGGACAAGTTCAAAAAAAGACCAAAGGTAAACTAAAACCCCAAAAAATCCAAGAAGCAATTCTAAAACAATTGGATGAGACCATCATAATTTGAACAACTTATATCTCTATCGGTGAAACAAAAATGAACAATCAAAATATCGTAGAGGAAATAATTTCACGATTATAAATCAAATAAAATATAATTTATTTAACGAATGTTTATTGATCACATTTAAGTAGTACGCATTGTATCCGATACCGTTGGTGTAAATTGTTCAAGTCATAACCAAGACATTTAAGAACCATAAACCTAATTAACTGAAGTGAACCGCGCAATTGAAATCTAATAGAAATTGTTTTATATATTCTTAAACTTTTCTGAGTTGCGAAAATATCAGCTGTAGCGAAGACGATAAACATTCTTAAAGCGATAAGATTTGAATACGCATAAGTGCCTGATTTGCTGAAAATAAAATATAACCCCAAAAAGAAAACCCTGATTAAATTACCAGATACATCAATTAAAATGTTGTAATGTATGAAATATTAAAAGAAGTTAGCCAGCGCTTTTCAAAATCATATCTAAAAGCTAAAGTTGACCAAATATAAAGGCAGAATGAAAAGATAATGTTTTGTCTGTGTTCCCTTGTGGTTATTCTGTGGTTTAGATTTTAGAAATATATTAGGTCTTAGAAGTTAGATTATTACAAGATTAGAATTAAAATGTCGTCAATGTTGGTGGACATTTATTATAATTAGGTAGATCTAATGTTCCATCATGTTGTTTTTGATGATACACGACCGAGATAACCAATTCTTTATTGTTTATAAAAATATTAATGCTCCTTGTATCTTTTTTGATGATAACTTAAGATAACTTAAACCTGTTTAAGAAGATGGATGCATAAAATTCATATTATCCTTTTTTTACATACTTCATCCTTCATCATCATTTTGATTCTAAAGCGAACAGTGCGGTCTTCCGGATGAGCCCAAGGATAGTCTAAATGACTCTGCCGGGGATGATCCAGGGGATAACCCATGGGTATACCCCCAGGCTATCCCCCTGTCTACCCACTATATAGACTAACCTATTGTCTAATTGATAATTAACAAAAATACCGACTCTACTTATAAGTAGAGTATCGACTCAATTATATACTGGATAACCTACTTAACCAAG
>CAYYPG010000010.1:0-36572 GCA_964473505.1 uncultured bacterium | reverse complement strand
CAGATACAAGCCGTAATCAAAGAAGGGAAAAAACTGGGCAGTTTAGTTGATACTGATGCGCGGTGGAGATATAAGAATAAAGACAACCCGTTTTTTGGTTATAAGGTGCATTTAGCCAGTGATGAGATGGGTTTTGTAACCAATCTTGAAGTATTAAGTGGTGAGCATAATGAGGGCGGTCGAATAAAAGAGTTAATTGATACTGAGCCTCCAAAAGAAAAAGGCGAAAAAGGCAAAGAGTATCGAAGGTGTATGTGGGGATGCATTATATGATTCAGCGAGTAATCGAAAATATCTAAAATCAGTAGGTATTAAAGCCTATATCCCATCACGGACTAAAGCAAGCAAGATTGATAAGTTTACGGTCGAAGGTGAAACAGTGCGATGTGTTGCGGATAAACATTCGATTGGTAAGATTGAGCAAGAGCGAGGGCATTTGTATTACTTTTCGGCAAAGGATTGTCGGAGATGTAAGCATTACGAGGGATGTGTATCGGCTAATGAAATAAGGAAGAAGGTTTACTTAAGTAAATGCAAGATATTACGGGAAGGGGTTGAAAAAGAGATGATAGGAATAAGAAGATTAATTGAGCGGATATTTGCTTGTGCAAAGCGATGGATGGGATTGACTCGTGCTCGTTATCGCGGTATTGGAAAAGTATTAATTCAGGCGGTATTAACATTTCTGGCAATGGATTTGAAGATAATGATACGAAATGCGAAGCATAGATGGAGCGCAGCGACATCATTGACCTTGTCTGGTAGTGTAATATTAGAGGCAGAAAAAGATAAAAAGATAATACTCCCAACTATAAAGAAAACAATGGTAAAGATGGTAAACTTTGAGGATATAAGATAACATAGCTTGATACGGCTTTCGAGGCACTTTGACTTTTTCAGAACGCTCTTCTGGAGCATGCTGGTTTATCCAAAGAAAGAAGTTAACACAAAGCCATTAGATAACCGAACGATCTGTTATAATGTACTGGAACATTCTGTCTTAATCAGAGGTTCCCAAAATCGCTCTTGACAAATACGGCAGGGGGGGTATAATGTAGCAATTATTATATTATTGCTCTTTGAAAATTAGGAAAATATTAAATATACAGATTTAGCTGAATTAAACACACATTCCAGCATTAATTTAGCAGATTAGAAACTATGAAATTATTAAAAATTACAAACTTTTAAGAGAGGAGGTGAAAAAATGAGAAATCTAATAACGACATTCGCTTTACTCTTGGTGGCAATAGCTATAATTGGTTGCGGTGAAAAATATCCACAAGAGATTAAGGTCGGTTTTTCAGGAACTCCAGACAAATACTTTAGTGGCGGATATGCTAATAGCGATACTACCATAAGGTTAGATACATTAAAACTACCCAAAAATTATACTATCAACCTTGAAAGTAAAACTGATTCTGTCTGGGCATGGGGAAAACTAACCCGTGACACAATCGGAAAATTGATTATTACCTTAAAAGATAAAGATGATAAGGTACTAAAGCAGGATTCTGTGATGAACGATACCACGAGGACGATTACCGTTAAATACAAAAAATAATTTGCCACCTGAGAGACGGTGTAAATCATAAATATCGACAGTTTGTGGGGATGGTTAGGACATCCCCACAAACCAGAAAATCTCCCTAAAGTCATAATTGTAAAGTATGGAATAAAAACCAATTAACCCTATTAATTGGTTTATGTGGTCTTATATGATCCAAAATAATATTAATAGATGATACCAAACGAAATTCAGTTTTTATAAATCGGTATTCAGTGATCCTCTAAGACCCGTATAATTTGACGATGTGTTAAAGCTTGACCGAAAAACCATATTGCATCACAGATAGATATCGCTAACCTTACATTTAAAATTACGATTCCTAAAACCGTTTCCGACGATAAGGAGTATCAAAAATCATCTTTTCAAATCAAAGGCTTCGGCTTAGAGGGACTTTTTGCTTTAAAATAAATATAGGGTTTATAATATAATATTATGAAGCATCCTGACATATTCAGAGGTTTCCAAAATCGCTCTTGACAAATATGGCAGGGGGGTATAATGTAACAATTATTATATTATTGCTCTTTGAAAATTAGGAAAATATTAAATATACAGATTTAGCTGAATTAAACACACATTCCAGCATTAATTTAGCAGATTAGAAACTATGAAATTATTAAAAATTACAAACTTTTAAGAGAGGAGGTGAAAAAAAAATGAAACGACACTTATTACTGATGCCGTTGATTATTATTATTATCGGCTGTCCCTGGTTTAAACAAGAAGAAGACTACTTCCCGCTTGCGGTGAATAATAAGTGGGAATATTCATTATTACAGACAGCGACATCAGCAGGAACCACTGACACTATGATAATTGGAACATTCCAAAGAGAGATTACAGGAAAAGACAAAATCGGCAATGAAGATGTCTTTGTTATTATAACCAAAGATTCACTTCGCCACTTTGACCCAACAGACACAATAATAAAGCGTATAGATACTGCATATATTAGAGAAACTAAAGATCTAATTTTAACTTATGAAACTAAGACCGCAACGCCTGAGACCACTCTAAAATTGCCTTTGAAGAAAAACAAAACCTGGACAACAAAATTACCAACTGATACCGTCATTTACACAGTAAAAGACCAAGAAGAAATTACAGTCCCGGCTGGAACCTATAAGAAATGTTGGAAAATCGAGAAGAAAACAACAATCGATAATGTTCCATTTAATATCTGGTTAGCGGATGGTACAGGTATGGTTAAGGTGTTTGCGGAAGCTACAGCACAAGGTGAAACGATAAAGTTTCTAATCGAACTCAAAACTAAACCGACGATAAAGTAAGTTAGAATTTGGGGGACAGTACTCACTGTTCCCCAAAATGTGACTAAAAGTTACTGCTAATTAAAGTTAAATAGTTGATTGTGCTTTGGAAAACTTACTGAACAGCACGAAAATAAATCAAATAAACGGGAGGCTTATATGAAAAAAGTTTTATTGTTGATTGTATTATCACAAGCTTGTATACAGGGTTTATCTGCTGTGAGTATTAAAGGTAAAATCGGCCTCGGTTGCGGCACAACCCGTTTTGGCAATTTGCTTGAACCTTCACTCTTTGCAACACGCTATGGGATAAGCGAAAAGATTTTGATTGAACCCTGGTTAGACATATCTAAAGTATCATTTAAGGTATCATATCCTGGTGAGTTTGATGAGTTTGAATCGAAACTCTCATTCCAAAACACGGGATTTGGGTTACAGACGCTGTATGCTTTTAGGAGTGGAGAAAAATCAAACCTTTATGGAATTGGTGGAGTTACCTTTGGCACAATTAAATTAAAATCTGAAACCAAGTACGATATTGACCAATATACTCTCACTAGTCCTATTACATATCTTGTAATTCCATTAGGTATTGGTGGAGAACACTTCTTAATTAATGAATATTTATCAGTTAACATCAATGCTAAATTTGGTTATGCTATATCGTCAGGTGAATTAAGGACCGCGGATGAGATTTTAGCTAACTACGATATCTCATTGTTTAATTTGGGCAATTCACTATTTACACTCTATTTTATGTGGTATTTCTAAGTCATAAATTATAAAAAGCTTTTCCGAAGCACAATCCAAGGGAACATGACTTAACTCTGTCCCCTTATTATTTTGTGGGACCAAATTTAATTTTACCCTTTATCTTTTGCGGGTGAAACAATACGGCAAAATTTTCTTTTGCCGACTTTTAAGACTACTGGTTTTTCAAGATATAGTTCAAAATTTACATCTTTAATTTTCCAGCCATCAATTTCAATTGCCCCTTCACTAATTTTTCTTCGAGCCTCACTTTTAGAAGGCAATAGTTTTGCCATCACAAGTAGTTCCACAATATTGATTCGCTGAATTGGTGAAATAAATTCTTCTATTTCTTGTGGTATTTTCTTATGTTTGAATACCATCTCGAACTCTTTACTTACCTCTTCAGCAATTTCTTTTGAGTAATATAAGGTCACGATTTCTTTACCTAATTTTTCTTTGTAAATTTTAGGGTTTTGTCCGGCTTTAATATCATTTTCAATCTTTTTAATTTCTTCATCCGAAAGATTTGTACATAAACGGAAATATCTTATAATCATCTCATCAGGTATAGACATTATTTTGCCAAAGATTTCTTTTGGTGGTTCCGCAATTCCAATATAGTTATTGTAAGATTTGCTCATTTTCAGCTTACCGTCAATTCCTTCTAAAAGGGGCATTGTCATCACAACCTGAGGTTCTTGCCCAAATTCCCGTTGCAATTCTCTGCCGACCAAAAGGTTCCAATACTGGTCAGCTCCTCCTAATTCAATATCTGCCTTAACTGCAACCGAATCGTACCCTTGGAATAAAGGATACAAAATCTCATGGATAAAAACTGGTATCCCTTGGTTTAACCTTTGGCTAAAATCTTCTCGTTCTAAGATTCTCGCTACGGTATACTTTGATGCTAAACTGATAATATCTTTGCTGGTTAAACGATTTGACCATTCTGAGTTATAGCGAAACTCAGTCCTTTCTGGTATCAAAATCTTAAAAACTTGTTGCTGATATCTTGTCATGTTTTTATTGATCTCTTCATCGGTCAATTGGGGTCTCGTTTTAGAGCGGCCAGTGGGATCACCAATACTACCCGTAAAATCACCAATAATCAGTACCGCAGTATGCCCCATATCTTGAAATTGACGCAGTTTTCTTAATACCACCGCAAAACCTAAATGGATATCTGGTCCAGAAGCATCAATACCTAATTTTACCCTTAATGGCTTATTAACTTTAGTGCTTTGGGTTAGTTTTTCTAATAATTCCTCTTCACTAATTATCTTTTCTGTTCCTTTAATTAATTCGGCAAAAATCTGCTTTAGGTCCATTTAGAATTTATTATTCTAATCCTTGTATTCCTACATCTCATAATTACCAAATTCTTCTGGAGGGATATTACGAAGATGTTGACGAAGTTCAGTCAACCGCGCCTCTTCTTTCTCGGTCATAGTAATTCCTGCCTCAGCCATAACTTCTTCCGCAACATAAATTGGGGCTTTGACTCGTAGGGCTAATCCTACTGAATCGGATGGTCGGGCATCGACCGAAAGTACTTTGTCACCATTTTCCAGAATTATTTCCGCAAAAAAAGTATCATCTTTTAATGCAGTAATAATTACGCGTCTTACCTTAATCTTTAATCCTTCAATTATCAGTTTCATTAAATCTAAAGTCATCGGTCTTGATAACTTTACATTTTCTAAAACATAGGCAATTGCTGTGGCTTCGATTGGACCAATAAAAATTGGTAAAATTTTATTGCCCTCTACTTCTTTCAACAACATCACCGGTGAATTGTTTTGCGAATCAAACAGAACACCAGCCACTTTTACTTCAATCATAAATTAATAAATTTTCATTACATTTAAAGGTTTGTAATTATTACTTCCTTATTTACTTTATAAAGGAAATGAGTTATCAATCCTGAATTAAACGTGGACCGGCGTAACCCAAAGTTTAATATTTGCGGTAACTGCACCCAAATTAACTAAAACATCATATATCCCGGGTTCTTTTATTGGTGAGGCTAATTCAATTTTATGACGGTCTATCTCAAAACCATTTTCTTTCAATAACTGCGCAATATCCGCATTGGTTATCGCTCCGAATGCACCGGCCTCACCCATTTTTAAATCAATTTTAAGTGCAAGCGCCTCTAGTTTCTGAGCCAAGACTTTAAGTTTTTTTAGGCGTCGTTCTTCTCGTTTTTGTAATTCTGCTTTTATTGCCTCTATTTGATTTAAACGTGCTTTAGTTGCCTGAATTGCCCAACCTTTAGGTAAAAGGTAATTTCGCGCATAGCCATTACGAACTTCAACCACATCTCCTTTTTTACCTATACGCTCAACATCCTGAGTTAAAATAATCTTCATCTTTTCACATACGATAAAATTGCGAGATTGCGTGCTAACTTGATAGCCTTTTTTAATCGGCGTTGGTGCCACGGGCAAGTACCAGTATATTGTGCCGGAAGAATTTTGCCACGTTCGCTAATAAAGTTTCTGAGCACCGGATTATTATAACTAATAACTTGCTCTTTACGTTCACAGAAATAACAATGTTTTCGTTTTCTAATCATTATTTATAGCATACTTAAATTTTTCCCTTCTGTCAAGTAGAAAAAAAAAAATCTAAGACTATAGTTTAATAGTTGATATGCAACCGTATTTAACTGAGAAAACGCTGAAATCAAACTTTTCTATCTGCAAATTTTCCTGCAATGATGTCGTTTTCCTCTCATTAACACGTCGCATAAATCTGTTACTAAAATTTCAAAAGCATTATATTATATAGTTTCAAAAGGGTACTTAGAAATTAAAAATATAATTTTACAAAACGCTTATTTAACATTACCAAGAGTAATAAACATTTTATTATTAACAATAATTCAACGAACCATTAAAAGAAAACCTTTATCTTTTTGCTGTTTCAGGGTAAAAGACAGTGTGTTGCTAATTCTAAAAATATATTTTCACTAAAATTTTAATTTTATCAGAGCATTAATTTTATTCTTGACAAATCAGGATTTTTATGTATATATTAATGTGATTGTTTTTATTAATACTAAACATCTTAAGAAATATCTTAAAATGTTTTTATAATAAAATAATAGGAGAATTTAATGGCACGAATTGCTGGTGTTGATTTACCAGATAATAAAAAAATCCTATATGCGCTACCCCACATTTATGGGATTGGCTTAAGCAATGCGCGAAAAATACTTGAAACCACAGGTATTGACCCTAATAAAAAAGTTATGGAACTAAAGGACGACGAAATTGCCAAGATTCGTAAAGAAATCGAGACAAATTATAAAGTTGAAGGTGCTTTACGAGCAGAAATTGCGGCTAATATTAAACGATATATTGAAATCGGTTCTTATCGCGGCCTTCGACATCGCGCTGGTTTACCAGTTCGTGGCCAACGAACTCGAACTAATGCCCGAACTAGAAAAGGACCAAGAAAAACTGCAGGCGTTATAAAGGTCCGCGAATCTACTAAACCTAAATAAATTAAGAAAGGAACGCAGTATGAAAAAATCAGTAAAACACAAAATCCCTCAAACCTGCATCGCTCACATATTATCTACTTTTAACAATACAATAGTTACTATTACCGACCCGAATGGTAATGTACTATGTTGGTCTTCGGCTGGAAGAATTGGTTTTAAAGGCGCTAAAAAAGGAACGCCCTTCGCTGCGCAACAGTGTTCTGAAGCTGCTGGCCGCGAAGCAGTTGCTATGGGCGTTCAAAAAGTCATTGTGGAAATAAAAGGACCAGGCCCAGGTCGGGAAGCGGCAATTCGCTCATTACAAAATGCCGGTTTAAAAATTACTGCGATTCGTGATGTCACACCAATTCCTCACAATGGTTGCCGTCCCCCAAAACCCAGAAGAGTGTAACAACTCCAAAATGATTGAAAGAAACCGAAGTATCTTTCTTTTTGATTTATTCTGATAGAATTCACATCTCCCTAAAGATATGTACTATTTGTGGCCAAAAGATTTATCGATTATTAAAAAGTCGCTTTTAATAGTTGACAAAAGAGATTTTTTATATTACAATTGAAACTTATATGGCAAGATACATAGGACCGACTTGTAAACGGTGTCGCAGCGCCGGAGAAAAACTTTTTCTCAAGGGCGAAAAATGCTACACTGATAAGTGTGTATTACCTAAGCGGTTAGAAAAGCAGTCTGATCGCGGCAAAAAACTTTCTCAATATTCTATCCAGTTAAAAGAAAAACAAAAACTTAAAGCAATATATGGTTTATTAGAAAAGCAATTTCGTCTCCTCTTTTTACGCGCACAAAAGAAAAAGAATCCCGGGGAACAACTTTTAATATCTTTGGAACGACGATTAGATAACACCGTTTACCGTTTAGGTTTTTGCGATTCTCGAGCGCAAGCAAGACAATTTGTGCGTCATGGACACATTTTGGTAAATGGGAAAAAGGTCAATATCCCTTCTTATGAAATAAATCCTGATGATATAATCTCAATAAAAGATAAAAGAGGAGTGGAAATCGCTCAGAGAATCCTAGCTGATAAAGAACCAACCACAGTTGATTGGTTGCAATTGGATAAGGCTAATCTTATCGGTAAAGTCATGCGACTTCCAACTCGCGAAGACATTAAGGACATATCAGTAAATACTCAATTGATCGTTGAGCTCTATTCGAAATAATATGAAGATAAATATTAACCCGCAAAAATTTAGTCGATAAACAAATCTATGAAACTAACACCAATTTTATTGCCGGAATCAGCAATCCTGGACAAAGAAACCGCGTCCAATACTTATGGTAAATTTACCATAACTCCGTTAGAAAAGGGCTGGGGACATACTATTGGCAATGCACTACGACGCGCGCTTCTTTCTTCAATTCAGGGCGCGGCTGTAACTCAAGTTCGAATTGACAATGTGCTTCACGAATTTTCTACTATCCCTGGCGTAGTTGAGGATGTAGCGCAAATCATTTTAAATATAAAAAAGATCCATCTACGCTTAAATTCCGAAACCCCAAAACTTTGTTATCTTCACGCCAAAGGAATAAACGAATATAAAGCCAAACATTTAACCGTTCCACCTGAAATTATTATTGCTAATCCCGAACAGCCCATTCTTAATATTACCGATCCCAACCAAAGCGTCCATATCGAATTACGTGTTGAAAATGGCCGCGGTTACGTCCCAGCCGAACGGTTAAAAAAACTTAGCAATTATCCTGAAGGCACAATTTTTCTCGATGCCTTTTTCTCGCCTGTAAAGAAAGTAAATTTTTGGGTAGAGAATACACGCGTTGCTGACCGTGCTGATTATGAAAAAATAATTTTAGAAATTTGGACTGATGGAACAGTTTTCCCTGAAGAATGTTTTATTCAAAGTGCCACGATCTTAAAAAATCATCTTGTAAATCTTATCCCGACGGAAAAAGAACCCGAGTTTATTACAGCAGAACGCTACGATAAAGAACGTCAGCGATTAATTGACCTTCTCAAAATGGATATTGAGGAATTGGAACTCTCCAATCGTGCGCTCAATTGCTTACGAAAAGGGCGTTCCAAAAAAACTAAAGAAAAAGTAAATATTGTAACGGTTGCCGATTTGGTTAGTCGTACCGAGCGCGAAATGCTTGATATTGAAAATTTCGGTCGGAAATCCTTAGAAGAAGTGCGAAAAATCTTAGAAGCGCATGGTTTAAGTTTTGGTATGGATGTTGCTGAAATAATGAAAAAGGAGTAACTTGTGCGTCACGGCCGAAAGATAAAAAAATTAGGGCGAACCGCTTCTCATCGTAAAGCATTAATAAAGAATCTATTGCGTTCGCTTTTTATCCACGAGCGTATTAAAACCACTTTAGCCAAAGCCAAATTAGCGCAAAGACATGCTGAACGTTTAATCCGCTACGCACAAGATAAATCAGTCGCCCATCAACGTTATGTGTTTAGGTTTTTACAAAACAAACAGTTAGTTAAACATTTAGTGGATGAAATCGCCCCAAGATTTCAAAATCAGCACGGAGGATATACTCGAATTTTTAAATTAGACCATCGAGTAGGGGATAATGCCGAAATGGCATTGTTAGAACTAACTATCAAAAAGACCAAAGGAAAGGAAGAAACTAAAAAAACTTAATTTTAAATGTTAAGGTTTCTTTTGAAATCTAAAAACCAGCATTTAAAAGTAACAAATACAAATTTTCTTTCTGAAGGCAGTATTACTATTGATGAAGAATTAATCCAACGTGCTGATATTTTAGAAGGAGAACTAGTTCAAGTTATCAATATAAGTAATGGAAAGCAATTTCAGACTTATGTTACGAAGGGTGAAAAGGGTAGCGGTATCGTTTGTCTTAATGGTAAAATAGCTTGCTGCGGAGAAATTGGTGATGAACTTACGATTTTGTCGTATGCGGCAATGGAAACCGTTGCCGCTCGGGGATTTGAACCCAAAAAAGTCACTGTTGACAGCAATAATTGCATAATTAATGACCGGAATAATTCTCGCAGCCGGTAAAAGTAAACGGATGGGTCTTCCCCATTCCAAAGTGCTATTACCCTTAAACGGTCGCCCCGTATTGGCTTGGATTATCGAACTTGCCCAAAAAGCACATTTAAATCCAATTATCGTTGTTATCTCACCTAACCACATCGAATTAAAAGAAATGTTTAGTAATCACAATGTATACTTTGTCATTCAACCTGAAGCCAAAGGCACTGCCGACGCAGTTAAAGTTTGTACACCTTTGCTATCACCTAAAGACGACATCTTTGTGTTATACGGCGATGTTCCTTTATTAAAATTGTCAACGATAAAGGAATTAATTAAGGTCTTTTATCAAGAAAAGGCGGATGCGACAATATTAACTGCGGTCCTAGACGACCCAACTGGCTACGGAAGAATTGTTCGAAATGAAGAGCAAAAAATTATTGCGATTGTTGAACATAAAGATGCCGATCCTGAAATTCAAAAAATTAAGGAAATTAATACCGGGGTATATGCCTTTCGTTATGCAAAATTAAAACCAATATTAGATACTTTATATCCCAGTCCCAAGGATGGCGAATATTATCTGACAGCCGCACTAACCGAAATTATTAAACAAGGCGGAAAAATCAACTCCGTAAGAACTAAGACGCCAGAAGAAAGTCTGGGTATCAATACGCCACAAGAATGGGAACGGGTTAAAAAATTATTTAACGATCGCAAGAATTAAAGATGAAGAAGTGTTTAATAGTGCTTATAATTCTTTTATGTATCGCTTTAGGCATAGCCTTATTCTCTATTATTTATCGATTTAGTCAACCGAAAAAATTTAACAATATAGATTTCAGTAAAATTCGAATCGAAATCATCAACTGCTCGGGTATGGACAAACAAGCTCAGAAGACTCAGGAATTTTTACGCAATTATGGTTTTGATGTTTATGAATTACGAACGGGCAAGAAAATTGTTGACCGAACTACAATTATCGAAAGAATTAATCCCCGGATGACCAATGCCGAGGCGGTTGCTACAGTGATGTCTTATCAAAAAAAATTGGGCTTTTTGCCCCTGAGCCGAAAAATCTTGCCAGAAATCCAAAAAGACATCGATTCCTTATTGTATTTAGAGGTTACCGTAGTCTTGGGTCGAGATGCAGAAAAATTTATCAAATTTGATAGCTGCAAATGAACAGAACTTATCTTGTAGCAGCTAATTTAAACAGCTAAGCGAACTATCTTGTGTTTCAAAACTAAAGACAATTTAGCAATTGACATAAATTAATTATATCTGAATATTAATGGCTCTTTCCCCCAAAAAGTTAGAGAAGGTCATAAATATTATATTAGATAAAAAAGCCGAGAATGTATTATTATTAGATTTACGCAAAATTTCTCCGATAACGGATTTTTTCATAATCTGTACAGCACAATCTGCGCTTCACGCTCAAGCGATTTGTTGTGATTTAGATGTAAAACTAAAGCAGCTTGATCTTTCTCCTCATCATATTGAGGGGTATCAGGTTGGCCAATGGATTCTTTTAGACTGTTGGGATTTTGTCGTTCATATTTTTTTAGCTGATGTGCGAGAATTCTACGGTTTGGAAAGACTCTGGGGTGATGCACCTCAAAGGAGATTCGCCTGATTAGCAGTATCATAAATCATTTAATCAATCAATATGTTTTTTCAATTCCTCCCCAACACGAAATTGTTTTTCTCAAAGATTCTACAATGGGCGATTATGCGTCGAATATCGCATTTCTTTTAAGTAAAATTCAAAATCGGCCGGCATTAGAAATTGCTGATGAACTTCAAAAACAATTAACCCGACATCAAGATGTTTTTGCGGATGTAAAAGTAGCTGGTCAGGGTTTTATTAATTTTGTTATTAATAATAAGTTATTACTTGATGAATTAGCAAAAGTAGCAAATCCTGATTTTGGCAGAGTCGACTTAGGTAAACAGAAAAGGGTTTTAGTCGAATATATTTCAGCTAATCCTACTGGTCCTTTAAATGTTGTTCAAGCCCGAGCCGGCGCATTTGGTAACGCCTTGGTAAATTTATTGCGATATGTTAATTATGATGTAACTTCGGAATACTACATTAATGATATGGGCAGTCAAATAGACTTGCTCTATAAGTCTTTGTTGGCACGTATTGACCAAATTCAAGGAAACCCTGCAAAACTACCGGAAAATGGTTATCCCGGAAGTTATTTAGTAGAAATCGGACAGAATATATTAAAAAGCAATCTTTCCCGTGCTGAATGGCGATCTTTTCTTTTGAATCAGATCATCCAGATGCAAAAAGAATCCTTGACGAGATTTGGCATTTTTTTTGATAATTTTGTGCGAGAGAGTTCCGTAGCCCAATATCAGAAACTAATCTTAGAAAAGTTAGCCGATTGGACTTATAAAAAAGACAATGCTCTGTGGTTTAAATCTTCACAATTTGGTGACACCGAAGACCGCGTACTATTAACCGCCGACAATCGACCAACTTATTTTCTTTCCGATTTAGCATATCATTGGTATAAATTTGAACGGCATTTTGATTATTTGATAAATATTTGGGGTCCTGACCATCATGGTTATATTGCGCGGATGAAAGGTGGTATTGCATGTTTGGGATTCGAACCTGACCAATTAAGAATTATTATTGCCCAACAAGTTTCTTTGTCTCGCAACCAGCAGAAAATCGCGATGTCCAAACGGCACGGAGAGTTTGTAACTTTAGATGAAGTTTTATCCGAAATTGGCGCTGACGCTTTAAAGTTTTTTCTGCTGATGCGCAAAGCATCACAACATCTGTCTTTTGATTTGGCCCTTGCCCAAAAGACCTCTCAAGAGAATCCTGTCTATTATGTACAGTATGCCCATGCGCGCATCAATAGTATTATTAAATTCGCTCAAGAAAAAATATCGGAAGAGTTATCGCAACCCAAACTACACTATTTACACAGCTCTGCCGAACGCGAGTTAATTCGAATGTTATTACATTATCCCGAGGTAACTGTGACCGCAGCAACTAATTTTGAACCACATCATCTCGTCTACTATGCTTTAGAGCTTGCGACTACCTTTCATAAATTCTATGAGAATGTCAGAGTAGTAACCGATAACATCTCAACAACTTCGGCTCGGATTTATCTTTGTCGCGCAACTCAAAAAATCTTAAAAGATATCTTAACAATAATCGGTGTCTCAGCACCGGAAAAGATGTAAAATACTGACGATGAAAAGAAATAATTCAGTCTTTTCTCTCAGTAACTATAGGAGGTAATCTTGACTTTATCATCGTTATTAAGACCGGAACGCATTAATTTGAACTTAAAAGCCAAAAAGAAAACCGATGCCCTAAAAGAAATGGTCAGTTTACTAAAGACCGGCAGTGATGCCGAATCGTTATTAGAAACCTTATTGACGCGCGAAGAATTAGGTTCCACCGGCATTGGCAAGGGCATAGGAATCCCTCATTGCCGTTCTTTATTAATCGACAAATTAGAAATTGCTGTTGGTCGTTCGCAAAAGGGTATTGACTTCAATGCAATTGATAAAAAGCCGGTTTATTTACTATTTCTTATTGTTGCCCCACCGCAGGACCCAGGCAATCAGTATCTTATTACCTTAGGCAGAGTAGCAATGATTTGTCAAGAATTGACATCCAAAAAGCGTATTTTCGAACCACAGACTCCAGAAGAATTTATCGCCCTGATAAAATCTTTAGAAGAAAAAATAAAATGAATTTATTAAAATCCTAATTCTGATGATTAACAAAAAATTGGTTGAGATAAAACAGCGTAATTAATTATAGGCATAAGAAAATGTCATCAATAAAAAAACAATTAAACCTTTTGCGTGCATTAGAAGAAAACGATTTGCTCTTAAAAGACCTCACTTCACCGGATTATAAAAAGATTGGATTCAAGACTCCGAAACCAACTTTGGATGTTATTAAAGCTATCGAGACAAAACGCGAAGAAATTGCTCAAAAAATTGAGTCGAATTTACTTACTGCCTATAAAAGAATTATGAGGCGCTATGGAGGACGGGTTGTAGTGCAGGTGATTAATGAATTCTGCGGTGGTTGCTTTATGAAATTACCTTCGGAATATGTTTATCGATGTCGTACCGAAATTGTTAATTGTCCTAATTGCGGTCGCTTTTTATACTGGGTGAAGTAACGTCGACACGCGTTGAATATTGTGCCTTTAATAGTCAAATAGCAAAAATTAATCCTGAACGCATTCAAAGCTTATTCGGTTCATCCTAATGTAAAACCAAGAACTATTAATTTTTTATGATGAAGGAATTTTGTAAGTTGTAAGCTAAAGTTACTCCCACATACTAATTGTAGATTTTCCCACCATTTTATTGTTTTCACCACACCATCAATAATCAGAGAGAAAGTTAGGCCAAAGTTCTTTTTCGGCAACCTGAACTTGATTTATAGTCTTGCAATCATTGACTTTGGCTGAAAAAAGTTCAGAATGAAGTCTAAACTCAAAAGAAAACCAAGAAACTCGCTGGTATACTCCATGTCTTTCAAGGTAAAACTATGTCAGGGTCCTGCATTCGACACTGAAACGAATTTGGCTCATCAGTCTTTTGTTAAGCTCGCCTTAAGCGCGATAGATAAAATAGTGTTCTGATAGGTCGATATTTTATCAGCACTACCAAGACTAAGATAATCAAAAATCGGGTTAAGCAAACAATTTTTAGTAAGTTCTGCAAAAGTTTTCCTTTATTATCCAAAATTCCTCGCTACATCATCTCCGATTATCTTTTATTAGACGCGGAATTGTTTAATATGACATTTGTCCACTTAGAGACTTTTGTCAAAAACCATTTTTAATCAGACTCGATCCCTACCGAATAATAAAACTTTGAGCCTAACTACTCCTATTCTTACGCCAACTTCTTTTTGCAATAGACCCCGCTGTGCGCTACTTTCTAAGACTTTCCACCATCTCTTAAGCAAAAATAAACATAAAAACATTAGTTAGGTAGTGTCTGATATTTTGTGTAAAATTAATATTTCTATGTTAAAGAAAAAGATGTAACCTCGTCCTCGTTCAATATTTAAAAAAGGAAAGCACGCCCATGGAAGAAAAACCAATTCACACAAAAATCTTGCCACTTCCCATTAATTATAACTAATGTTTTAGATAAGGCGGATTTTTAGATAACTTATTGTTTTTCTTGAAGATATTGCGTTTTGCCCTAAAAAGAGGGTACAGTCCCCTCCATAGCCCTCTGAGTTGCTTGAAAAATAGGCGGATCGGTTGTTTTGGAAAGTAAGGTCAGAGGAAATTTTGGAGTTGATTTGAGAGTTGATCTAGGCAGAAATATAATTGTTAATTTATAAGCAATTGGCAGAGTTAATATAAGTGGGGGTAAGAAAATCATTAAGAAAATAATGATCAAGGTTATGGCGTCAGTAATTTAGAAAGTAATCTGTTCTTGTAAAGGAAAAATATTTATCTCTTTTGAGAAGGCAATTTAAAATAATGGGCAGCATTATAGTATCAGTAATTTAGAAAATCATCTATTATAAAGGAAAAATATTTTTCTCTTTCGGGAACGCAATTCAAGATATCATTTGCTTTTGGTTAGTACTTCTTGAAAGGCAGTTTGAAAATAGTAGTCAGGGTTATTGGCTCAGCAATGTATAAAATCATTTGCTTTTAGTTAGACTGAATATTTTGCTCTTTCTAATAAGGAAATAGAAATTAAATGGTCCAAGGTTTCAAAGTCAAAAATTGTTTATTATCCCAAGTTGATTATTCAATGTCGAATTTGACACCTACCTTGAAAGTGTGTATTATAATTTGGCAAAAGTCACTTTTGTTATTCTAAACTTAATACAAAATTTCCAGCCATAGATTCTATTTGACGCTAAAACCCAATCAGCATAACATCTCGCTTGAATTTTAGGCTCTTGTAGAGTTTACCTACAAGAAAACTGAAAAATGCTCATAAGAAAAAACAAGAAATTCGTTTGTGAACTGCACGCCTATTGAGACGATATTGGCATTATCTGGTGTCCTCTATTAGATGCTAAAACCGGTTGTTTTCGCTTCGCAATATCTGCTTAACGCCGTGTGTAATTATAGACATATGCTACGTTCCTATTGAGAAAATCAACAAATTCATTTGTGTATTTCGTCCTTTTGAAGCCAACATTGACTTTACTAAAGTTCTCTTTAGCTTTCTGTTGACAATCTAAAATGCAGGACCTATAATTGAACATCAGTATGCTTGCTAAAAAAATCTTCTTTTGTTTCCTAATGCTTATAATTATATTTGCTTTAGGGCTGAGTTGTTTTAAGAAACCAAAATGGCGTTCAGATATCACGATACCGTTATATGCAAAATTTTTTTCGATTCGTGATTTTATTGATACGAGTTATTTTCGAATTAACCATGATTCTTCATTACAATTTTATAAAGCCGGCAAATTAGATACCTTTTGTTTATTAGATTCAATTGAGATTCGAGACCGCTTAGATTCAACCTATACCCGACTTTCTGACTTTACCTTTGCAAATTTAGCTTCAGGAAATCTTCTTTTGAAAATTCCTCAGATTGTTCCAGGATTAGTTTTACCGGAAACAACTGTAAATATTAGTGTTCCGGCTTTTAATCGTATTTACGATACGATTATTGATGTCGATAATATTCGCAGTATCTTTGTCCGTTCCGCGGTTTTACGAGTTTCTTTATGGAATTTCTCGCATTTATCTTTTGACTCCATTACTTGTTCAATTTCTAATATAAGTTTAATAAATCTCTTAGGACCGGATTCAATGGCCGGTGTTGAATTTTCTCATCGATTGGAAAATGTTAAAATTGACAGCCTCATTGACATCCAGATAAAATTTGCCTCAAGTGGTACGGGCACGAATTTAATTCCGGTTTCCCCTCACGACTCAGTTAGATTTTATGTCAAATTTGATTCAGTAAAGATTGACTCGGGAAGTTTTCGAGCATCGCCACCTCGAATAGTTCGAGTGCAAAGACAGAAAATCTATACTTTACCGATGAATTATCAAATTACGATTAGTGATTTAATTTTTCATGACGGTAATTTATCCATTACACTCAATAATGGTTTTCCTGTTCCGTGTTCAATTCGGATTCTCGTCCCGGAATTATCATTCGGTGATACATTATTTGTTGAAGATTTTGATAGCATCCATATAGATATTGGTTTAGCCCATCGTGTCTACCAGAATTCCTCATCCGATTCCACGCCGTTAACCCTAAAAACAATTGTTGAGTTTGAACTCGGTCTTCAATTTGTTAATTTTGTCTCGGATAATTTTGTCAAAGTTTCTTGCCTAACCAGTAATCTCCAAGTTGATTCGCTTGCCGGAAGGATGAAAGATACTCTTAAACATAATTTTCCGGCCGAGACGATTAGAATTAAGCTCCCAGACATTCTATCTAATGTTAATGTCGTCAACGCGTATGCTAATTTAATGTTGATCAATGCGGTATGGTTTCCGATTTATTTATCATTAAACATTTGTGCAATAAACCATAGTGGCGATAGCCTTGCGATGGACACAACTTTTTATTTAGAAAGAGGCATACCTCAACAACCAGAGATCGAAACCCATTTAATCAATCTTACCCGTTTCATTAATTTCCATCCGGAAAAAGTAGTTTTCAAGTTACGAATTGCATCTTACAGTCAGGGGTGGATAAGCCGAAGGTCTTTTAACACAGCAAATTATGAAGTAGCATGTCCGATGCGATTATTTTTACAACCCGATACCGTTATTTTAGGACCACAAACAGTAAAAATTAACCGCGATACTCGAGAGCGCATTCGAAAAAATGCTTATGAAGGAATTTTTAGTGGGCTTATTTCTAATCACTTTCCCACGCGCATGTCTGGGGAGTTATTACTTAAAAACGCAATTAATGATTCCACAAGGATTAAAATTGCAGTTCCTCCGGGCATAATCAATAACGCAGGCGTTGTTACCGCGGCTGTTGATACTAATATCTCTTTAACTCTAACCGAATCCGACATCCAAATTTTTACGGACTCGCTAATAAAAGTTAGTTTCTATTTATTTATTCCCCAAACTGATACGATCACCGTCATGGGCAACGATTATTTCCAAGTGAAACACTCTTATGCAAAAATTAAACTTAATTTACCACCAGAATAGAACTACTTAAAATAATGTTCACAAGCTAAAAGTGCAATAAAATGAGACTTTATAAGTGGCTAAACAATATGCCGATTAAGAAAAAATGTTTATTAACTATTATAATTTTTTTCGGTTTTATTTCCATTACTGACATGCTTTGGGCTTTTTCTTATACGACTTCACGATTTCTTGAGACGAATCCAGCATATTGGCCGATGTCGAATAAACCACAATACTCATTACGATACCTAAACTTTGAACTGGACATTTTCAATAATTCGATTTCGTTCTCCGGTTATAATCGACATTTCAATCAAGACCCAGATTGGGATAGCGTTCAAAAAATGACTATTCTAAATAGTATTCCTCGTAATGGACTTAAGATTTATGGTAGAGGTTCAGTTGTTCCGCTCGCGTTTTTTTCATCTTGGATTGGTATATCTTTGCAATATCACGAATTCATATCCGCCAAACTTCCCAAAGATTTATTTGAATTAATTTTATTGGGCAACGAACTCAATCGGCAATATGACCTATCCAATTTCGGCATTAATGAACTGGGTTATTTTGATTTAGCATTAGATTTAAGTTATCCGTTATTAAATAAAGAGCGTGAAATTGAATTGCTTAAAATTCCGCATATCCAATCACTAAATATCGGTTGTCGGCTACACGGACTTAAAGGCAGAAGCATCATTTCAACTGACTCAGTTTATGGAATGTTAATTACCACACCAGATGGTGTTCTGGCACGAGAAAAGATATTGGTCTCAAGCGCGACAGGTTCTAACATCAGTTTCGCATTAGATTTGGGAGTAACGGTTCAACCCCTAACAAATCTTATCGTGGGATTAGCGGTACTTTACCTCAATAACAGATTTTATTGGACTAAAAACCCCAAACAAATGTTGCTGAAAGTAGATATTGATTCATTTAGTATTCAAAGATATTTAGATACTTCGGATATCAATGTGTTTGTGCATTCTGAAGACACCTCATATCAAATTCAACCTTTTAAGACCTCATTACCAGCACAATTGTTGTTGCAGATTAGTTATCAAGCGACAAATTTCCTTATTCTTTCGTCTCATTACTATTACTATCTTTCTCGTAACAAATTTACGGATAACATCGTTCAGGCAATAAATCTAAATTTTGATTTTTTAATTACCCGGTTTTTTAATCCCGAACTTACACTTTCAACTGATTTCAAAAACACTGGCATTAAAACAAATTTACGATGGGCAATAAAAGGCTTTAATTTCAATATTGGAGTGGTTCAAAAAAATGGTATATTCATAGGAGCAAAGTGGCTAGGTTTAGACTTAAATTTTGCCCAAAATTGGTAGGGATTAAATTAGAGAACTTCCCAACACATAATAACAATATAAGTTGAAGTCTTAAGACATTACATTTAAAGAACTATAAAAAATAAGGAACTTGGAAGCTTCTGGGGTAATGCATTATGGGGAATAAGAATATTTCTCTTAAAGAATTAAAGAACTACAAAAATATGGAAACGAACAGTTTCTTAGTAAAGCTGATAAAAATAAGTCTGAAGGTTACTTCAGTACTTGGAAGTACAAACAAAGAAAGAATCGTGTGATTATTAAAGATAACAAAACAAACTCAGAAGTTTTCCACTACAATATCTTAAAGACAGAAACGAGTTTCAAATAGAACAAGTTTTCTATTTAGGTAAATATAAGAACAGGTAGTGTCTGGTATTTTATGTAATGTTAGTACTGATATGTTAAAAGAAAAAACATATCCTCTCTCTTGTTTAATATTTAGAAATGAAAGCACATCTATGAAGAAAGAATCAATTGACACAAAAATCTTGACGCTACCTAAAAACATTATTTCGGGATGTTCTCAATAATTGCGAAAATTTTATTAAATAAATACTCTTTCCTTTTCTATAGTTATCCTTGTTTTTGGGAAGCTTACTGAACAACCAGCTTGGGTATCCAACAAGTAGTCTAAAAGACCATCCTCCCGGTATACCCCTGGGTAGTTCCCTGGGCTATCCCTATGTTTCTTTTACTATCTAACGACGAGACAATCTAACTGATTGTCTATTACATAATTAACTCACTTAATTACTATATTGTTCATTTGACTATCCATTCAATTGCATAATGGTCAACCGAGTTAGCCATTTCGGCAATCAATTGCAAAGATTATGTTTTAGAATTCAAAAAACTATAATATGTTTAACCTTAACAATTTGACTGACTAACGGATTAACCGCCACTAACCAGGTCTTGAAATTCATAAAAAATTATAATTGAATTTCCCTGAACTTAATGTTAACCCAGATTAATATCATACAACCACTAACCAGAACTTAAAATTCATATAAAATTGTTTTTAACGTTAAAAATTTGTTTGAAATTGACGGACAATAGGAGGTAAAATCTTAGAATCCATTTAAGGTTATTTATAACATGTTTTTTTTAATCTTCCTTACCATTGCTTAAAAACTATAAATACAGAGATTTTATTCAGTGCTGTAATATTGGAAAACAAATAAAAAGATAAAAAGTTATGAGGACAAAGGTCATGTTTTAATATTTCATAACATACAAACAAATTTTATAAAGCTTTGGAGTTCTCTGAAACCTTTTTACTATATCTTGACCACATATTTTAAAAGGATGTCATCAATATTCAAATAACTCTAAAGGCGATAATTTTTGATTTAATCTTGGGTTTTTTCAAAGAAAAAGCAATATGCTACCAATATTACTCTATCATCTTTTTATCGACTTTTCTCAATATAACTTATTATAAATGAGTATTTAGGAGCTAAGACAACAAATAGGAAAAATAATTTTCTCCTTTTAGGATTTTAATAAATCTTAAATATCCTATTTTAATTGTGGTTTTTGATGCTTTATCTTATCTTGATTTAGTTTCTTTTTAATCAACCTAAAAGAAAGTCTATGGTAACAAAGGAAGTAATCCAAGCTTTTTAATAAAAAGGGACAAGATGCTTGTGTAGATTGATTTTTTTCTTCAATAGGGTATACTTTCCTTTATAAATATTCTATAGGTTAAATAGGGAGCGGATCATCTTTTTTCTTTAACATATCGATACTGAATTTAGACAAAATATTAGACACTACCTTTTAATAACAATATCTTATCAGTTAAGAAAACACTAACTCAAAAGTAAGAAGGATTCTTGCGGGGAGAAATAAAAAATACTATATCGATTTCTGTTATGGTTGCACAGTGGCAATGTATTTTTGCTCGCCATTAAGATATTGCAGAATAACTGCATTTTTTACTGGATTGCCAAAAGCGTCAAAAGTTATATTGCCTGATACAGTCGGAAAGTTGGATAATTTTGTTAAGGCATCACGCACTAAGGATGGGTCATCTTTACCGGCAAGCCGAATTCCCTCCATTAATAATATTGCCGCATCATAACCGAGTGTTGCCAAAGCATCGGGTTTTGAACCGTATTTCTTTTCATATTTTTGAACCCATTCTTGAACTTCAGGTCTGGGATCTTGTGGTGAATAATGATTAGTAAAATAGCCACCATTTATTGCTTCACCAGCAATCTTGGTCATTTCCGGTGAATCCCAGCCGTCACCGCCTAAAAATACTGATTTAATTCCTAAGGCTCTCGCTTGCTTTGCAATTAAACCTACTTTATTATAATAATCGGGAAGGAATAATACATCCGGATTTTCGGCTTTTACTTTGGTTAACAATGCTGAGAAATCAACATCATCTTTACCATAAGATTCGTAAACCGATATTCTGCCACCTAATTTGGTAAACGCATCCTTGTAAAACTCTGCTAGTCCTTTGACATAATCATTGGAGATGTCGTAGAGGATAGCGGAATTTTTTGCCTTTAAGTTTTCAATTGCAAATTTTGCCGCGACAGTACCTTGAAATGGATCAATAAAACAGGCACGGAAAATATAGTCTTTTCGTTCGCCATTATCTCTAACTGTTACTTTGGGATTTGTTGAAGTCGGAGTGATCATAACAACTTTGGCTTGTTGGCAGATCTCCGAAACTGGTATTGATGATTTGGATGCAACTGAACCGATAATAAATTTGACTTTATCTTGATTTATTAGTTTACTGCACGCATTAGCTGCTTCTGTGGGGTCATTTTTATCATCGGCGGTTATGATTTTTAACTGTTTACCGTGAATACCGCCTTTGAGATTTGCTTCTTCTACTGCTAAAAGAATACTGTTCCGAACCGATTCGCCGAAAGTTTTGACATCACCGGTTATCGGCACAATCAAACCAATTCGAATTGTATTACTCTCTTTGGGACCGCAATTAAGATTAACTATTAAAAAACATATTACAAATAACAATTTAATCAGGATATACCTTTTCATCTTGCACCCCTCCCTTTCAGATTAAATTTATTTTAAATTTATTAAACAGCGCTTGGTTCACAACTTTTCGACACAGAGATCCGCAGTATTATACTCAAATAAATATTTTTAGGTATTCTTTGTGTTCACGGGTTTTTTTATGGCATCGTAGGGTTTTTTCCATAATTACCAAACTTGACAGATAACTTCACCACCAATCCGTTCCTTTCGCGCCTCACGGTCGGTGAGTATTCCTTTAGGCGTAGAAAGAATTGTAACACCTAATCCACCAATTGCTAATGGAATCTCTTTATAACCACAATACACTCTTCGAGATTGATGGGAAATTCGTTTGAGTCCAAAGATTGCCGGTTTACCATCTTCGGCATATTTTAATTGGATAGAAATAGTTTTCTTCACCTTTCCGCCGGCGACAGTAAAATTATTAATGTAGCCTTCTTCTAACAGAATACGCGCAATCTCATATTTTAATTTACTATAAGGGATTTTAACTTCTTTATGTTTCGCTTTTAACGCATTCCGAATGCGAGTTAACATATCAGCAATTTGGTCCATATCTTATCTCCCATTTAATTTCATAGACTTCGGCATTATCTGCGCGCCCATTTAACTCTCACCAGGTCGCTTTACGCAAACCCGGGATTTCTCCTTTTAAGGCTAATTCGCGTAAACAAAGTCGGCATAAACCAAATTTTCGATAATACGCTCGACGCCGAAAACATCTTTGACAACGGTTATATTTTCTCACTGGAAATTTAGGTTCCCGTTGTGATTTAACAATTAAACACTTTCGTGCCATTAGGCTTTATTCTCCTTTATAATACGAAAACTATTTTCAACATCTATATCTATAATTTTCCAATTAGTTACTGTGCCCTGGAAAATTTTGATATTGATGTGAGGTAAGTCTTTAATGAACATTTCTCTCAATCTCTTCATTTATTTACCTTTGCGAAAGGGCATTCCTAATGCTTCTAATAATGCTTTTGCTTCATCATCATGTTTGGCATTCGTCAAAAGGGTAATGTCCATTCCGAAAACTTTTTTAACTTTGCTGACTTCAATCTCAGGGAAAATAATTTGTTCAGATATTCCTAAAGTATAACCACCGCGGCCATCAAACGATTCTGGCGAAAAACCTCGAAAATCACGAATCCGCGGTGCTGCAAAGTTGAAGAATCGGTCAATAAACTCATACATTCGATTACCGCGTAAAGTAACCTTTACTCCAATTGGTAATCCGGCTCGTAATTTAAATGCGGATATTGCTCGCCGCGCTCGAGTAATAACTGCTTTTTGTCCGGCGATAACCGCTAAATCTTCGCTGATAACCTCTAAGATTTTGGGGTCAGCCACCGCTTCACCAGCACCGACATTAATCACCACTTTTAATAATTTGGGTATTTGATGAATATTTTTATAACCAAACCGCTCCATCAAATTTTTTCTGATTTTAGTATAATACAGTTCCTTTAATCTCGGTAACATTAATCAATAATCTCCTCACAAAGTTTACAAATTCTAATTCGTTTACCTTCAACGAGATCTCGCTTTATCTTAGTCAACTTACCACATTTTGGACACACTAAGCTCAATTTAGAAATATCTAACGGATTGGGCAAATCGATAATACCACCGGGTTGATTCGCCTTTTGGGTTCTTTTATGTTTCTTTGCCAAGTTAACACCTTCGACAATTGCTCGCACTCTGTGCTTTTCTTTAATAATTTCTAAAATTTTTCCCCGTTTACCTTTAGATTCACCAGAGATAACTTCAACTAAATCGCCTTTTCTGATTTTAATACTCATACTACCTCTGCTGCTAAGGAAACAATTTTTGTATAATGACGGTCTCTAACTTCCCGTGCCACTGGGCCAAAAACCCGAGTTCCTTTAGGTTCGCCCTTATCATCAATTAAGACACAGGCATTGTCATCAAACCGAATATAAGTTCCGTCAGGCCGTCGATATTCTTTTCTTTGTCGAACAATTACCGCCCGGGCTTTATCACCTTTTTTAATCGGAGCATTTGGCAACGCATCTTTGATTGTGACCACAACCACATCACCTACATAACTAAATCTTCTTCTTGAACCGCCTATCACTTTAATCACCATGGCGATACGTGCACCGGTGTTGTCTGCCACAGTTAATCGGGTAAAATCTTGTATCATAGTTTACAGTCTTCTAAATTAATACTATACATGTGGTTTATGAATTCTTACAACCCGCCATCGTTTTAATTTTGAAAGGGGACGCGTTGATTCTAAAAGCACTTGGTCACCGATTTTACACTCATTATTCTCATCGTGAGCATAAAGTTTTGTTCGCTTGGTAATATATTTTTTATATTTAGGATGCTGTACTTTACGTTCTACCACGACAACAACTGTTTTATTCATCTTATTACTTATTACTTTTCCTATTACCTGTTTTGCCATTATTCTTTCCTTGATTTAGCTTCGGCTTCGGTTTTTGCCGGTTGTTGTTCTTTTTCTTTAAGGATGGTCGTAAGCCGCGCAATATCTCGTCTCAACATTCTTAGACGCAAGGGATTAGGCAGTTCTTCTGTCGCTCGACGCATTCTGAGTTTAAAATGTTCTTCTTTTAGTTCTTTTATCATCCGTATAATCTCCTCTTTAGTCATATTACGTATTTCTGAAGGCTTCATAACTTCTTCCTTATCTTAAAAACAAGTATCGTTCATCCGAACTAATTTTAAGTATTTCTCTTTTAGTATGCTTCATAACTTATCTCGTCGCGGTGAATAATATGACTCTTACACGGTAACTTACTTGCGGCTCGTCTCAGGGCTTCTGTCGCCTCATTTTCTGGCAGACCTTCCAATTCAAAAATAACTCGGCCGGGTTTGACGACTGCGACCCAAAATTCCGGATTTCCTTTACCTTTTCCCATTCTAGTTTCAGCCGGCTTTTTTGTCACGGGCTTATCTGGGAAAATTCGTACCCAAACTTTTCCGCTTTTCTTTAGAAACTTGGCAATGGCAACTCGTGCCGCTTCTATTTGCCGAGCAGTAATCCAGGCAGGCTCTAATACTTGCAATCCAATTTCGCCAAAGTCTAACTTGTTTGCTCGAGTCGCCTTACCTTTTCGTCGACCTCGTTGTTGCTTACGATATTTTATGCGCTTGGGCATTAACATAGTTTTAGCTCCTTGCTTCAGGGATTACATCACCCTTATAAATCCACACCTTACAGCCAATTGTACCATAAATCGTTTTCGAGACTGCACAATAATAGTCAATATCGGCTTTTAAGGTTTGGAGTGGTACTCGGCCTTCTTGATACCATTGGGAACGAGCAATTTCGGCTCCGGCCAATCGACCAGAGACCATCACTTTAATACCTTGAGCACCAAGCCGCATTGCTTGAGTGACTGCCCGTTTCATTGCTCTTCGGTGAGCCACCCGTTGTTCTAACTGAAGTGCAATACTTTCCGCAACCAATTTGGCTTCTAATTCCGGCACCCGAACCGCTTCCACTATTATTTGGACATCGCGGTTAATAAGTTGTTTTATTTCCTGGCGCAATGTATCTAAGGCTTGCCGTCCTTTACCAAAAACCACCCCAGGTCGTGCGGTGTAAATTGTAATTGTCGTTTTTGTAACTACTCGTTCGATTTTTATGTTAGCAATCATTGCTTCTTGTAATTTGGTCTCAATATATCGTCTAATTTTTAAGTCTTCTAAAAGATAATCGCGATAGTTTCGGGAACTGAACCATGAAGATTTCCAGTCTTTAGTAATACCTAATCTAAATCCAATTGGATGTGTCTTTTGTCCCATCAGTCAATCTCCTCTTTGGTTGCAACTGCAATATTAATATGACAGGTTCGGCGCAAAATTCTGTTGGCGGAACCTCGAGGACCGGCCCGGAATCGTTTCATCATCGGTCCGGGGTCAGCGGTTGCCAATTTAATATATAAATCCTTTTCATCTAATTTTGCTTTGCCAATTTTAACCATCGCATTGGCGACTGCAGATTTTAATGTCTTAAGAATCGGTGTCTTTGACGGTTTGGGAAGAAACTTTAGAATCGCCATTGCTTTGGGTACAGGTTTATTGCGAATTAACTTGAGTATTCGGTTCATCTTCTTCGCCGATACACGCTGATAGCGGGCTCGAGCAACTGCTTCCATTATTCTTTCTCCTCTTCTTTCTTTTCCCGACGCTGCCCGGAATGAGCGCGGAAAGTTCGAGTAGGAGCAAACTCACCTAAACGATGACCAACCATTCTTTCCGTAATATAAACTGGAATAAATCGATTTCCCGTATGTACCGCAATAGTATGTCCAACAAATTCAGGTGGAATCTGGGACCTTCGGGCATAAGTTTTAATAACTTTTCTTTCACCGCGTTCAGTGATCTCTTTAATTTTTTTCAGCAATTTCTCGTCAATATACGGTCCTTTTTTAGTCGAACGTCCCATTATTTTCTCCTCTGGAGGATAAGTTTGGATGAATGTTTTTTCCTTTTTCGGGTTTTTTTGCCTTTAGCAATAAATCCTTTTTCGGAACAAGGATGTCGTCCACCGGATGATTTTCCTTCACCACCGCCCATCGGATGGTCAACTGGATTCATTGCTACCGCTCGAACTCGTGGTCGAATACCGCGATGACGAGAACGACCGGCTTTACCTAAAGAAATCTCTTTATGGTCAAGATTAGATACTCTTCCGATTGTTGCAATACAATTTAAAGAAAACTTTCTAATTTCTCCGGAAGGAAGTTTAATTACCGCATAATTTCCTTCTTTGGCTAAAATTTGTGCTGCCGTACCCGCACTACGTACTAAATAGGAGTTATAATTAGGATAAAGTTGCAAATTATGAATCTCAACACCGACCGGAATTGCGGATAATGGCATGGCGTTACCTGGTTTAATTGGCGCCGATTCACCAGAGATAACTGTATCTCCGACCTTCAAACCCTCCGGCGCCAGAATATACCGGTATTCACCATCTTTATAACAAATCAGAGCAATTCTTGCTGAGCGATTCGGGTCATATTCAATAGTCTTAACCGTGGCTTCGATATTATGTTTATCCCGTTTAAAGTCAATTATCCGATAATGACGCTTTTCACCGCCACCACGATATTTAGCAGTAATTCGGCCTAAATTATTTCTTCCGCCTTTCTTCGAAATTGGAACCAATAGTGGCTTGTATGGCTTAGTAGTTGTAATCTCTTCAAAAGTAGACACTGTGTAATAGCGTCTTGACAATGGTGTTGGTCGATAATACTTAATGCCCATAAACTATTTCCTTAAATGATTATTATTATGTTTCACAAAATCATACTTAGTTGTATTATCACATTCCACTGCAGACATTGCATTATAGCGTCTTGACAATGGTGTTGGTTGATAATGTTTAATGCCCATAGACTTCTTCCCAAAAGAATTATTGTAGCTTTTTCAAAATCAGTTATTAATCTCATATTAGATTCATTATCAAATTCTAATTTAACTCGCATTTATCGCTCCAAACTTTCAATCTTTTGTCCTGGTTTTAGGGTTACAATCGCTTTTTTCCATTCTGACCGTCTACCTTGAAAAACTCCCATCCGTTTCGGTTTACCATAATAATTCATAATTCGCACTTTTGTTACTGTTACTCGAAACACTTGTTCCACTGCTCGTTTAATATCAATCTTATTACACTTGCGGTTGACTTCAAATATATATTGTCCATTACTCATTCTTAATCGTTCGGATTTTTCGGTAACAATCGGTCGAATAAGTACTTTTGTCGGATCAATCATAATTAATTACCAACTTTACTTAAACGCTTTTCTAATGCTACCAATCCTTTTTGCGTAAATACCAAATTATCCGAGGCAACACAATCGTAAATGTTTAAATCTTGTGCTAAGACTAATTCTAAATTCTGAATATTTCTACTAGCCAAAATCATATTTTTCGAAAATTCATCTTTAACCAATATCGTTTTGCCCGAATTCAATCCTAAATTCTTAAGTAATTTTAACATCTCTTTCGTCTTATGGTTTTCTAAATCAAAGTCTTCAACAAATTTAATTCTTTGATGTCTGAGCATCATGGATAGAGCAACACATAATGCTTTTCTTTTTTTCTTTTTCGGTATTTTGTATGAATAATCTCGGGGTTGAGGACCGAAGACTACGCCACCGCCGACCCAAAGAGGTGAACGAATCGAACCAGCACGAGCGCGGCCTGTATGTTTTTGTGCCCAAGGTTTTTTTCCGCCACCGCGCACTTCGCCCCGAGTTTTAGTCTTAGCGGTTCCTTGTCTTTGATTTACTAAATAATTACAGACCGCTTCCCAAATTAAACCGTTATTATCTTGTTGGCCAAAAACAAATTTGGACAACTCGATCTTATCTTTCACGGTACCATCAATCGCTAACAACTCAGCGTTCATTTCCGGTCACATTTTTAGTTATGCCTTCAAAAATATTTAGTTTCATTGCTTTTTTATAATTACGGGTGTATAAGAAGAACCGGGAATTGCACCTTTAATGTATAAAAGATTATTCTCGCTATCAATCTTGACAATCTTAAGATTCTTAATCGTTACTTTTTCCATACCATAATGGCCTGGCAAATGTCGACCGCGCCATGGATGTCCTGGCGAACTACCTGAACCAACTGAACCGATTCGACGATGAGACATCGAACCATGAGATGCCGGCCCACCGTGCCATCCCCAGCGTTTCATTCCACCGGCAAAACCACGACCTTTGGTGATACCGGTTACTGACACCTTATCACCCTCACTAAAAATTTTTACTTTTAATTCTTGTCCTATCGAATAATTTTCAATCTCATTATCATTTAATCTAATTTCTTTTAACACCTTCATCGGTTCTAAATTATTCTTTTTGAAATGACCCGTAATTGGTTTATTAGCTTTGGGTTTCGGTTCAAAACCCAATTGTAAGGCATCATAACCATCTTTTTCTTTGGTCTTTTTTTGGACGACTACACACGGACCGGCTTTGACAATTGTTACTGGAATTACTTTACCTGTATCCGTAAACAATTGTGACATTCTAACTTTTCTGCCAATTAAACCAATCATGCTGATTTAATCTCCACTTCAACGCCAGCGGGCACTTCTAATTTCATTAATGCATCAACCATTTCTCGGGTTGCATTAGAGATTTCAATTAAACGCTTATGCACCCTTAGTTCGAACTGTTCGCGCGATTTTTTATCGACATGCGGTGAACGCAAAACCGTAAAAAGACTTCGTTCTGTCGGTAAAGGAATCGGGCCTGAAACCAAAGCACCTGTCCGTCGCGCGACATCCACAATATCCTTAGCCGACTGGTCTAAGATTCGATGGTCGTATGCTCTTAATTTAATTCTAATTTTTTCTTGTTTCTTTAACATAATTTTAACATATTATCAAATTTAGCAATAATCGATTAGTATACAAAAAATTTAAAATTAGTCAAGTGTTTTTTAAACACTCTGTTCAATCGGATTGACACATTCGTTATTTTTAATTTATTATTTAATATGGCACAATGCCAGTTATGTAAAAAAACCTCGCCTTTTATTCCCCAATATTTAAGTTTTTGTCTTAATTGCATCCGAACACATTTTCCCAAAATAAAAGAAAAGATAGATTTCATTCACCAAAGAAGTCGCAGCAAATTCCGTTTACCCTTAAGACCACCGCGAGCTGAAGGAGGTTTAAAATGTCCACACTGTTTTAACCAATGTGTTATTGGGGTAGGCGAATCAGGTTATTGCAATGTATATAAGAATCTAAACGGTCATTTAGCTGGAGGATCAAAAGATTTTGCTTGTCTTCAATGGTATTATGATCCAATACCTACCAATTGTGTTGCCGATCGATTTTGTGCGGCTTGGGGTATAGGCTATCCACAATACGCTTATCTTTCGGGTCTGGAATACGGTTATAAGAATTTAGCCGTTTTTTTTAACTCGTGTAATTTAAATTGTCTGTTTTGCCAAAATTGGCATTATCGAGAAAGACCTGCTCGCCTGACAAATGTCCAAGAGTTAATAAAAGCAGTAGACAATAAAACATCGTGCATCTGCTTTTTTGGGGGCGATCCAACTCCTAATCTACCATTTGCCATTAATGTTGCCGAACAAATTTTATTACGCACACAAAGACCTTTTCGGATTTGTTGGGAAACCAATGGTTCGATGCCGGAAAGTCTGTTAAATCAAGTAATCGATTTATCATTAAAAAGTGGTGGGTGTATAAAGATTGATCTCAAAGCATATAGTGAGCCCTTAAATTATGCTTTGTGCGGTGTTTCTAACAAGCAAACTATAAAAAATATCAAGAAAATTGCTTATTATATTTCTCAACGCTCCCAACCGCCGCTTTTGATTATTTCGACTTTATTAATTCCGGGTTACATTGACCAGATCGAAATTTCTAATATTGCTCGATTTATTGCTAATCTTGATAAAAATATTCCTTGGGTACTATTAGCTTTTTATCCTTGTTTTTATTTTTCAGATATGCCAACTACTGTTAAAAGTCAAGCAGAACAAGCACTAAAAATTGCCCAAAACTTTGGACTTAGGAATGTGCAGTTGGGTAATATCCACCTATTGAGTTAAGGTGGATTAATACAATCTAAAACCGTCTATTCTTGCTTTGAAACTTTAACTGCCTTTTTGCCTTTCGGTGTGTTTTCTACTTCGTACTGAACTCTTTCGCCTTCTCGAAGAGTTTTAAAGCCTTCGCCAACGATATCACTGTAATGCACAAAAATATCGCCGCTTCCATCTTCAGCTTCAATAAATCCAAAGCCTTTTTTCTCATCAAACCACTTTATCTTACCTGTTGCCAAACTACTAATTCCGCCTTTCTTGCTATGATTATAAATCACTACGGATTTACAGCAATAATTTTTATTGTAATAAAAATTTAACAATTGTCAATTATGATTTGTCGAGAGGTAGTGTATCTGTTTTGTATAAATTTAGTATGATTCAAAGCAAAAGGCGTATTCTGTCTCGTGTTTTAACATATTTATATTTATATATATTTATATATAGCTATGGTTAGAAAAAAGAACGCTCTTATGGAAGAGAAACCAATTTATACAAAAAATTTTAACGCACTCTCTTTAGTAACTGACAAACTTTTTTGAGCAACAATAATCAAAGATAGACTACCAACCAATTCTTTGAGCCGTAAGTTTTCATCAAGTAGATGATTGTGGTTATTTTTATGTCGTTGGTCAATCAAAGCTTTTTGCCATTTTCGAAAAACATATCTCTGCAATGATAAGATTGCGAGGCGGCGATTTAATAACGCAGGCAGATTTCAGTAACTGACGCTTCGCCTTTTAGCATTTCTAAAACGACCGAGAGTTTTCCTCGGCTGACCAGACTTTACGGTTCATTTTGCTTCCTTTCTAAGTCTAAAGTATCACAAATACCTGTGTCCAGTGTCAGAGGGGTACATTCCCAAAGATATCTCTTGGATAAAAATTACAATGGAAAATCTTGAATTTTAATTTATCCTTTGCCGGTTAAAACAATTTATCTCGTTATTTGAATTGTTAATGGTTGGGTGAGAAAAAATCTCTTAATATATTTTCTTTATCTTTATTCCTGAATAATAATGTTTTAAGATGTTATGGTATGAAATATTTTCTTGTGCCATTGCTAAAGCGCCATATTGGCACATTCCAATTCCATGCCCCCAACCATTGCCGAAAATCTCAACTGAATCTTGGTGAATTTTTAGATTGAATAGTGTAGATTTAAGATTAAACATTTTGCGAATTTGTTCACCAGCAACCTTATATTCTTTATCCACCTTAAATTTAATATACTCCACTCTCTTGGTAATTTTGTTGATTTCTAATTTGGGTTGGATTTGTGTCTTGAAGGGTACTTTTACTGTTGATAATAGACTATCAATAAATGTTGGTGTTGGTATTTTTACCTTCCATGCAAAATGAGGAGAATGAGAACAGTATGGTTTGCGCTGCCGTGAATGTCGCGGAGCATCAATAATGGAAACTAAATAAGGGTATCGGCCATTGGTAGTTCTTCCTCCACAACAAGCATGATATTGAGTTAAAGCCAGCTCGTCCTTAAATGTGATGATTTCACCCCGAGTTGCTTGAACCGCTTTAATTGCTAAAGGATATTCTCGTTCTCGACCTTGATATTCTTGGTCATAAAGATATGAGGCATATACATCAAATCCTTTTCTTTGGCCCATAAGCGCCATCGTATAACTTCGCGCACAAACAGCTTGGGCTTTAATCGCTTCCAGTTCATACTCTTTGGCTATACCGATTTCACAACTGACTACACCGTATAAGTATTCTTCAATTGGTAAAATATTGACGGCGGTTAAATTCTTTTTAACTAAAAAACGATGAGTCACATTATGGGCAATTTCAATCTTTCTTCGATATCGAAACATTGTTTGGCGACTTTTACCTACCAATATATCATCCGGACTTTCAATAATAATTTTATACGGACTGCTGATTAATTTTTCTTTGGTTTTGGTGCTGATGACAACTAAATTCTCAGCCGATTGGGTGATTGCGATTAAGGCTTTATTATCCATTTTTATTGTCTTCGCTTTTTCCGTAATCGTATAAAATGAAGCACCAGAAATAAATATTGTGTCCGCATCCCAAAAAATAGCAACGGCAACTTCAGGTTCAGGAATAAATTTGGTTGGTCGGACAAACAAACAACTACTTAATGAAAGAGATAATATAATTATGAGTAAAAGATAAGCTCGATATCGGATATTGTTTGCTCCTAAAAGATTATTATACACAACAATTAATTTTTGGTGGTTGCTTGTCTTCTAATTTTAAGTTTGGCAGTCAGAATTAGGTCGGATGAGAAAATTTTCGCCGCAATTATGGTTGTGACTCCAGCAAAAATTACCATATAGGCAAACCCGATAATAATTAAAGGTATTTGATTGAAAAACAGTGCCTGGGGAATAATAAAAGGATAGGAGAAAGGAATTATATATAGAATTATCTTTAAGATTAAAGAAAGCGAATTAATATCTAAAAACATGGTAATAAAATAAGAAAAGAGAACTAAAAGATTAATTGGGGTTATTACGACTTGGGCTTGTTTGGCATCTGTGGCAAAACTTGACAACAAGGTTGCGAGACTTGCGGCACAAAGGATGGCTAAAAATAATGAGATCGTTATAACCAGATAAAGCGCCGTTGGAGAAGGACCAAGGTTCGGGGTGGTTAATGTCGAGACACTCTTAAAACCACTGGGTTGAGATATTGGGGATAAATAAAATTTCATACCCAAGAGAAATACGATTGAAAGTAAAATTGCTACTACACCTGAGCCCAACATTTTCCCAACAAGAATTTGAATCCGACTAACCGGAAAAGTTAAAAGCGTTTCTAAGGTTTTATTTTCTTTTTCTTGTCCAATCGCGGTAGCAATCATCTGACTGATATAGATTATCACCAAAAGTAAAATCACGGGAATAAATGCATTCTGAACTCTTATTTGATTCTTAATCTGCATTGGATTTGCTTGAATAAGTTGATTTTTGATATGAACATAATCGACTACATTAAGCGGTCGTTTGATAGTTGCAATGGGCACATCAGGATTAAACTGTTTTATGATTCGAACTTCCAAACTTTCATTTAAGACGCTTAAGGCTGATTTTACGCCGGCAGTGCCAATATCCGAAAACGGTGATAACCCATTGATTAAAGTATACATTAAGAGCGTCATTGGTTGTAAGGAATTAATTTTTTGCGCTAAACTCTCCGGCAGCACCAGCATTAGATTAATATTTTCTTTTTGGGCTAACTTAATTAATGAGTCAATATTTTTTTCGTGGGTTTCGGTAATAAGAAGATTACTTTTAGATAAGATACTGATGAGGTCTTGGCTGAGAACGCTTTTATCGTAATCGGCAACAATAATTTTTTGGGGGACCGAAGCCTTTTTAATTTCACGGGTCATCATCCGGCCAATAAACATAAAGAAGAAAACCATTATAAGAATTGGTATTAATAATTGTAAAGTCATTAGTTCTTTTATCTCTTTTCGGACCAGAATAAAAATAACTCTCATATTAACAATTAGGCCAACAAGGACATAAGGATAAATATAAATAACCTTTTCGGCTGAAATCGTATTCTTTAGAGTAAACAAACACAGATTGATTAGGATTGAATGTCAGATGTTTGACGACAATGTAATTAATTCTCATACTGTGGCGCCAAAAAACACTTCTTCTAAATTTCGGGCACGATATTTATCTTTGAGTTCGGAAACTTTTCCGGTTTCAATAATTTTTCCTTGTTTCAGCAGAGCAACCCGGTCAGATAAAAATTCCACTTCCAGCATATTATGAGAAGACAAAAGTACTGTACCGCCTTCTTTGACAAATTGTTTAATAATCTTTCTAATTTCTAAGGAATTTAAGACATCTAAACCGACAGTAGGTTCATCTAAGATGGCTAATTTCGGATTAGTCATTAGCGCCCGGGCTAAAAGCAATTTTCTGACCATACCTTTACTATAAGTTTTAACATTATCTTTTATTCTCTCACCAAGGGCAGCAAAATTTATTGCCCGTTCTAAGAAATTCTTTTTTTCCTTGGAGTCGGCAGAATATAAGCCGGCAACAAATTTTAAATAATCCCAGCCGGTTAAATTTCTATAGGCGCCGGCTTCTTCAGGTAAATAACTGATTAATCTTCTGACTTCAGAGGCTTGTTTTACCACATCAAAGTCAAAAATCTTTGCCGAACCGTTGTCGGGTTTTAGTAAAGTTGAGAGGATTCTTAAGGTCGTTGTTTTGCCCGAACCATTTGGTCCGATTAGACCAAAAATTTCGCCTTGATTGATTTCGAAAGAGATGTTAGCCAAAGCATTTAATGACCCATAACTCTTACTTAATTCCATAACAACACATGCTTTATTCATTTTAGGGTTATAGTATAAAATACGATAATGAATTTGTCAATCTTTTAATACGATATGTCCAATCCATACTACCCAGTTTATGAAATTTAATTATAATGGCCCCGGGAAAAAAAGTTTTTCAATCAACAAAAGTCAATTTTAAACAACTCTTCAAAGATATAAGACCTTAGGCAAAATATAGCCCTTATCAATTATTAAGAAAACTCTGCAAAATGTTCAGATCACACCGAAACACGAAAGAAAACCAAGAAACTCATATATGCACGTTGTGTCACTTGAGATAATACTGAGTTTGTTAGAGTTCTCTCGCAAAACCGCCAGACAACCTGTAATCGAATATCTTAAATCCACTAATGTTAGATAAGGTAGCCGTAAAATTGAGATACAATATCTTGGCAATGCACTGTATAATAATAAGAATGTTTACAATATTCGCATAGACAATTAACTCCTGAATGATTTTCCTAACTCCACTCATATCAGTTCTGCCAATTGCCCATAAATTAACAGTTATATCTCTGCCACAACCGCCGCTTAAAAAACTACAAAACTTCTCTTTGAGAAAACTAAATCATTTCCCAAATTACTGAGACTATAACTCTAATCATTATTTTCTGAATGATTTTGGCAACTCCGCTCATTACGATTCTGTCAGTTGCCTACAAATTGAGAATTATATTTCTACCAAAATTAACTCTAAAAACAATTCCCAAATTTCTTCGGGCCTTGCTTACCAAAGCGACTTTCTCGGCTATTTTTCAAGCAACCTATAGGGCTGTGGAGGGGACTGTGTGGATGTGCATAAATTAAATTAAAACACTCTTTTCTTGTCTTAAAAGCCTTTAATCTTATGATAAACCCATTATCCGTTGCTTGTTAATTTTACTTTCTATATTTACAATAATCAATCTATCCATTTTGACCAATCTTTCATACACTTCCACTTCTACCGCTCACATCCCATTGTTATCAAGTAATCCCTCTTGTTAACTGAAA
>CAYYPG010000009.1:0-36596 GCA_964473505.1 uncultured bacterium | reverse complement strand
GGAATGCAAATTTTCAGGCGTCGCAATTTTTTGGGGTTGTGAGTCTTACCCGCTCGAAAATTCACGCTCTATTTGATATGAGCAATTGTACCCTCTATAACAAACTACTATTTGGAGGCACAGAGCTCAACGAGAAATCTAAAATCCTTCTTTGGAATATAAGTTTTGCGCACGGTATGTCAAAAATAGAGATAGAAAAGGATAAAGAAAAAGGTAAAATCATTGCTCCGGCTGGTGAAATTATATTCAGAGATATTTCAAAGGGAATAGATAGAGTCTCATTACTTCATACCGAAATCTATTTGGACCGACCATACATTAAATTTTTTAATGTTAAATGGAGAAAAAACCCAAAAAATTTTCTATTTGATGCCCAATTCATCTTTCATAAAAAAGAAAAATGGCAGGAATTTTTAGGCGCAAACATTTTTGAAAAAATTTATTACATATTTAATCTATCAGTAGAAGACGAGAAACTTGAAGAATTAGTTAGGCTTGATGTGGAACGCGAGTCAAGGGAGATAAGACGGTTTTATGAAAACTTTGGCAATTATCCTGATGCTGGAGACTATTATATTGCAGAAATGGAATATCGAAGAATTCGCACAAAATGGTTATCAATACATACATTTCTCTATCGTTTGGCATTAGAAGGATACAAACTCATTAGTAATTATGGTGAATCACCTAAAAAGGCATTGCTTTGGCTTATGGGATTATTTGGTTTAAGTGGGTTACTTTATATGTTCTCTGGGTTTTGTTTTGGCGAACAAGAAATTCATTATTTGTTTTCTTTTAAATTATCAAATTCTTTATTGTTCTTAAAGGATTATTTTACAAAAGCACTGCCCTTTGCCTTTGCGAATCTACTGCCCGGATATTTTCGAATTCAGACTCAAGCCTTTTCATCAAATACATTATCCACAACAATTATTTCTATGGTGGAAAGTGTATTGGGAATTATAATTCTTACACTTTTCTTATTAGCAGTAAGACGAAGATTTACAAGATAATCTGTTTTTCTCCAAGGGTTGTAGTAAAAAGGATAAAAATGTCAACATTGTAGTGTTGGGAGAATAACCAAATATCAATAACTACTTCATAAAGCAGTGTTGCATGCGTTTTAACCGAAACATAATATGGAAGTATCGCTCGCATATTTGCAAGTGCTTTTGGTTTAAGAAACCCCATCTTTATGCTTAACGATTCGCCTGTATGTTTCTTATCCCATTTCTAAAATCGTCTTTGGATATGATAAGACCTTTTAATTCTAAGTTATGCCGAGCAATTACTGAAGTAAAGGCGCATTGGGAATTATCTACAACTTGGTATAAGAATTAATAAGGGCATCAATTACCTAACTATCAGACTTTCAAAGAGGATACCAAAATCAGCACTTGATAAATGGTGAAAAAAAAATTACTATATAGAGTAATAGAACAAACACTTTTTGATCAAAAACAAGAGATACAGCGCGATTATTGGGTTTATAATTCTGAAATTGTCTACTTCTATTTAACATTTTTGAGAGAATGAGAAATAATTGTTGGGATTTTAGATATAACTCATTTTTTCTAAATTTATATCAGACAGTAAATAATTTTTAGGCTAAATTTACATTAGCGACTAATAAAAAATGTGTTTGGGATGATGAATGAAAAAACCACGCGAAAAGAGTTATTATAGAGAACTCTGACAAAGTCAATATTGGTTCAAAAGACATGAAATGCAGAAGTATAATTATTGGTCTTTTCTTGTAGGGTTCGGTGTCTTACGAGCATTTTTCAGATATTTCATTATCCACTATTGACAGCAGTATTTAATTTTTTATATAATTTAACAATGGAAGGATAGGTCGGCTGGTCGCCTTAGTTCTTACTTTTGTAAGAATTAGGGAGGAAAGTCCGAACTCATCCAGACAAAGTGCTTGCTAACTGCAAGACATGGTTTTTGTGAAAAAACCATGATGGAAAGTGTCACAGAAACAATACCGCCCAAATTGAGCAACTTCGATTTGGGTAAGGGTGAAATAGTGCGGTAAGAGCGCACTATTCTGGCTGGTGACAGCCAGAATGGACAAACCCCACTTTGAGCAAGACCAAGCAGGAGTTATGAGATGTCTGGCTCAAATACTCCAGGTAGGTCGCTATGAGTCTTTTAGCAATAAAAGACCAAGATAAATGACCAGTTAAACAGAATTCGGCTTACGAACCTATCCTTCCTTTAAATTCCATCTTCTCAATAAACCATAGTCAATTACTCAATCCAATTATTTATCATTTATCAATTACACAATAAAGATAGTTCTTGACTTTTTGTTTTCTAAAACACAAATAAGAGTTGACTATTTAGGGATTTTAATTAAACTAAAACTATAATGACGCGACATAGAGTTTTTATTTTGATTAAAAGAACCCAAAAAGCATTGACGACTCCAATTATTAGTTCGGAATTATATGTCCAATTGAATTTTCTTGGTTATTTCATTTGCCAGTGAACTCTAAAAGGTTTATGAAAGAAGCCAATATTATTATCTTAAGTTATCCCAAACATAGTGCAGCATTCCTATTGTCAAACAGGAAATGGATAAGTATTGCAGCAAATCTTAAGCTTGATTAGCAAAAAGCTGAGGAATAAAATAGTAGGTTTTTGAGATATGAGTATAAACAACAATTATGCTGCGATCAAAGGAGTTGTTTTAGCCGGTGGGTTAGGAACCCGGCTCCAACCTCTTACCCGCGTAACTAATAAGCATCTTTTACCGGTCTACGACCAACCAATGATTTTCTTTCCAATCCAGAAATTAGTTCAAGCCGAAATTAAAGATATTCTTATTGTTACTGGAGGTAATAGTGCTGGTGATTTTCTTAAATTGCTGGGAAATGGCAAGGATTTCGGTTTGAAGCGGCTTCATTATACTTATCAGGAAGGTGAAGGCGGTATTGCTGAAGCTTTGGGTTTAGCCGAAGAATTTGCTGAAGGAAGTCGTGTAGTTGTGATTTTAGGCGATAACATCTTTGAAGATGATTTGACGCCGTATATTAAATCCTATATGCAACAGAAAAATGGGGCTAAAATTTTACTGAAACCAGTTCCTTATCCAGAGCGTTTTGGTGTTGCGGAAATTCAAGATAACCGCATTGTCCAAATTGTAGAAAAACCGAAAAATCCCAAATCTAATTTAGCGGTTACAGGTATTTATATGTATGACCAAGAGGTATTTTCAGTGATTAAAACCCTAAAGCCGTCAGAACGCGGTGAATTGGAAATTACCGATGTCAATAACTATTATCTTAGACAGAATAACTTGACTTATGACATTTTACCTGGTTGGTGGGCTGATGCCGGCACCTCTTTTTCCGCTTATTATCGAGCAATTACTTTGGTGCGCGAACTCCGAATGAAACAAAATACTCAAGAACCAAAAGTCTAAAACAATTGAGAACTTCAAAACAATTCTGCTCGCCAATTTTCCTTAAGCCTAAAGATCAAAGTAGCCTTGCTCAAAGATGAGACAAGATCTTTAATAATATTGAATGCCCCAAAAATTAAAAACTAACATTCAATACCATAATATCGCATCGCTTATTTTTTATTGTGCCGAAAGATAAACTCGTTATCTTAATTGATGGCCATTCTTTGGTCTATCGCTCTTATTATGCTTTTATTCGTAATCCGTTACGCAATTCTAAAGGCCAAAACACTTCAGCAATATTTGGATTCGTAAACTCATTAAAAAAGCTATTAAATAAATTCTCAACCCAATATCTGGCAGTTGCTTTTGATTCTGGTAAGGAAACTTTTCGGCATAAACTTTATGAAGAGTATAAAGCCGAACGACCAGAAACGCCAAATGACCTAATTAGCCAATTACCGATTATTAAAGAGATTATTGAGGCATATGGCATAAAAATATTAGAAAAAGAAGGTTATGAAGCCGATGACATTTTAGCCACGATTGCCAAACGCTTAACCCAAAAAGAGATTAAAGTCTATATTGTAACCTCGGATAAAGATTTATATCAACTAGTGAGTGATAATATTTTTATTTATGATGTGTATAAAGATATAATTTACGACCGCAATAAGACTCAAGAAAAATTTGGTATTAAAGACCCTGCCCAAATTAGGGATGTTTTAGCCCTGGCAGGTGATTCAATTGATAATATTCCCGGAGTGCCTAATATTGGTCTAAAGCGTGCGGTGGATATTATTCACAAGTATAATTCCTTAGATGAGGCATTAGACAAAGATGAACGCTTAAAACAATATAAAGAAATTGTTCGGTTGTCAAAGACTTTAGCCACTGTCCGAACCGACATTAAGGTTAAGGCAGGTCTCAATCAGTTGAAGATAAAAAAGACAAATATTCCCCAATTAATTCAAATCTTTAAAGAATTGGAATTTAGTTCGTTGTTAAGAGAATTGGCCCAAAATCTTCCAGCGGCAAATGGACAATCACGACTTTTTACTGAAAAGGATTTATATCAGAATACAAAGCAATTTAGCGGTCTTGGCTATCAGGTTAAAGATATACCAGAATCAACAAAAACCAGAGATATCGACCAGATAACAATTGAGCGCTCAACCACACTGACCAAAGGGCCGTGGGCGTTTTGTTATACTTCCGAAGGATTATTATTGGTCTATAATGGCAAGGAAAAAATTAAGATTACAGATACAGCTGAAATAATAAAATTGTTTAAATCTTCCGCATTAAAAATTGGTTACGATATAAAATCGCAGATGCATCAAGCCCAAAAAATTCGTGGTGTTGAATTGGCAGAGCCGTATTTTGATGTTAAGATTGCTTCTTATCTTTTAGATTCTAATCGGAAACGCTATGAACTGACCGATTTGATTTTACTCCATCTGCAACAAATTAAAAGTTCCATACCCGATGTGGAACAACCATCCGATGTTTATCTGTTATATCAAAAATTAGAGCCTGAGATTTGCGCTTACGGTTTAGACTCAATCTTCAATGAGATTGAAATGCCATTGATAAAAGTATTGGTAGATATGGAAGCGCGCGGAGTTAAAATTGATCGCCAACTGTTTCAGAAAATATCAGCGGAGATTGAAACCGAACGAGAGCGGTTAAAAAAAGAAATTTTTCGCAAAGCCGGAGTTGAATTTAATATCAATTCACCCCAACAATTATCAAAAGTCTTATTTGAGAAACTAGCTTTGCCTAAAACCAAGCGCACCAAAACCGGTTTTTCTACAGATTCATCGGTGTTATTAGAATTAGCGCCCAGCGCACCCATTGTTCAAGACATCTTGCGCTATCGAGAAATTACAAAGTTGCAAACGACTTATTTAGAACCGATGCAAAAACTGATTAAAACTGAGACCGGCAGAATTCATTGCCAATTTAATCAAACTGGCACCGCCACAGGTCGGCTGTCTTCTTCCAATCCCAATTTGCAGAATATTCCGATTAGAAGTGATTGGGGTAAAAAAATTCGACAAGGCTTTGTTGCCGAACCAGGATATCTTTTAATATCTGCCGACTATTCCCAAATTGAATTAAGAATATTAGCCGAACTTTCCGGCGATGAGAAGTTAAAAGAAGCATTCTTAATTAATGAAGATATTCATACTCGAACCGCCTCAGAAGTATTTAATAAACCGAAAGACAAAGTTACCGAAAATGAGCGTCGAATTGCCAAAATGGTTAACTATGGATTGATTTACGGTATCTCAGATTTTGGCTTATCTGTGGGATTAGGAATTAGTCAGGATGAAGCCCGAAGAATCATAGACGATTTTTTAGCCATTCATTATCAAGTTGCTGAATGGCAAGAAAAAACGATTGCGGAAACTAAAGAAACTGGTCTGGCGAAAACGATGTTCGGACGCATTCGCCCGATGCCGGGTATCTTTGCCCAAAACCGCATAATTTATGAGGCATCAGTTCGGGCAGCGATCAATCATCCGATTCAGGGCTCAGCTGCAGACATTATCAAAAAAGCAATGATTGAAATTTATGAGCAAATGCGGAAAAAAGATTTTCAAGGTGGAATTATTCTTCAGGTGCATGATGAACTGCTTTTAGAAGTAGAAGCATCGCGGATTGACGAAGCGAAAGATTTAGTAAAACAGATAATGCAAAAAAAATACTTATCCGAGGTTCCGTTAGTCGTAAATATCGGCACGGGCAAAAATTGGGCAATTGCCCACGATGAAGCGAAATAATTACAACCGATAAAAAGCAATGCTGCTTTAGAGTTATGGAAAATAGCTGGATGAATGAATATGAAAATATATTAAAGCTGTAGAGATATGGAAAAAATAGATGAATGAATATGAAGACATTTTAGTGCTCTAAAAAGAATAAATTATGAAAGCATCCCAAAACACATAAGCGAGGTAGCAATAGAAAGTTGTAAACATATGAAGGCATACAAAAACATATTAGTTTCGAAATCAGGATTTAATTAAAAAGATAATGTCAGAATCTAATTTCTTAATCACCAAATACCTTTCTTGGTTTAACGAGTAAAGCAGAAACCGATGAAGATAATTTTTGCCTTTGGCACCCGACCGGAAGCAATAAAATTAGCACCGGTAATAAAAGAATTGCAAAAATATAAGAAAGTCTTTCAGGTTAAAATCTGTATTACCGCGCAACATCGCCATATGCTTGACCAAGTGCTTGAGGTTTTTCGCATTAAATCGGATTTTGACTTAAATATTATGCAACACGGCCAAACATTATTTGATATCAATGTGCGAATTTTACGAGGTTTAGAAAAATTATTAGAAGCGCGCAAGCCGGATTTGATTTTGGTTCAGGGTGATACCACAACTGCTTTTGTTTCAGCATTAGCCGCCTTCTATTGTAAAATTAAAATTGGTCATGTTGAAGCCGGCTTACGCACCCAAGATAAATTCGCACCTTTTCCCGAAGAGATGAATCGCCGACTTATCAGTCATCTGGCGGATTATCATTTTGCACCCACCAAACAGAGTAAATTGAATTTATTAAAAGAAGGTATTGAATCCAAACAGATAATCGTAACAGGTAATACGGTTATTGATGCACTGAAACTGGCTTTAGCCATGAATCCGAATTTAGAGTTGTCGGTGTTAAAAAAGATTAAGCCTCAACACAAGATAATTTTAGTTACTGCTCATCGCCGGGAAAGTTTTGGACAACAATTTGCCCAAATTTGTCAGGCACTGAAAGCAATTGTTCAAAGAAACCCAGATGTTGAAATCGTCTATCCGGTTCATCCCAATCCCAATATTCGAGAAAATGCCCATCGGTTCTTAAGCAACGACGCCCGAATCCACCTGATTGGCCCATTAGATTATTTGCCGTTTTGCCACTTGATGAAAAAATCGTATCTGATTCTTACGGATTCCGGCGGAATTCAAGAAGAAGCGCCGGCTTTAGGCAAACCAGTGTTGGTCTTACGAAACAAGACTGAACGGCCAGAAGCAATTGAAGCCGGAACCGCAAAGTTAGTGGGTACTGATAAAGAGAAGATAATAACCGAAACCGAAAAACTTTTATATTCGGAAAATGCATATAACCAAATGGCTAAAGTCAAAAATCCTTTTGGTGATGGTCGGGCAAGAAAAAGAATAAGTGCGTTTTTAAGAAAGATTGCGGAAAAAATTTAGGAATTAAGCAATAAGAAAAAGTCACGAAGCATAAAAGATAACACAAACCCACCAACTTAAAAGCCCAAGACATATTTAATATTTCTAAATTATAACTTCAGGACTATCGAGGTACAGAGTCAAAACATTCCACCTTCTCTAAACACCTAATTTTACAGCCACTTTATTCTAACATTATCAGAACAACATATCAAATTTTATTATTAATCTCGGACATCTGTTTATTAAGATATTCAAGAAATATCTCGTAGCCATTTTCGTGGGTTGTTTTCATAGTTGGAACTTTTTTAGCTTTTTAATATAATAAATAAATAGATTAATCAACATATTTTGCACAACGCTTTAAGTTCTTAAGAGTAACCTTTGCTAATTTTAAAAAACCTATTTTACATTATATTACAATTAAAGCTCACAAATAAGTATGTGTTGGACATATTGCATTTTTTAGTTGACAAATTTAGAATTACAACTATAATTAATTCTATCAAAAATCGTTCTTTGAAAAGTCCCTTAATGACTATTGGAAAATCATCAAAGGTTTTCCAATAGCTGGGAACTATAAAAGAGCAGGACAATTAGTCAAGAAAAAATATAATAAGGATTTTGTCTCATCAAGTATGAATTTGTTAGGAATAAACTTAAAGGCTTGACCAGGTAATTAAGAACTCCGAACAAATCACAAAGGCGTACCGTATACAATTTTTCTGTTTTCTCGGTGAATTCTGATTGTTCAACTCGCGCTAACGAAGAATACGGCCAAACACTATAATTAGACAAGATAATCGGTCGATGCAAAACAAAGTAAAGTATCAACTATTTTTTGCGTTTAACAAAATCTTTGCTTGTGAGACCAAAACTAAGTTGGGCAACAAAAAAAGATTTCTCAAATTTACTGATTAAGCACTCTGACAAAATTCAATATTGGTTCAAGTGGTATGATGTTTACAAAGGAATTCTTGGCTTTTTGCAAGTCTCGACAGCTGATAACCAATTTTCGGTTTTCTAATTTTTTACTTGACATTTTCAGAAAAATCATTAAAATATTATAAACACTGAAAAGTAAATCTTAATATATATTAAAAACTATAATTTAACACAAGTAAGTGTTCTTTGACAATTGGGAAAATTATAAATGGCAGGCAACTCATAAGCTACTAAGAGCATATGGTGGATGCCTTGGCAACCGCAGGCGATGAAGGGCGTGGTAAGCTGCGATAAGCGTCGGTGAGGTGCACACAACCTTTGACCCGGCGATTCCCGAATGGGGCAACCCGTACTGATTCATATCAGTACATTCTTGGATTTCGGTCCAAGAAGGCTAACCCGCTGAAGTGAAACATCTCAGTAAGCGGAGGAAAAGAAAAAAACTTGATTTCCGGAGTAGTGGCGAGCGAAACGGAAAGAGCCTAAACCAACTTGAGCGTTAAAGCGTGCAGGCGTTGCTCAAGTGGGGTTGCGGGATTTAATCGCAACAACTGCATTGAGTTGGAGGAGTTAAAAAAACTTTCTGATAGCCGAAGTGGCTGGAAAGCCACACCATAGAAGGTGAAAGTCCTGTAGGCGAAATCGGAAAGTTCTCCTTCGATTAAATCCCAAGTACCACGGGACACGAGAAATCCTGTGGGAATCAGTCACGACCACGTGATAAGGCTAAATACTCGCGGTTGACCGATAGTGCACAAGTACCGTGAGGGAAAGGTGAAAAGAACCCCTGGCGGGGAGTGAAATAGAACCTGAAACCATATGCTTACAATCAGCAGGAGCTGGATTAAACTTTCCGCAAGGCTTGTTTAATCCGGTGACTGCGTGCCTTTTGCATAATGATCTGACGAGTTATTATTGCGAGCAAGGTTAATTTCCAAAAGGAAAGTAGCCGTAGCGAAAGCGAGTCCGAAAAGGGCGCTAAGTTCGCAGTAATAGACCCGAAGCCCGTGCGAGCTATCCATGGTCAGGATGAACTCCGAGTAACATCGGAGGGAGGTCCGAACCGGTGGGTCTTGCAATACCCTCGGATGAACTGTGGATAGGAGTGAAAGGCTAACCAAGCCGGGTGATAGCTGGTTCTCCCCGAAATGTTTTTAGGAACAGTCTCGGATGTTTGGTAACGGAGGTAGAGCACTAAATGGGCGATTCCCTGCTAAGCAGGGAAGAACCTAATTAAACTCCGAATGCCGTTATCTTAAGTCCGGGAAAGAGGCAGCGAGGGATAAGCTTCGTTGCCGAGAGGGGAATAACCCAGACCACCAGCTAAGGTCCCTAAGTTTCGGTTAAGTGGGAAAGGATGTGAGACTGCTTAGACAGCTGGGATGTTGGCTTAGAAGCAGCAATCATTTAAAGAGTGCGTAACAGCTCACCAGTCGAGTGGTCTTGCGCCGAAAATGTATCGGGGCTTAAACCGAACACCGAAGCTGTGGCATGAATCGCAAGATTCATGGGTAGGGGAGCGTTCTGTAGTAGGTTGAAGATGTATCGCGAGATACATGGGACGAGGCAGAAGTGATTATGTCAGAATGAGTAGCGATAATGCTGGTGAAAAACCAGCACGCCGAAAACCCAAGGGTTCCTGGGGAAGGTTAATCCGCCCAGGATTAGTCGGTGCCTAAGCTGAGGCTGAGAAGCGTAGGCGATGGGAAAGCCGTCAACATTCGGCTACCTGTCTAATTTCGTTACCAACTATGGGGGGACGCAGTAAGAATAGTTGAGCCCGGTGACGGATGTCCGGGTCTAACCAGTTGGAATGGAGTGTAGGCAAATCCGCACTCGTAATTTCTGACTGGGAATGGGATTCTGAGCAATCAGAAGAACTCGACTAAACTTACTGCCGAGAAAAGCCTCTATGTGAGAAATTAGGCAGACCGTACCGGAAACCGACACAGGTGGGTGAGGAGAATATCCAAAGGCGCTCGGGTGAGCCCTCGTTAAGGAACTCGGCAATCTAGCCCCGTAACTTCGGAAGAAGGGGTCCCTATCGTAAGATAGGGCGCAGTGAAGTGGCTCTACCGACTGTTTAACAAAAACACAGGTCTCTGCTAAGACGTAAGTCGATGTATAGGGACTGACACCTGCCCGGTGCTGGAAGGTTAAGGAAGAATGTCATCCTGTCGCAAGACAGGAGAAGCATTCGACCGAAGCCCCAGTAAACGGCGGCCGTAACTCTAACGGTCCTAAGGTAGCGAAATTCCTTGTCGGGTAAGTTCCGACCTGCACGAATGGTGTAACGAGTAGAGCGCTGTCTTGACGAGGAGCCCGGCGAAATTGTAGTGGCGGTGAAGATGCCGCCTGCCCGCGATCGGACAAAAAGACCCCGTGAACCTTTACTGCAACTTGTCATTGGATTTTGGCAAAGCATGTGTAGCATAGGTGGGAGACTGTGAAGCTCTGCCGCTAGGTGGAGCAGAGTCGTCAGTGAAATACCACCCTTGCTTTGTTGAAATTCTAACCCAAAACGTGAATCCGGTTTGGGAACAGTGGCAGGTGGGCAGTTTGACTGGGGCGGTCGCCTCCTAAAAGGTAACGGAGGCGTCCAAAGGTCGGCTCAACACGGACGGTAACCGTGTGTGGAGTGCAAGAGCAGAAGCCGGCCTGACTGTGAGAGCGACAACTCGAACAGAGACGAAAGTCGGGTCTAGTGATCCGGTGATTCCGTGTGGAAGGGTCATCGCTCAACGGATAAAAGGTACTCCGGGGATAACAGGCTGATCGGGCCCAAGAGTTCACATCGACGGCCCGGTTTGGCACCTCGATGTCGGCTCATCGCATCCTGGGGCTGAATAAGGTCCCAAGGGTTGGTCTGTTCGCCCATTAAAGCGGTACGTGAGCTGGGTTCAGAACGTCGTGAGACAGTTCGGACTCTATCCATCGTGGGCGCAGGAGACTTGAGGGAAGTTGTCTTCAGTACGAGAGGACCAAGATGAACATACCTCTGATGTACGAGCTGTTCTGCCAAGTGCACCGCTCGGTAGTCAAGTATGGTCGGGATAACCGCTGAAAGCATCTAAGCGGGAAGCCCTTCCCAAGATTAGGTCTCCCGTGTTTACTTCCGAAAGGAAGTAAACCCTGAAGGCTCATCGTAGACTACGATGTTGATAGGTCACAGGTGTAAGCGTAGCAATACGTTTAGCCGAGTGATACTAATCAGCCGTGAGGCTTATGATGCCTGCCATTTTTAATAGTTATTCAATAATAATTGTTAGTTTGAGCATCCCAAAAACTAACAACTAAGACCAAAGCGTTGCCGGTGACAATACCAGAGGGGAAACACCTCTTCCCATTCCGAACAGAGTCGTTAAGCCCTCTAGGGCCAATGGTACTGTGTTGGTAACGACACGGGAGAGTAGGTCGTCACCGGCTTATACAAGTTTTTTATACACAAAAGAAAAAAACTTTTTGTCAAGCGAAGATAAAAAAGAACTCTGACAAAGTCAATATTGGTTCAAAAGGCATGAAATGCAGAAGCATAATAATTGGTTTTTTCTTGTAGGGTCCGGTGTCTCATGAGCATTTTTCAGAGATTTTATAAAAAATTTTTCGTTAGCTTTGTAGATTAATATTTGCGCATAAAATAATTTTCCATTTGGGTATATTATTTAGTGAAATAATTAATTAATAATTAAGAATAAATTTTTTACTTGACAAAAACCAAATTTTTTGTTAAAATTATTATAGATGAAAAAGCTGCAAGATGTTCGTCGGAGACAATATGATAAAAATAGGATTTTTAATTCTAACAAGAGAGGAGGTGAATAACAATGCGTAACCAAAAAGGATTCACCTTAATTGAATTATTAGTTGTGATTGTCATCATCGGTATTCTACTTGCATTAATTCTGCCGAACTTTGTCTTAATGCAGGAAAGAGCACGAAGAGCGAGCGTGAAGAACAATATGCATGTTTTCCAATTAGCAATGGAAGCCTTTGCTACTGACCATATGGGAATTTTCCCTAATGGCGACCTATTTGCATCTGATGACCCAGCAGATAGAGGCATTATCTGCTATTTTCCGGGTGGCGATGCCTTAGCCCAACCTGATCCCACTGCCGGTCGTTTACCGATTAATCCATACGCAACAACTCTGTATACAATTGACGAAGACTTATTCTATTCTAATACCAACCCACCCGAGTGGGGCGATGCAGTTTTTGAAGAATCAGGTGAAAATGCCCGTGTTAGAACTGACGACCCAACCTCGTGTCCATATGCAGATTGGTTGCTTCCTGGTGATGGCGAGAACACTCAAGGGACTATCGTGGTTGGCACTTGGCCTGAAGCCGATGCCGAGACCGGTGTAAAAGAATATGCAATTGCTGGTTGGGGTAGAGTTTATTCTGCTGATGAGCATCTTCCAATGTTCGAATTAGACCCAGCTGATCCGGCTGTGATGGTTTTCTATGTCCTTCACAACTAATATCTCAAAAATTTCTAAGGGGGCAGAAATGCCCCCTTTTTATTTTGATTTAATTAATTGTAAAGAAGAGTTTTTCTTAAAAATTTGCCCTGAGGAAATTTAATAGATTTGACATATCTTGCGGCAGTGAAACCTCAAACTCAAGGTACTTATTAGTTCGAGGATGAATAAAACCTAATTTAGCTGCATGGAGTGCTTGACGAGGAATTATTGATAAGATTTTTTTTAAGACCAATGCTTCGGATTGGTTGCGAATAAGACTTGGACTTCGACCACCATAATCAGAATCGCCAATAACTGGGTGTCCATAGTGATAGAGATGGACGCGAATTTGATGCGTCCGACCAGTTAAAAGTTTCAATCGTAAGTAGGTAGCAATCCTAAAACGTTCAAGCACCTCAAAGTGAGTAATCGCATCTTTTGCCGAAAATGGTGTTACCGCCATTTTTTTTCTATCCAGACTGTGACGACCGATTGGCGCAGTTATTGTTCCTTGAGATTGGGGAAAATCACCCCAAGCAATTGCTAAATATTCACGACTAATTTTACGGGCTTCAATTGCTTGACCTAAATAAGATAGAGCAAAATCGGTTTTAGCAAATACTAATAGACCAGTAGTGTCTTTATCTAAACGATGAATAACCCCTGGCCGAATTTTTGAATCCGGATGTTGTGGTAAATGGCGACAATGATATAAAAGCCCTTGAACCAAAGTTCCGGTATTATGTCCCCGTGCAGGATGGACAATAATACCAGCCGGTTTATTGACAATAATGATGTCGTTATCTTCATATACAATATCTAACTGCATCGGCTCGGGAGTAATTTTTAATTCTTCTTCAATTTCAAATCGTGCCTGAATTTCATCGCCGGTTTTAACCCGATAACTGGGTTTAGTAATTTTAGCATTGACTAACACCGCTCCGGATTCAATTAATTTACAGACTTGGTTTCGCGAAAGACCGATACCGGATAATAGTAGGTAATGGTCAAGCCTTTTTCCTCTCATTTTTTCCGACACCACGCGTTGAAATTCTTTTTTCATAGATTAGCCACAAAGTAATCTGCTGATATTATCTAGATAATTTTTATCTATTGTTTATCTCTAAAAAGCATATAGAAAAATCCAATCTAAACACGAGAAGTAATATTATTTTGGGAAAACTTTTTATTTAAAAACCGTGCGAAAATATGCTTTCTGGAAATGGATAATCTTTCTGATTTCTTTTTCCGCAACTGTAAACATTTTGCGAAATATCTGATAAGAAAAAGGCTTTTTTTCCGCAGTAGTTTGAATTTCAACAATCCGACCCGATTCAGTCATTACTAAATTCATATCCGCCTCAGCCATACTATCTTCTTGATAAGTTAAATCCAAAAGAATTTTACCATTAACAATACCCACACTGATTGCCGAAATATTTTCTAAGATTGGGTTTTTCTTGATAATTTTCTTTGCTAATAGATAATGGACACATTGGGTTAAAGCACAAAAAGCACCATTTATAGCCAAAGTTCGAGTTCCGCCATCGGCTTGAATAACATCACAGTCAATAATAATTTGGGCTTCGCCCAAACTAGTAAGATCAAAGATTGAGCGTAAGGAACGACCGATAAATCGACTAATCTCTTGAGTTCTACCTTGAAGTCGACCGATTACCGATTCCCGCATTGTCCGTTCAATAGTGCTTCGGGGAAGTAAACTATATTCAGCCGTAATCCAACCTTTACCTGAACCTAAAAGAAATGGCGGAACGCGTCGTTCATAAGTGGCAGAAACCAGAATTTTTGTATTGCCTGCGGTAATAAGACATGAGCCTTCAGCATAATTTAAGTATCCAATGGCTAACTCAATTTTCCGTGCTTGATTCCATTTACGACCATCTACTCTTAACATAGTTTTATCCCTAAATATTACAAACTTGCTACTTCAGTTCATTTAACCTATTCGGGAAGTGAGGCACGGATGACTTCGCCTAAATTAGAACCGAGAAATCTGCGACCAATCTCAGAAAAATTTGGGGTCAAGTCCGAAAGGTAGAAACGTACCTGACATTTTTTCCGGCCACGATTTTTTAATCCTAAATTTTCTAATAATTTCTTGGCTTCGATCGCGGTTTCTAAACCGGCATCGACAATCCGAATCTTATGTGGAAATGCTTTACAAATGGCTTTTTTTAGTAAAGGATAATGTGTGCATCCGAGAAGTAAGGTATCAATCTGTTCTTGGGCTAAAGGCGTTAAATAGAGTTTTGCGACCTCAAAAGCAATTTTGTTAGCACACCAGCCTTCTTCGGCTAAAGCGACAAATAGTGGTGTCGGTTTAGCCACAACTTCAACTTCTTGGCATAGTTTTCTGATTGCTCGTTCGTAAGCACCTGAAAGAATCGTGGCTTGAGTTCCGATGACGCCAATGCGTTTATTGCGAGTTGTTTTGACTGCGGCTTTAGCTCCAGGCTCAATGACGCCGATGACCGGTAGGGTAAAATGTCTTTTTAATTCATCTAATGAGACTGAAGATGCTGAATGGCAAGCAACAATAATCATTTTCACTCCCCGGTTAAGTAAAAATTTAGCATCTTGTAAGGCAAACTTAGTTATGGTCTCAGGCGATTTCGAACCATAAGGCACACGAGCAGTATCTCCGAAATAGACAATTTCTTCATAAGGCAAAATTTTTCTGAGTGCTTTGACCACAGTTAAACCACCAATACCCGAATCAAAAACTCCTATTGGTTTCTTGTAAGATTCTATCGGCATATATTTTTACATTCTTTTACCTGACCAATAATTTTAAGTACTTAGTTAGATTTTTTCTATTTATTAGGATTATTAGGGACATTTTATTCTTTATTATTAGATTTATTTTCTATTTTAATGCCTTAGCTTCTTCATAATTCTTGATAAAATTTTTAATACCGACAAAGATAGTTTGCGCAATCTTCTCCTGATATTTTTCTGATAAGAGTTTTTTTTCTTCCGATTTATTAGACAAAAACCCGCATTCAACTAAGACCGCAGGCATAAAACAACCCCGCAAAACATAAAAGCCGGCTTGGCGGACTCCGCGGTCAACATTTTTTAATAACGAAACTGCTGCGGTTTGAATCTCCAGTGCCAATTGATAAGACTCTTTAAGATATTCGTTTTGGGCTAAATCCGAGAGAATTGTGCTAATATCGTCAGCAAGCATAGGGTCAGCATCCGCTAGTTCAAATTTTAATGCCTGATTCTCTTTGGCAGCAACTGCCCGCTCCCAATCAGTTTTTGCCTCAGAAAGAAAATAGGTTTCAAAACCACAGGCGTGTCGATTTCGTGCTGAAGCATTACAGTGAATGGAAATGAATAAATCGCCTTGCTTTTCATTGGCAAAACGAGTACGCTCAGCAAGTGCAACAAAACGGTCATCAGAACGCGTCATTAATACTTTTAAGCCATAATTTTCTAATTTCTTTTTTAATAATTTAGCAATGGCTAAATTGACATATTTCTCTTGAAGGCCCTTTCGGCCAATCGCTCCTGGGTCAATTCCACCGTGACCTGGGTCTAAAATGATTGTTTTGATAGTAGGTATATTTTTGGGGAAAAACTTTATGATGATGCCTGAGGAAGACGAAGTTTTCTTGTAATCATACGGTTTATCAAATGTTATTTCAAAATCGGTAGAGGTAGTTTTAGAAATGATTTTTATTTGTTTTATGAAACCGCGAGGCGATAGAGTCTTGGTTCGAGTTTGAGCATTTACGGATAATTTCATACTGGTTTTTGATAGATGTTGCCACTTAAAACTTACTGCAGAATCAACCTCTAAGGCTAATAAAACAGTATCTTGTATTTGGGAAATACTGATGGATTCAATATGGTATTCAGCAAAAGTTAAAGACTGAGTTAAAATTAATAATCCAATAATAAATAATGTTCTTATATTCATAGTTTATAGTAGTGTTATCGTCTGCGGGCTTTATGTTCAATGCGCTCGGCACGTTCCATTGCCCGTTCTTTTAATTTTTCTCGGATGTCGTGCATTTTTTTACCTTTACATAAAGCCAATTCAATTTTGGCAAAACCGCGGTCATTAAAATAAAATTTCAACGGAATAAGCGTGAATCCACGTTCGGCTACTTTACCGTACAATCGTTTTATTTCGTCTTTGTGTAAAAGTAGCTTGCGCTTGCGTTTTGGGTCGCGATTGAAGACATTGCCTTGTTTATAGGGCGCGATGTGTACTTCATAAAGATAGACTTCTCCGTTTTCTATTGAAGCATAGCCACCAGCAAGCGAAACTCCGCCGTCACGTGCTGATTTTACTTCGGTTCCATAAAGTTGGATGCCGGCTTCATACTTATCAAAGATAGTATAATCGCGAAAGGCTTTGCGATTGGTCGCAATGATTTTCATCTTTTCTTATATTGTCAAAAATATTAATGTAAAAGTATAAATGACTATTTTAGTTCGTCAAGCAAAAATAATGTGACAGTTGAAAAAAAGTCTCTTTAATCTTTTCGAGGTGAAGTAAGACAAAATCAGCTTGCTTAAAAACTTTATCGAATCGATTTTTAACCGCTACCGTACAATTTAATAGCGAGAAAGTTCAGTCAAAATCCTTTTTTTATTATTTTGAACTTGATTTTTGGTCTTGCAACTCAACTATTTACTTCCAAAGCCAGTTGATTATGCTTTATATTTACTTGGCACCAGTATAATATTGGGGGTGATTATCGATTTTTGCCGAGATCCCTTTATCCACGACAGATAAAGTAGCGATCTGAACAGGTTGGTCTTTTTAAATGTCTCCAACACCAAGATAATCAAGAAACATTTCAAGCGGAAATTTTTTTAGCTAGCACTGTAAAAATTTTCCTTTGTTATCTAAAACTCGATACATTATCTCATAATAATTTTTTATTAGAAACTGAAACTTGTTTAACATAACTTTTATTTAATCACCGACTTTTATCGAACTCACTTTTAATTTAGTCAAAACGCGATTTTAATTGAGCAATGAAATTCTGAGCCAAACTTTTCTCTATTTCTATTCTTATGCCAAAACGCTTTGTGCAATAGACCGCACTTGCACTTCTTGATCTTTCTACTGCTTTCTGCGGTCTCTTAAGTAAAAATAAACATAAAAACATTAGTTATAACTAATGTTTTAGATAAGGCAGATTTTTAGATAACTTATTGTTTTTCTTAAAGATATCGCATTTTACCTTAAAAGGAGGGTACAGTTCCCCCACTAGCCCTCTGGGTTGTTTGAAAAATAGGAAAGAAAGTCGCTTTGGGCAGTAAGGCCATAGTAAATTTTGGTGGTGCTTTGAGAAAGGATGTTGGTGTGAATATAATTATCAATTTGTAAGTAATTGGGAGAATTAGTATGAGTTAGGTTGGGAAAATCGTTCAGAAAATAATGGTTAGAGTTAAGGTGTCAGTAATTTAGGTAATCATTTAGTTTTCTTGAAGAGAAGTTTTGTAGTTGTTTTAAAGGAGCGGTTGTGGCAGAGATATAAATTGTTAATTTATGGGTAATTGCCAGAACTAATATGAGAGGAGTTGGGAAAGTCATTCAGGAATTAATTATCTATGCCGATATCGCAACTATTCTTCTTCTTATACGGTGTGTTGTTAAGATATTGTATCTCAATTCTACGGCTACTTTATCTAACATTATCAGAACAACATATCGGATTTTTTCATTAATCTCAGGCATCTGACTTTTTAGATACCCAAGCGGATGTCAGATAGTCATCTGCTCCAGAATGTTCTTGTGGATTGTTATGATAATTGAAACTGTCTTTTTAACTCTTTAATATAATATAAAGATATATTTTGCTCAAAGCCCCATATCCTTAAAATTAGCCTTTGCTCATTGAAAAACAGTTTCCCATAACCATTATAATTAAATTTTATAAACTGTATAGTATGTGTTGGACATATTGCAATTTAACATTGACCCAAGTCGTTTTCCGTTGTAAAATTTTTGTTTAAAAACGAAGCGTTATGAAACATATGATAATGATATAACAGTGAGAAAGAGGGCATTATGAAAATAATTAATAAAATTATGACAAATATCAGAACTATACATTATATAACTGTAATAAGTTTATTAATGTTAATACCGCTTTATGCAGTGCCAAAACTTAATCAACCGTTTCCCAATTATCCGATTTATGAGGCATATCTTAAAAATGGACTGCGGGTTATTATTTATGTTGATAGTTCGACGCCAACGGTTTCTACTCAATTGTGGTTTAATGTTGGTGCAATTTATGACCCACCATATAAATCAGGGCTTTCACATCTTTTGGAACATATGGATGGAACGAAGAATTATAAACCGCGTGAAATCTCAGCGATAATTGATGCTTTAGGTGGTGAGGATAATGCTTTTACTTCAAATCGTTATGTCTGTTATTGGGTAGATTTGGCAAAGGATTATTACGAAACTGCCCTTAAATTAGGTGCCGAACGGATGACAAACTTAGTTATTTCCGAAAGCAAATTCCAGTCGGAAAAAGCAGTAGTAATGGAAGAACGACGATTAGGTGAAAATGAACCCTATGATCTGCTCTGGGAAGAATTTGATGCTTTACTGTATAAACTACATCCCTACCGAAATCCCGTGATTGGCTGGATGGAAGATATAAAAAGAATTGAACGACAAGATTTGATTAATCATTACCGAACTTACTATCAACCGTCAAATGCAGTTTGTGTTTTAGCGGGTGCAGTTGAGCCGAATGAGGCGCTTAGAAAGGTCCAAAAGTATTTTGGAAAGATAAAATCTAAACCCGTGAAACATCCAGCATTTCACGAGCCCGAGCCGACGGGCGAACAAAGAAAAGTTATCTACCGAAAAGTTTCAATCCCAGCAATTGTGATTGGTTATCATACCTGTGACATTTCTTCACCAGATTATTACGCATTAGAAGTATTAGAAGGGTTATTGTCGAGTGGCAAGAATTCACGATTATACAAAAAACTTGTCTACGACAAACAATATGCTTTAAGAATCTTTGCTTGGAATGATTTGGAACGCGATGCGGGGACATTCAATTTTTACGCAATGCCGACCAAAGCCACTTTGGTCGATTCTGTAGAAAAAATAATCTACGAAGAACTAATGAAATTGGGCTCAACTGGTAAGGATTCAATTACCAACGAAGAAATGGTGCGAGTGAAAAATAATGTGATTGCCAGTGAAGTTTATGCTAAAGACCGAAGCCGGGGAATGGGCATGCGTATTGGCCGGCAAGCGATAACGACAGGCAATTTGGCTGATATGGTGGAATATTCTCAACGGATTGAAAAAGTGACTAAAGAAGATATCAGGCGGGTTATTGGTAAATATTTTATACCCAAAAACCGAACAGTTGTAATATTGTTACCAGAGGAGTAAGAAAAATGAACACGACTAAATTTTTAGCCCTTATTGCAATCATCAGAGTTGTGATTTCTAACGGATTTGCTTTACCAATTGCGCGCGATGTGCTTGATTGCGGCATGGTCGTTTTATCTTTTGAAACCAACCGATTACCGATGATTGAAATCCGCTGGGTAAATAAATCCGGCAGTGCGTATGACCCTTTTGGCAAAGCCGGATTAGCCAATTTAACTAATAAGATGCTGACCCGCGGAACTAAAACCCGCTCGGCTTTGAAGTTAAGTGCAGAGTTAGAATATATTGGTGCGTCTTTGTCCGACTGGACATCATATGATTATAGTGTCCTTCACCTGCGCTGTCTGAAAAAAGACTTTGATTTAGTATTGGATATTCTCGCCGACATTTTAACCAATCCTGAGTTTGCTCTACAAGAAATAGAACGCGTTAAACAGCAAATAATTGGTGAGATAAAACAGAGTGATGATTACCCCTATAATCAAGGGTGGAAAAAATTTTCAGAATTGATGTTTCAAAACCATCCTTATGCCCATCCGATTAACGGAGATCCTCAAAGTATTGCTCAATTGACGAGAAAAGATATTGTCGATTTTTATAACCAATACTATACAATTGACAATGGCTTTTTAGTAGTTGCCGGTGATTTTGATAAGACCGAACTTTTGTCCAAAATCGAAGAGAAGTTTCACCGCATGCGAAAAGGCCAAATTAAGACAGAAATTCCTGAAGTTGCCCCTGGTCCTTATAGCGATAAACCCAAAGGCTATCTTATCCATCGACCGGAATTGAATCAATCGTATATCTTTATGGGATTTCCTGGTATCAGTGAAATTGCGACAGATGAGATTTCCGCATCCAATTTGGTTCCACTTGCATTACAGATAAGAGTAATGAATTTTATTTTGGGCGGTTCGCCGTTAACTTCCCGATTAGGTAATGCGATAAGAGAAGAACAAGGATTGGCTTATGATATTCGGTCCTTTTTTGACCGTCGGCTATATGGCGGAATGTTCGCAATTACGACGCAAACTTCTGACCCGAACACAGCAATTAATATCATTCTTAAGGAACTGAAAAGGATGTATGATAATGGAGTAACTCCCAAAGAGTTGAAAGATGCAAAAACCTTTTATACAGGAAACTTTCCTTTTACTTATGATGCTACCAGCGAAAAGATTGACTTGCTAATGAATATTGAATTGTATCAAAAAGGACTTGATTATCCAACTAAGTTTAATAATTATATTAAAAAAATTACCATTAAAGATATCAATGCCTTGGCGAAGAAATATTTATATCCGGAAAATTACTTGTTGGTAATCGTAACAAATGTGAGCAAAGATGCTTTACAGATTCCTGGACTTGAATGGATAGAATAAAAAAAAGAAAAACTTACCATAAATATTTATCTTTAACAATTCCGCTCAAAGATAGTAAAATACTGACTCTGTTCTAATCAAGAATATTGCTGGCTAATTACTAAAGATAGTTTTTTCTAAAATATTTTACAAAAGGACGAGTCAATCACGGAAAGAGTTTTCGATAGATGCCAAAATAACACGGCGTAGATTTAAGCCAGAGAGAAAACGAAAGTGGTAAGAAAATTGTTGTTCCCGAGCGTTCACAGATAAGGGAAAAATTGGTTTCTTTTAACAGCGTTTTTAATTCTTCTAAAGAGGGGATAAAGACATGGGTGTCGTCTTTATAGAAATTGTTCTGTAAGAAACGGCTGACCCCATTAGAGGCAATGGGAAGATGAAGAAATAGATAGCCATCACAGGATAGTATTTGATGAAGTTTTGCTAAAATTTTTCGGGGATATTCTAAGTGTTCAAGTATATTAATCGCAACAATGCCATCAAATTGATATGGCAATAAAAATTCATCTTCAATCGATGCTAACTGAAAAGTAGTAGAATTAGTTCGGGACTGCGCAACCTTAATTGCAAAAGGAGAAATGTCTACACCGTAGGTTTCGTAATCTTTTTCAATTTGAGTTAGAAGTTTGCCGGTGCCACAACCAATCTCCAGAATTCTTTTACCTCGAGGAAGGAGTTTTTTGATAAAGTGAATTACTACTCGGTCTCGCAGAAACGAAAACGGATAATAACCTTTTTCAATGTGATGATAATATTGAGGAGAATATTTAGGTTCAGCGGGCATAACGACTAATTAATTCTTGATAATAAGCTTCGATTCTTTTGACGATATTAGGCCAGGAATACTGTTCGGCTCGATTGCGAGCATTTTGTTGTAATGACAGTTTCAGTTTATGGTTAGTTAAAATTAGATTGACTTTCTGGGCAAAATCATCGGCGGAAGCAGGTTGGGCTAAAAGACCGTTTTTACCATTTTCAATCACTTCTCGATAACCTGAAATATCAGAAGCCACAACTGCTTTGGCGCATGCCATGGCTTCTAATAAGACAATGCCTTGGGCTTCGCCTCCTAATGCGGGCGAAAGATAAACATCGGCCGAAGCATAATAGCGTGGAAGATTTTCTCTTGAGACATAACCAAAGAACTGACAAGCGTCTTTTAAATTTAGCGTCGCCACTAATTTACGCACGGTGGATTCTAAAGGACCTTTGCCCACGACATATAATTTAGCATTAGGAAATCTTTCCTGTATTTTCTTGAAAGCATTTATTGCCACTAAAATGCCTTTTCTTGGTTCTAACCGACCAACAAAAAGGATTACCGGGCCATTTTTATTATGCTTTTCAATTGGCAATACCTCTGGTGAAAAGCGGTTACAATCGACACCGTTAGGAATTATCCGATAATCGTCTTTAATAAAAGGTTCCGCCCAAGCCTGAGCAATTTGGGAGACTGCTATTTTTCCGTGTAGTTTGTGCCGATAACCGCCAAACAATAAACCACCTAATTTCAATAAAAAGCTTTTACGAAAACCTACAGTATGAAAAGTAACACAGTTTATCGTCTGGGAAAAATGTAGCGCCCAAAACCCAATTTCCAGAGGATAACATCCATGAAGATGAATAATGTCAAAATGCGTTGAATTAAGTAGTCGCTTAACCCGAAAAGGAATATCTGCTCCCCAAGGAAAAGTGGCAAAAGATTTGTTGAGCGGTAAAAAAACGACCTTACCATAACGTATAATCTCAAATTGAAAATTGCTATCCGACCAATCAGCCCAATAAAGAGGATAATTAGTTGTGAGAACTTTTACTTGATGACCAAGTTTAGTTAGTTCTTGGGCTAAATAGAACACATGTTCAGAAATTCCTGAGGGATAAGGTAAAAAAGCAGACGAAACGAGCAAAATTTTCATAGATTCCAATGCTTATACTACAAACTTATTTTAATCTGTCAAGATAACGATGCAAAATGAACAAAGGTTAATTTTAAATAACTATTCCAAGATATGAGACAATTATGCGAAATATAACCCTTATCAATTAGAGATACAATGTCTTGGCACCGCAACAGATTTCTTCGTATACAGATTAACAATTCATTTTTTATATCATAGAACTCATCGATTAGCCCGTTAAATTAGAAAGCATACTCTTTGAATTGAAATTTTCCGATTCAAAGATAGGGTTTGTAAGACTAACTGAAGTTTGAGTCGCAGAGGAAGACCGCAACTTTCAACAAACAGTGGATAATATTTGTATAAGTTTAGATTTGATAGGACAAAACAATCTTCAAGTGTCAAAACTTTGGCTTAACGCTAAATAAATCACTTCTAAACTAAAGGGAAAGGTGTCAAGACATTGTATCTCTACCAAGGCTCTAATTCTGCGACTACTTTATCTTAACATTATCGGAACAAGTATCGGATTTTATCATTAATCTTAGGCATCTGCTTTTTAAGATATTTAAGAAGTGTCTCGTAGTCCTGCCCGAATGTTCTTGTAGACTGTTTTAGTAATTGGAACGGGTTATTTTAACACTTTATTTGCCATAATAATTAAAACTTAATTTTTTAGTTCTTTAATACAATAGTAAATATAAGAATAATTGGAATTTTTTTTACTCTTTAATATAATTAAGGGGTAGATTTTGCACAATGCTTTATATTTCTTTAAATTAACCTTTACTCATTGAAAAAACTATTTTTCATAACCATTTACAATTAAATTTCATAAACTGGATAGCATGTGCTAGACATATTGCAGTTGACACTAATCAATAATTGGATTAAGATTTATAATATGACTATTGAATTAGACAATATCATTTTAGATCTTCCGGAAAAAAATCTTTTAGGGATATTAACGCCGACGCCTTCGATAAAAAAGGAGATCCCGGTTGACCGAAACAATCTGATTACAAGTTTAAGAACCTTTCTTGCTCATGCAAAGCGGATTCTAATTATTGTTAATGATTATACTCGTCCGACGCCAACTGACAAGATTATTTCCATGATTGAGCCGGTAATTACAGACTTTGATTGTCGCATAATTGTTGCTTGCGGTTCACATCAAGCGCCGTCTTCTCAGCAGCTAATTCAAATCTTAGGCAATTATGCGGAATTATTTAAAGACAAAATCTTAGTCCATAATGCCCGAGATAAAGCTTGCCTTAAGTTTTTAGGCAAGACCCGACGCGGAACACCGGTTTGGTTAAATCAAGCAATATGGGAAGCAGATAAGATTCTGGTAATTAATTCAGTAGAACCCCATTATTTTGCCGGTTTTACGGGTGGCAGAAAATCTTTCTTACCTGGCATTGCTGGCATTGAAACTATCACCGCCAATCATAAATTGGCGCTTCAAGCCGAAGCAAAAACCTTAGCCCTCGGTGGCAATCCTGTGCATGAGGATATGACCGAAGTATGCCAAATGGTGCCTAGAGAAATCTTCTCTATCCAGATTGTCATCGATGAAAGCCATCAACTGTATTCAATTCATTATGGAGGTATTTGGGAGTCGTTTGCTAATGCAGTTGAAGACGCCAAAAAGATTTTTTGTGTACCGATTAAAGAGAAAGCCGACATTGTTCTTGCTTTGATTCGAGCCCCGTATGATATTAACTTTTATCAATCACAAAAAGCAATTGAGAATGCGAAGTTAGCGTTAAATGATAAGGGAATTATGATTGTGGTGTCAAAATGTCGTGAAGGAGTTGGTGACGATGAATTTATCAATGTTATTGCTGGGTGTAAAACTCCTGAGGCAGTGAGGACAAGAATTAATCAAGAGTTTAAATTAGGCCATCAAAAAGCCGCAAAATTAGCAGAAATTTTGAGTTGGGCGGAAATTTGGACGGTAATGCCTATTGACGACAATATTATCCAGAGTATCTTTATGAAACCTTTCCCCTGTATAAATCTGGCCTTGAAGGAAGCATTAAGGATTAAAGGCGAAGATGCAAAAATACTTGTCTTACCTGATGCCAGCCTAACTGTACCGCTTTTAAGAAAATAACGCCTTATTGGTGCTAGTCACGAATTCTGTTTCTGTAAAATCAGTTAGCGTCTAATTGTGTAATACAAAGATAATTATATTTTGACCCGAAGCGTCAAAAGTTCTAATAGATTGTGCATAACCACTGGGTTGTCCATCCATACCAATTAAACCCCATAACTGAATTCGATTCGAACCGATAGGCTCATATACTCCATAGCGCATCTCCCCTGGGTCATAGCCCCAATCGTCATTTGGTCCGCCTATTCGAGTATCACTAACATCTTCGGGTGCATCATAGTAATCAGGATTAAAATTGTCCGGGTCTAACTCCTCGCCGGTCCAAGGATTTATGGGAAATTTTCCTTTTCTGGGCTCTGGTGTAGCATAAGGGTCGCCACCGGGGAAATATGCGCCATAGCCATCATCAGTTGCCTCAAAATCGTAGGCATATTGGCCTTTTTCAGAAAAATAGGATTCAATCACCATTGCGACATTGTACATATTCATCTTTTGTGCCGAAATTCTCGCCCTTTCGCGCATTAATCCGTAGTTGGGGACGGAAAATGCCAATATAACACCGATAATAAATAACACAGTCAACAACTCAATTAAGGTAAAACCTTGAGTGTTTCGCAATTTTGTGGCAGATGAAGGATTGTTGCTTAAGGAAGTTGGTTGGGAATAAAAGTTTATCCGTGGAATATTGAATTGCTGGTTTTGGTTGTTCCAGACAATGTCTTTTTTTCGCAGATGGTTCATTGGTTGTCTCCTGCTTAATAAAATTTTAAATTAATTAAAAATAAACTTGTTCGCATATATAGACATTAAAAGAAAAATGCCCTAAACCAGAACATTGCTGAATTAGAACTATAATTTCGGGCAACTGTTTTTCGCAATGACCACATTGCTATCTTCCATTATGGGTGAAAGTAGGAAGCTCGCATCCAAAACATTTTTTTCATACTTTAGTCCCGGCTTGGGTTGACAATAAATTTTTGATAATAGCAACTAGCTTTTGACCATCAAATGGTTTGAGAACAAAAGCATCAGCGCCGGTTCGCAACGCAATCTCCTTGGCTTCAGTTGAAATGCGCGCGCTAATAATAATAATCGGAATTTTACTAAAGGATTCGTAATTCTTCAGAATCATGCATACTTGATAACCATCAAGTTTCGGTAGCATTAGGTCTAAAACAATTAAATCCGGTGTATTTTTTCGTACCTGAGAAATCGCATCTACACCGTCATAGGCAGTAACGACTTCAAAACCATTTTCTTCTAAGCGCATTTTGATTAACTCGCTAAGGTTGATATCATCTTCCACTACGAGAATTTTGGGCATAGGACAAGCAAAACCATTTTACATTTTTAGTTATTTACCTAATTGGTAAGACAAAGTGGAATTGAGAACCTTTGCCTAATTCACTGGTCGCCCAAATTTTGCCGGAATGAAGTTCCACAATATTCTGAGCAATATTTAACCCCAACCCGATTCCTCTGACTTTAGTCGGTGTCTTAAGTCGTTCAAATTTCCCAAAAATCCTGGATAAGTGTTTCTTAGCAATACCCGGGCCCGTGTCTGCGACAGTAACCAGTATGTATCTTTGCTTTGGGTCTGTTCCGCGTTTAATTAATTCTTTATCTTTCCCTGATACGATTTTGGTGCTGATTTTAATCATACCGCCGGCAGGGGTAAATTTTAAGGCATTGTCTAATAGATTAGCCACTACATCAAAGAGTCGGTCTTTATCCGCTTGAATTAATGGTAATGCAGGCATAGTTTGTTTTTTTATCCGAAATCGTTTTTGTTTAATAATTAATTCTTGGCTCAAGAGGACGGCATCAATCACCTCATTAATTTTTACCGGTTCGTATTGCAGTTGAATTTTGCCGGACTCGATTAAGGATGATTTTAATAAATTGTCAATCATCCGAACCAGTCGATTGATTTCTTCCTGAGCAATCATGAGAATTCGCTGCATCTTAGGATCAGCTACTTTCTGACTTTTTGCGTTTAATAAAGAGATTGCTTCCTTGATTGCGGAAATTGGCGTTTTGAGCTCATGAATGATAAGCTGAAGGACATCGAGTCGATTTTTGTTGTAGTTTTTCATCGGTAACTACTAAATAGAAATTTTATCATCGGGCGAATTTTTCCTACTGCTTTGGTTCTTCGCTCTTTATGAGACATATAAATTTAAGTTTAATCATTATAACTTAAAAAAGTTAATTGTGTCAAGGGTAATCCGTGAGAACCCCAGAAAAGTCTATAATTAACAAAACGTCACACTGGATTGGTTTTTAACATCTAATAAAATTAATGATTTAAATACTCTGTATCAAGTTTAGGTCAACAGAAATGGTCGTTTGCTCAACTTTCGTCGTTATTAGATAGTAAGCCCCTTGGTAAATTTAGATTGACTTTTATGATAATAAAATTATAATAACTATGTGCTTGAACGTTACTTTACTCCAGAAATGGCAGATTTATGGTCGGAAGAGACCAAGTTTAAACATTGGCTTTTGGTTGAAAAATCCGTCGCCTATGTTCAAGGTAAATTAGGCATTATTCCTCCGACCTTAGCCCCCAAACTTAATAAAATTAAAATTGATGTTAACGAAATTACCCAAATCGAACAGGCCATCCAACACGATGTGATTGCCTTTCTTAAATCAATTCAAAAGCAATTGGGCAAAGACGCGCAATATTTACATTTTGGATTAACTTCCTATGATATTGTTGATACTGCCCTGGCTCTGCGATGTCTTACAGCGTGTGACCATATTTTAAAAGCGCTTAAAGAACTTTCGGCAACTATCCAAAAATTAGCACGAAGACATAAATATACTTATATGATTGGCCGAACCCATGGGATGCACGCCCAGGTCATAACTTTTGGTGTAAAGTGCCTCTCATGGTATCAAGAGATTCAGCGGAATATTTTAAGGATAGAGACGACCAAAAGAAATCTTAGTTATGGCAAAATATCAGGCGCAGTAGGTGTTTACACAGAACTTGTACCCCAAGTGGAATTAATTGCGTTAAAACGCCTTGGGTTAAAACCCGAACCGGTATCAACTCAAATTATCCCCCGGGACCGATATGCGGAACTACTAGCCGTTTTAGCAATTTTGGCCGCTGGTTTAGAACGCATTAGCACTGAGATTAGAAATTTACAACGAAGCGAAATCAGCGAACTGTCCGAACCTTTTGGTAGAGCCCAACGCGGTTCTTCTGCCATGCCACATAAAAAAAACCCAATTATTAGCGAAAGAATTTGTAGTTTGGCTCGAGTGGTTAGAAGTTATGTTCAAATCGGGTTAGAAAATATTGTTCAATGGCATGAACGCGATTTGACAAATTCTGCCAACGAGCGATTCATAATTCCCTCAGCAACGGGTTTACTTCACTATATGATTATCCAATTAAATAAAGTTTTAGCTGGACTGGTGGTTGATGTTGCTAAAATGAGAGAAAATTTAGATAAGTCCAAAGAACAGTTCTTTTCACAGAGTTTAATGATGGCATTGATTAAAAAAGGTATTGAACAAGACCAGGCATATCTTTTGGTCCAAAGGTTGACGTTTCGAGCCCAAGCCCAAAATGAATATTTGAGTAAGATTGTCTTAACCGATAAAGAGATTGGTAAGTTTTTTACCGAACAGGAAATTAAACAGATTTTTTCCTACGACGCTTTGAAAGAAAAAATAAACTTTATATTTAAACGTGCATTAAGAAAGGAGTCATAATGATTGATTTTAGTTTCACAGAAGAACAAATAATGATTCAGAAATTAGCGCGGGATTTTGCGCAAAAAGAAGTTGCGCCGAGGATTAAAGAATTAGACCAAAAAGCCGAATTTGATCGTAGTATCTTAACCAAAATGGCCGAATTAGGTATTTTAGGTCTTTCAATTCCAACTAAATATGGTGGCAGTGGCGGTGATTATATTTCATTGGGTCTGGCTTGCGAAGAACTGGAATATGTTGATACTTCGCTGCGGGTAATCCTTTCTGTGCATATTGGACTAAATAGTTTGACCTTGCTTTCTTGGGGAACTGAAGATCAAAAGCAAAAATATTTAGTGCCTCAAGCCCAAGGGAAAAAAATCGCGACTTTCGGTTTAACTGAGCCCAATGCTGGTAGTGATGTAGTGGCAATTGAAGCTAAAGCCCAAAAATCCGGCGATTATTGGATATTAAATGGTGAAAAAATGTGGATTTCGCTCGCCGATGTTGCCGACAATTTCTTGATTTTCGCCTGGACCGACCAAGAGAAACGAAAAAAACGCGATCATTCAGGGATGAGTTGTTTCATTGTCGAACGCAGTTTTCCGGGCGTGAGTACAGCAACAATTCATGGTAAATTAGGTATTCGTGCGGGTAACACAGGCTCAATTTCTTTATCTGATGTTAAAGTGCCGAAAGAAAATATGCTAGGTGAAGAAGGTGAGGGCTTTAAGATCGCAATGTTCGCCTTAGATCAAGGAAGATATACGGTTGCCTGGGGCGCAACAGGTCTCATTAAAGCCTGCTTAGACCATTCGGTCAAATATGCCAATGAACGAAAAACCTTTGGGGAAGTAATCGGAAAACATCAATTAGTTAAAGAGATGATAAGCGATATGGTATCAGGTTATGAGTGCTCAAGACTTTTATGTCTGAAAGCTGGATGGTTAAAAAATAAAGGTTTGCGTAGCACTAAGGAGACTTCTCTAGCTAAAATGTATGCTTGCGATGCATCGGAAAAAGCCTCATCCCATGCAGTACAAATTTATGGTGCTTATGGCTATTCGGATGAATATCCCGTAGAACGCTTCTATCGTAATAGCAAGGGTGCGGTAATTTATGAAGGTTCACGTGAAATTCATAAATTGATGCAAGCTGATTATGCCCTGGGTTACCGCATTGATAAACCAACCCGATGCACTTTACCGCTACCAGAAGAATAAAAGATAACCGAGTATTTCAAAATCCCAAAATTCTAACATATCCTAATGGTAAAATACGCCCCAATTAGACAATCAGGAAGAATGGCTATAGAACTTTTGCAACATGAACGCCAATATGTGTTATTAAATTTAACCCAAAATGTGTTTAATAATACCGATGGCGACCGATAAATTGATTAGAGTTTAGATTCAAACCGGGCAGATTATATTGAAGCTAATGAATCTCTGAGGAAAAAGGTTTTATAATTATAACAAACTATCCCGTAAGGGAAAGGAAAAAAACGGATCTTAGGTAAACCTAGTGGCGACATATAACAACCGAGAAATCGATAAAGAAGAGAATCAAACGAATTGATGAACAATTTTTGTATGATATTTAAGAAGTATAAAAGTTGTGAAGATTATGATGGCGTTAGAATTTAATCGAAAGGAATAAGGAAAATGCCGATTATCTATTTAAAATCTGGAGGATATGTTGAGTGCGAAGGTTATACTATTAAAGATGGTGTGGTGAAAACAATTGGTGCGACTTTTAAGGAAACGACATTTCCTCCAAAAGAGACGAAGCAACAGGAATCGGTAATACCATTATCTAACATCCTTTTTATACTACCGCAAAAAATACCGCAATAGAGTAACCCCTTAACTTCAATAAATTGAGCAAAGTAGTTCTCGATACATTTATCGACATGTTTACCAAATAGTATCTTTATGTTATTGCCACGCCTCAACAGATCGCATAAAGTAGTTCTATCATTTAGCTGTTGGTTTTGGTATCTCTTTCTGCCTTGCTTACCGAATGTCAACTTCATAGAATAATTATCATTCAACAGATCGAATAAAGTAAATATACTGTTTTGTTTCTATTATAAGTTTATTTTTTATGTTATGGAAATCTCTGAAAAATACTCAAAAGACACCAATGCCCACAAGAAAAATCAACAATTATACTTCTGCATTTCATGTCTTCTAAACCGATATTGACTTTGTCAGAGCTCTCTTATAAGCATGAAGAAAAAAATTAAGAAGTTATAATGCTTCTTATGAGTTATAATTCTAATTACTATAGTGGCAGATGTTCCGATACTATATAATTTTGGATTACTTGTCCTTTTTTTTATTAATCTAATTTACTATTTCCCGATTAGTTAATAAATAAGTAAAAGTTTATAAAATTTATTTGTCCTAAATTCTATTCGTGAAAGTTATTATCAATAAGTAAATTATATTAGTGAAAACGATTGGAAATTATGTTTGCGGTTTTTCTGTTAGTACCATTAAAAGATTAGAGTTTTTTTCTTGAAACTGAATAATGCGTCGGAGGCCGGTTCGTTCCACAAATATAAGGTATTTTTTCGAATCAAAGGACAAACTTATCTTATCACAATCAAATGTTCCGAGCTGAGTTGTTACACTTTTCTTGCCAATATATTTGATTTCGCAATCGGTAAGTTGCAGTAAAAAAGGATTAAAGATACTAATCGAATATCTTTTGGTTTTGTCAAATTTTAAACATCGGCTAAGGTGAAAAATCATTGCGTGGTCAAAATATCTTACTTTTACTGATACGGTTGTTGCATTTTTCCCATCCATTGTTTCGGTCCAGATGTCTATATTGGACCCGTCATAATGGGCTTCAACAATCCTGGTATCAAAGTCTGTTTCCACTCGGCGATATGACCAAAAGGGTACAAAATCTTTACGGCAAAAACTCACGACTGTAGAATCAACTAAATAGTCTTCGCTAAAACTAAAATCGCTTACGGATTCAATAACATAAATTGGTTTATTTCCTTCCATGTCAAAATGAAGGAGTTGTCGAACATAACCGATAAGTTGGTTGTGGTGATAGATACTATAATAATATTTATCACCATCTTGCCAATTTGGTACTATTAGGTCGGTCGACATTAAATTTGGTTTTTGGCATTGAAGGGAAAATACAATAAGACCGATTAAAAGCCTCACTACTGTGCTTAGCAATAATCGCATTATCGAAATGTTCTTTGATTTAATAGTCCGCATTCTGTTAAAACTATTTATCTCGGTTTATTCTTCAATAATTACGATTGCACATGCATATTCGTTAGTGTGGGTAATGCTTAAAAGAACTCTTCGGTTATTAAGGATTTGTTGGGCTTTACCTTTAATTATAAATCTGGGTGGACTTTTTTCATCATCAAGAACACCTATTTCTTGCCAAGAAATTATGCCCCGCAAACCCGTACCTAATGCCTTAGAGAATGCTTCTTTGGCCGCAAAGCGAGCTGCATAAGACAGATATTTGTTTTTTTGGGATTCGCAGAAATTTTGTTCTGTGGGAGTAAAAATTCGGTTTTTGAAACGGTCACCATATTTTTCCAATGCTTGCTGGATTCTTTTTACTTTAATTAAATCAATGCCAATGCCGAAAATTGTCATTTTTGAACTGGACTTATTATTGTAAAGAAATAATATTACCTTTCATACTCAGAGGCGGTTATTTTAACAATCCTGATTGTGTTGGTCAACGATTTTTACCAATTCATAGATATCGTCAATATCCCAATCAGCACCTGAATTTTTAGTGCCGAAAGTATCGCCATACCGAGCAAACACAGTTTTCATACCTAAAAGTTTAGCGCCGACGATATCACGTTCTGCCCAATCGCCGACCATAATTGCATCTTCAGGTTTTAACTTTAACAACTCTAAAACCTTAATGAATGGTTCGGGTGCGGGTTTGCGTTTTTCTGTATCCTCGAAAGTTACCACGACATCAAAATAATTGTGGATATTTAAGGCACACAATCGTAACCAGGCTTGAAGTCTTGGTGCATCAGAAACTACCGCCAATTTCAATCCGCGCTTTAATAACTCTAATAAAGTAATGGTCACATGAGGATAAGAAACCAAAACTCCCTCACGAGCCCGGCGATATGCGACAACGCCGGCAGCAAGTATCTTATTGTCAATTCGGCCTAATTCTTGCATTAAAAAGTCATCAAACACCTGCTGATATTCAATTCCTTTTTCTTGATAAATCTTAAAGATCTTATTATGTGCAGCTTCTTTTTTCATTTGTAAACCAGCATCAATCATCGCTTCGACTGCCGCATCCACAGCAAATTCCTTTAACTTCATAAAATCGACTAAGGTGTTATCTAAATCAAAGATAATGGCTTTTATCTTATTTCCCATAGTTGTTCAATCAATTTGTTTATCACATATATTGCAGACCTCTTGCCTTTTCAAGAAATTGAGGTTAATGCTTTTTTCAAAAGCACATAAGTTTTATTTAGTTCCTGGCAGATAACTTTAGTTTCCGATAGAATGGGCATAAAATTGGTATCGCCGTTCCAACGGGGAACAATATGGATATGAAAATGACCAGGAATGCCGGCGCCAGCGATTCGGCCCAGATTAGCTCCGATATTAAAACCTTCCGGCTTAAGAGTCTTTTTAAGGGTAACAACACATTTTTGCAGCAAAAGAAACATCTCATTGGTTTCCGCCGGGGTAAATCGTTCAATTTTCCCCATATGACGATAAGGCGCGATCATTAAATGACCTGGATTATAAGGGTAGCGGTTCATGATAACAAAGGCATATTTACCGCGTAAGAGAATTAAAGCCGAAGCATCATTTTTGGGGGAAACCGATTTGATACACAACACACATTTTTGTCTTTGGATTTTCGTTTGATGACAACTATTAATATACTCCATTCGCCAAGGTGCCCAAATTTGCTTCATAAGTCTCTTAGGTTCATTTTGCTTTTAAAATTATGCTTGCTATTTCATATCATTTACCTGTCTTTAATTTGGCTTAAAATAATTTCATTTGGCTTTCTTTGTCCGTGGTCAGTTCAGGTGTGGTTAGTGTCTCTGGCGCCAAGACGCTGATTTTTCCAAACACGCCATCGTAACCGGGTTTGCAGTATACTTCGCCTTTTCGCATTTGAGAAATGGCGTAAGCAATTCGTTCATCAGAATGAGCGGCAATTTCGGAAATAGGAGCATTAAGCAAAACATTAAACTCGCCGGAAAGGGCAGTGACTAATTTTAGATATTGGTTTTTAACTAAATTAGTATCTCTGCCGACATTCAATACCTCAGCAATAATCTCTTCTAAAGGAATTAAACTTTTATAAGGAATTGCGGATTCAGGCACGAAACCTTCGGGTCGGTCAGATAAAAGTAACACACGGTGGGCAACACCAATCGTTATTTTTTTTCCGCACACCGGACATAAATTATCATTAACAATTGCGTCTTGTGGACTTAAACAAACATTACAATTACGATGACCATCATAATGATATTTACCTTCTTCTGGAAAGAATTCGATGGTGAATAAAAAGCGGTGTTTGTCTTTGGTCTTTAATACTTCTTTGATTTCATAATAAGACAGTTTACAGTTAAAAACATTGGCTTCTCGGCCCAAACGGGAAGGTGAATGGGCATCAGAGTTAGAAATTAAAGTATAAGGGTCAAGTTTCGAACAAGTCCAGTTCATTTTAGGGTCAGAGGAAAGACCAGTTTCTAAGGCAAAAATTTCTGAAGTTAGTTCATCAAAACATTCTTCAATCGCATCAAAGCCCGAATTTGCGCCGAAAAGCGAGAACCACGGTGTCCAGATGTGCGACGGAACAATAAAACAATCCGGGGCAATGTCACGAAGACGCTCAAACATAAATTTGGTATCCAGACTAATTATTGGCCGACCATCAGAACTTAAACTTCCAAATTTACTTAAGAATTGATTAATCTTATCAACATCTTCAAAACTGGGGGCAAAGATTAGATTATGAATCCGACGTAACTTGCCACCTTTACTATAGATATTACTTACCTCGCTTGTAAGAATAAAATAAGTGTTACCATATTGGAAAATGCCATCGTCGACAGGAGTCAAATCTGTTCTCAGATTGTTTAACCACGCTGGATGAGTAAAATCACTGGTGCCAACTAACTTGATGCCTTTTAACTCTGCCGATTCTGCAATTTTGGGAATAACCATATCACTACTTGTGGCCCGGGAAAATTTTGAGTGTATATGAAAATCGGCAATAAATTCCATCAGACTATTTTAGATAATAAGATATTAAAAGTCAACACAATTGTTAGAGAGTTTTTAAGTGAGATGCTTTTGGGCTGTAATACAAGGTAGCGCCAAGATTTTTGTGTAAATTGGAGTTTCTTCCATAAGCGCGCTCTTTTTTCTGTCCATAGTTATATATAAAGAACTCTGACAAAGTCAATATTGGTTCAAAAGGCATGAAATGCAGAAGCATAATAATTGGTTTTTTCTTGTAGGGTTCGGTGTCTCATGGTCTCATGAGCATTTTTCAGAGATTTTTATATAATAAATTAATTATGTTAAAACACGAAAGAGAATATGCCTTTTGCGCTAAATCAATACTGAATTTACACAAAATAAATATTAGACCCTACCTACTATATATAACAATAATTAAGCTGAACTTGACTTAAAATCCATTATTATGCTACCAACTCCTTTTTGTAATAAAGCACACTGCGGCTTAAATCTTTCTACTACTTTCCGCTATCTTTTGAATGAAAGTAAACATAAAAACATTAGTTATAACTAATGTTTTAGACAAGGCAAATTTTTAGATAATTCATTGTTTTTCTTAATGATACCGCATTTTACCTTAAAAAGAGGGTACAGTTGTGTCTGTGCAAAAATGTGTATTTTAGACTTGACTAATGATTATTTTTGATTATATATAAATTATGATTTTAATCTTTAGGAGGCAAAATGTCCTATTTTATTAAACCTAATCGCGAACAATTAAGATTTCGACCCCTGGATATTGAAA
>CAYYPG010000008.1:20248-41060 GCA_964473505.1 uncultured bacterium | reverse complement strand
GTTGCGATTTCAAAGTTGGAATTAAAGTTGCGGTTTCTAAGTTGGAACGACATTATTATTGACAAGATATATTAAATTCGGAACCTTATGTTGTGTCATCAGCGTAGAGATCAAAGTGAAATCTCTGAAAAATACTCATGAGACACCGAACCCCACAAGAAAAAAAACCAATAATTGTGTTTCTGCATTTCATGCCTTTTGAACCAATATTGACTTTGTCAGAGTTGTTGGATAATTATTATTGACGAGATATTAAATTCGGAACACTATATTGTGTTATCTGTCATTAGAAAGAAATTGGATATTGCCCAAATTTTCTGAATATCAGCTTTTGTGTTAAATTATTACGGTTAATACTATAAAGACGGATATTATCAAAGTCTTCTGTATATTGACTTTAACTTTATTTTTAGTAATCTAAGATATTATGGTTTATATTTATGAAGATGAGTATTGTCAAAATTTTCTGCCGTTAGTTTATTTACGTTCAGTACCGGAATTGTATTGTGGCCGATTTACCTTGTTAGAAAAATATCAGAGATTATATCCTAAGGAAAAATTTGGTCTTTTAGTTCGCCCAATTATCAGTTCACTGCTGAAAGAAAGATATCCACAAATTGCTGTCAATGAGTTTTTATCAGAGAATGATGTCTCTTTGTTTTTATCCGGCCGAGCCATTATCAAAGAACCGATTAATATCAAAGGTGATGAAGAAATTTTTATCAATGCGCAGAATGAGATTATTGGCTTGAGAGTTAAAAATTCAGAGGTCAAGAAAATTCCGTTTGATACTATGCTGATTCGGAAATTAAAATTACCTCACAAAAAAGTGTCTGCACTGAGTATAACATATCCTTGGGAATTAATCGCTTATAATCATCAGGAACTCATTAATGATTTTAGTGATTCGGCAATTTACGGTCATATCAGTCAGCAGGCAATTATTTTAGGCGATACCGCAAAACTCTATGTCGGTTATGGTGCGGAAATTGAAGCTGGTGTGGTAATCGATTTACGAGACGGGCCGGTTTTTATTGACGATTATGCCCGGATTCTGGCTTTTTCTATAATTAGTGGCCCGGCATATGTTGGTAAAAATACGCTTATTGAACAGGCTAAAATTAGTAATGGCACAACAATTGGTGAAAATTGTCGAGTTTCCGGAGAAGTTGAAGCGTCAATCTTACATGGTTTTGTCAACAAGCATCACTATGGTTTTCTCGGACATGCTTATATCGCCGAATGGGTTAATCTCGGTGCCGGAACGACGAATTCTGATTTAAAGAACAATTATTCAACTGTAAAAGTCAAAATCGGAAGAAAACTAATTGATACTCAACAATTGAAAGTCGGCTGTTTTATTGGCGACCATACTAAAACCGCAATTGGTACAATGATTCCTACTGGTGCAGTTTGGGGAATATTTGCCAATGTTTTAACTGCAACAAAATCAATTCCTAATTTTCATTGGCCCAAAGGTAAACGGTGGCAATTAAAAAAAGCAATCACCACTGCAAAAGTTGTAATGGCACGTCGTAATATTGCCTTAAGCAAAAATTATGAGCAATTGATACGTAGATTATATAAACAATAAACATCTAAACGATGAGTGAGTAATAGCCAGTCATAGAAATATTTTGATTAAAAATTTTGGGATTACCGAGAAGACAATCATAGACACCATTCTGAAAAATATTATAGTTGTGTTATTCGCCCAAACCGACATTGACGAAATTGACCTATTCCAAAATTACGAGCAACTCTACAAATGATATAAAATAATCCCGGGGTGCCAAGATTGTAATCGTAAATAAGAATGTTGCTTGAAGTAAAAATTTTATTGACGATTTTCGAGAGATTTAATAAATAATCTGCTTTGGTTGTTTAATTCTTCTTAATTGGTTTTACATTTAAATTGAATTCCCAAACAGATATCCAGAATAGTAGTGTCTAATATTTTGTGTAAATCCAGCATCGATATGTTGAAAAAAGTATGTCCTCTTTTAGGTTTTAATTATTTATGATTTAGAAAGAAAAGCACACCTATGCAAAAAAACAGTTTCCATAAAAATCTTGATACTCCTTCAAGAACCGTTAATGTATTGACCAATGTTTATAATAAAACTAATCATTCAGATTTAGTTGGTTCAATTCATTCGTTTTTCACAAGACCGGAAATACTGTACTGTTATTCTGCTTTAGCAAATGTTTACAAATATGACAGAATCTGATAGTTTGCCTGTGCTGAGTGTCGGCTTGAATATAGGTCGGAAGTAAAGGCCTTGTTGTCAGCGAATCAGTTATCATTGCGTATCTAAAGATTAAGAGAATATTTAAAACCTTTATAAAGTGAAATACTCATTATTTTGTGGGCTAAAGTTGATGTTTTTCTAAATTACTAAAAAGCTATTGTCTGGATAGTGTTCTCTTGTCCGATAAGACATCTGAGATTAATCTTGAATTTGTGGGTTGAAGTTCAAGGTTTTTCCTAATTGATAAAAGGGCTATGGTCTGGATAGTATTCTTTTTCCAATAAGACATTTAAAATTAATTTTGTTAGAAATATTTTCGTCTATCTATTTAACAGAACCGATAGTAATTTTAAGATATGTTACACAAATCAGTATTGACTTTTGAAAAATTTTATTTAATTTATTAGTAAAGTGGTTTATCATAGAAATACCAACTTGATGATTTTTGTAATGCTTAATATTGAATAAATACTAAAATTTATGAAAGACACCTCTGGTAAGCTAAATTACAGGTTTTATATTCTTTTTAATACCTTAAGGAGTTATCATATGAGAATGTACATAATCATACTTCTATTAGTTATTAGTTTTTTGTTTGGTGAAAATCAGGCACCGTTAACCCCGGATTCAATTTTAACTCAACTTTTTGGTGATACGGTCATGCCGATTGATTTTACCGTGCAAACTACTGATGCGGATAATGACAAAATTTCCTATCAGTTCGATTGGGGTGACGGCAATTTATCTGCGTGGAGTGAGTTTACTTACTCAGGGTATGTCCATATTGCAAAATATCAATACAAAAGTGTGGGTTCATTTAATGTCCGGGTTCGGGTTAAAGATGAAAAAGGTAATGTTAGCGAGTGGTCAAATCCCTGGACACTCAATATCGTTCCCAATTTATTAAAGTGGCAATATGCACAAAATTCTGGGACCTATTCAGCAGTTGCTATCGGACCACAAAAAGAGATTTATCTCACCTGTGAAGATGGTTCTCTTTATGCCTTAAATGTTGATGGTAGTGCGAAATGGAAATTTTCCGCGATTTTTGCGATATATTCATCACCAGCAGTGGATAAGAATGGAATTTATATTACTGCTACGGATGGTCGTCTGTACGCAATCGATTTTTCAGGTAAGGAACGTTGGCAATTCAAAGCCGGAAACTCCATTTATTCATCTCCGGCAATTGGTAAACACGGCACAATTTACTTTGGCTGTGATGACGGAAAAATTTATGCGGTATCCGCTTCTGGTAAATTATTATGGACCTATCAGACCGGTGATGAGATTGCCGGTTCGCCGGTTATCGATTCTGATGGTACAATCTATGTTGCGTCCGATGCAATTTATGCATTTACGGCCAAAGGTAAAATTAAATGGATCTACAAACCACCTGAAGAAAACGAAGCTTATTTCTTTGGTTCGCCGGCGATTGGTACTGATGGCACGATTTATGTTGGCGGCACTGATGGTGCTTTATATGCAGTCACGAAACAAGGCCGATTGAAATGGATTGCTCCGACACCAGATGAAGATGCAATTCGTGGACCAATAACAATCGGACCTAATGGCATCATCTATTTTGGAGCCGAAGATGGTTTCTTATATAAAAAAGAGGTCTATGGTGAGGTCACTCCAGTATTTGAAACTGATTACTATTTTTTCTCAGGCCCAGCTATTGATTCTTTGGGTAACATCTATTTTGTTTCCGATGACGGTTATTTTTATGTGATTAATTCTAAGGGCAAACTGCTATTTAAATGGATGATTGCGGATGATAGTAAGGAGATAATGTATAGCCCCTCACCGGTTATTGATAATGATGGTACGGTTTATATCGGTTCGTGGCAAGGAGGATTATATGTTTTCCAGGGGTTTGCTCCACCAATGAAAAGTGCTTGGCCACTTGTCCGTTATAATCAGCAAAATACTGGCCGTAAAGACCAAAAGTGAAAACATCTAAGGAATTCCCTTTCGCAACACGGTTAAATCGAATTCCGCCATATCTTTTTGCGGATTTAGACCGATTAAAAGCAGAGTATACATTAAAAGGCAAATACGAAATCATTGATTTTGGTGAGGGTAATCCGACTTTCTTTCCTGATAAAAAAATCATTGCGGAATTAGTAAAGGCATTAAAAAAATTAGAGAACCATCGTTATCCAACTTATGCAGGTAATTTTCAAACCCGGCAAGCAGTTGCGGATTGGTATCAACGTCGATATAATGTGAAACTCGACCCGGAAACCGAGGTTGTGATTGTTTTAGGCACTAAAGAAGGTATTGGTCATCTTTTCTGGGCATTGATTGATAAAGATGATATCGCCTATATTCCATCACCGTCTTACCCAGTTTATCTTAACCAGACTTTATTAGCCGGCGGTAATCCAATTATTTTACCCCTTCGAGCCGAAAATAATTTTTTACCTGAATTGAATGCAATTAAGGTTAACAAACGAGCAAAACTTTTAGTACTGAATTATCCTAATAATCCAACAACCGCAGTAGCACCAATATCGTTTTATCAGGAAGTAGTAAATAAAGCACTTAAATATGGTTTTTACTGCTTAAATGATAATGTCTATTCGGAGATATATTACAATGCACCACCACATAGTATTTTAGAAGTCCCTGGTGCTAAAGAATGTTGTGTAGAATTCAATTCTTTATCCAAGACTTTTAATATGTGTGGTTGGCGTTTAGGTTATGCTGTAGGAAATAGAAATATCTTGAAAGCGCTTTTGAAGATAAAACAAAATGTTGATTCAGGACCATTCGGCGCAATTCAAGATGCCGCAGTGTTTGCGTTAAATCATACAGAAAAATTATCCCAACCACTGCGTGAAGCCTACCAACAAAGACTTCAACTGTTGGCCCAAGGATTGAAGGATTTAGGCTGGCAAACTACAATGCCTGAGGCAACATTTTATCTCTGGACTAAAATTCCCACTACTAAATATAAAAATAATTCTAAAACATTTACCGCATATCTATTACAACAAACAGGAATTCTGGTTGCCCCGGGCATAGGATTTGGTGAATATGGTGAAGGATATATTAGATTTGCTTTAATCCATTCAACGAAAACGATAAAGACTGCATTAAAACGGATTGAAAGCATCAGAGCTTGGTGAATATTTTATCAATTATTGTTATTACGGATTAACATAAAGAAAAAAAATCTATGTCCGAAAGGGAGCTTTTAGAAAATCCAAAGAAATTATGGAAAACATTAAATGAAAGCCGCTCACATAGTATTTATCAGTATAAATTAGCAATTATGAAATCATTTATGTTGAGTGCCATTAAAATTAGAACTCATTTATTAGTCTGAATTCGTTAGCAGAGATGGAATTTGTACTTTATATAACGATAAAAATTATAAGATACACTCAATTGGTCAGGGTTTATTAAAATTATGGAAGTTATAGTTCAAAAATTTGGTGGGAGTGTGATAAAAGACCTGTCGCAGCTTGAAAAAGTGGCAGATGTCGTTGTCAAGAGCAAAACACCTAAACAGAAAGTTGTCGTAGTGGTCTCGGCCATGGGAGATACCACGGATAATTTATTAAGTTTAGCCCAAAAGATAAACTCTAACCCAAAAGGCCGAGAAATTGATATGCTATTAACCAGTGGCGAGCGGATAACGATGGCATTACTTTCTTTAGCCATCGCTCGTCGAGGTTTTGAAGCAATTTCGTTTACGGGTTCGCAGGTCGGGATTATTACGGATGCGCAACACACAGATGCTCGAATTATTGAAATAAAAGGAAACCGTTTATATGAGGCTTTAGAAGAAAACAAGATTCCTATTATTGCCGGATTTCAAGGCATAAGCATTAATAAAGAAATTACTACTTTAGGCCGTGGCGGTTCAGATGTTACCGCAGTTGCCATCGCCGCATTTCTTAAAGCCAAACGGTGCGAATTGTATAAGGATGTCTTAGGCGTATTTACAGAAAATCCTAAATTATTTCCTGCGGTAAAACATATTCCGCAATTATCTTATCAAGAGATGTCCGAGTTGACAACTGCAGGTGCGGAGATTCTTCATCCCCGAGCCTGCGCTCTGGCATTAAAATATAAAGTACCTTTAGTAATTAAATCATTAAAAAAGGATTATGCCACAATGATAAATAGTGACAAATTATCCCAACAATGTACTGAAAAAGCATTTGTCCGGGCAATTTCGCATACTACTAATTTATGCCGATTATCCTTAGTAGCCGTTCCGCAATTACCTAAATGCTTGCATCAAGTAATTGTACGTTTAGCCGAGGCGAAAATTCCCTTATTGTTTTTTGCCCATGGTGTTCCCTATCATAAAAAATTTGACCTCTCATTTATTGTTACTTATGAGAATTATTCATGGGCTAAATCGGTATTGGAAACTGCCAAGACTTTAGTCCATGCAGAAAAATTAGTAATTGCCCAAAATTTGGCTTCAATTTCTTTGATTGGTCCTGGTATCGGGAGCGATGTGGAAATTTTTTCTGGAGTATTTGAGACCCTTCATAAACTAAAAATTCATACTGATGCATTTACTAGTTCAGAAACGAAGATTACCTGTTTTTTACAAGAAACGGATGTGAAAAAAGCAATTCGTGCTTTACTTAAGCGATTTAATTTAGTTGCGAAATCAAATGAGAAAGATTGATTTAGGATATAATTCGCGCTCTGACGCGATTTTGAGAAAAAGAGAAAATAGAGATTAATATCTTTAAGTGGAAAATGGAAGAAATAGAAAAAGAATTAAGATCAGAGTCACCAGATCCATCCGCGATTGAAAATCGACCAACAACGCAAGATTTAAACAAGTCGGATAAAAGTTCACCGTCAACGCAAACAAACGCATCGCAACCATCAGATACGACCGAAAATCAATCCGAACAAACTTTGAGTAGTATTAATCCACCGGAAATTGGGATACAAACTACTCCGCTATTAAAGTATATTGTTGAAGCCCTACTTTTTGTTGCTGATAGTCCTTTAACTGTTAGTAAACTTTGTGAAATTACTAATCGAAATGCGGAAGATATTCTTCAGGCAGTTGAAGAGTTAAATCGAGAATACGAGGCAAGTGGTCGAACCTTTCGGATTGAAAAAGTTGCCCAAGGTTTTCAACTCTATACCCTTCCTCAATATAGTATTTGGATACGTGCTTTATATAAAGCGAGTTACCACCGACTGTCACGAGCTGCTTTAGAGACTTTATCAATTATTGTGTATAATCAACCAATTACTCGGCCTGAAATAGAAAAAATTCGCGGTGTTGATTGTACCGGCCCGATTGTGACGCTTTTAGAACGAAAGTTAATTCGGATTAGCGGTCGAGCCCGAAAACCGGGCGCACCATTTCTCTATAGCACAAGCAAGGAGTTCTTGCGCTATTTTGGCTTGCAATCTTTAGATGATTTACCCCGCAAAGAAGAATTAGAAGAGTTTTTGCAAAGACGCCTGGAACAGTAATAATGAAGAACTCGGACAAAGTCAATATTAGTTTAAAAGACATGAAATGCAGAAGCATAATTGTTGATTTTTTCTTGTGAGGTGAGGTTTCTCTTGAGCATTTTTCAGGGTTTTCTAATGATTGCCTTGACAACTAAGGTCTCAGATATTTTATGGCAAAATCGCAATGCACTGCAATAATGATTGTCTTTCAGGTAGTGTCTAATATTTTATGTAAATTCAGTCTTGATATGTTAAAGAAAAGATATATCCTCTACCATGTTTTTACCTGTTAATTTAAATTATATAAATTATGGTTAGAAAAGAGAACACGCCTATGGAAGAAAAAAACAATGTACACAAAAATCTTGATGCTATACTGTCTTTCATAGACAAGGTATCAAATATTTCATATAAAGTAATAATGATTCCTGAATTAACTCTGGTATTTTGTCTACTTGTTTTGTTTCTTTATACACACTAACATTTAGAAAATAATAATAATTCTTGAGTTGATTTTTGTACTTTCGTTGCAGCAAATCTAAATGAAAAAAGAAATTTCCAAAAATACAACAACGAATAATAAAGTAATAATGAAATTATCTTCTGTACTTTAAAATGAATCACGGAAGAAATTTTTATAAAGACTCAATGAGCAATAAAGTCTTAAGGAAAATTTTTTGTTTGCATTTCTTAATTCTTGTGATTGTTCACCAACCAATACGGTTTATTATTATATGACATCGACTGAAAATCAAGTGCCTTCGGGATTAATTGTTTGGGGTATAATAACTGCTGATGTCGGTTTGATTTCGATTATCGAGCATATGTTATCTCATAATTTTGGCGAAACCATCTTGAAAAGTCCGATGACTCCTTTCGACTTTACTGATTATTACGAAAAAGAAATGGGCAAAAATCTTCAGCGGTGTTGGCTGGTAACTCAAAATATTGTCAAGGCTGACCAATTAGTCGAAATAAAAAAATATGCGGAGCAAATAGAGAAGAAATTTCTTACTGAAAAAAATAAAAGACAAATTAATATTGACCCTGGTATTTTAACCTTACAGAATTTTATTCTTACTACCCATAAAAACTATGGACATCGGATTTATCTCCAAAAGGGCGTCTATGCTGAAGTTACCCTTATCTATCGACATCAGAGTTTTCAAGCCTTAGAGTGGACATATCCTGATTATCGCAATGCAATCGATTTTTTCAATGAAGCACGAAAATTATTACGGCAACTTCGGACTCAATCGGTATTATGATTTTGGGAAATCACTGAAGTCAAAAAAAATTTCATGAAAAAGCAGCAGTATTCTTGATATGCTGAAAATATTGCTTGCAAATTACAGAACTTTTGTTATATTTAATAGAAGTAAAGTTTTAATATGGTGTGCTGTAAAATCAGGACGATTTTTAAGAAAAAAATGTTTTCGTGGATTCTGTAAAAAACTTTATATCGAGATTAATTTTTGCTAATCAAGGACAGGAGTATTTCAATGCGTAGCAAGTTTATAAAAGAAGAAATTGGTTATACGGGCGAACAATTACATTCGCTTTACGCCTACGATAATTTTGGCATTGCTGGTGATTCAATCATTGCCTTTATCGGACCATGTGATATCAGTCTTCGGGAATTAGTGGACTTAGAAGATGTCAAAGCCGGCAAACGGGTTTATGCTCCACGTATGCTCCATTTCATTGCCGAACATTTTGAAATCGATTTAGAAAAAGCAATTCTTCGTCAGTATCTGTTGGTTGATAGAGTAAAGGATTTATTAAATGAGAAACTGGGTAAACTTGTAGTCCGAAACGTCGGGACCGACCTCTATATTAACGATGCGAAAATTGCTATATCAACCGCAACCGCATCCCCGGTTTCATCCTTAATACATGTCGGCGTTAATATAATTGGTGCCGAAGAACAAGGCACTAAAAGCAAAGGGCTTTCGGATATTAATATTGACCCAGTCACTTTTGCTCAAGAATTGCTCGACCGCTACACGAAAGATATCGAGCGGATTAATCTTGATCGGTGTAAGACACGCTGGGTTGAGTAATCTTTGTTCTATCTTTTCTCGAAGAGATTTCCTCCATATTTGTTGTTAATGATTCTACATTTTGGATGAAAAGAGGCTCAAAATTAATACTGTTTTGATTAACATTTTGAGACCATGAACCTATTTTGTTAATCCTCAAGAATAAGAGAACATGCAAAATCCTGATATCTTAATCATTGGTGCTGGTCCAGGTGGATATGTTGCCGCAATTCGAACATCCCAGCTGGGCAAGCAGGTATTGTTAATAGAAAAAGATGCTGTTGGCGGTGTTTGTCTTAATCGTGGTTGTATTCCGACTAAAGCATTATTACACTATACCAGCATTATCACTCATGCAAAAAAAGCCCAAAAAGCCGGTATAACATTTGGGGCACCAGAGATTGATTTTGCGGTCTTTAATCAAGCCATAAAAAATATTGTGTCTCGACTGCAAAAAGGTGTTGAATTTTTATTGAAAAGTAATAAGGTGCAAATCGTAAAAGGGCATGCACGGTTTATTGACCAAAAAACAGTTTTATTAGTCGAATCTGGTGGGACCGAACATAAAATCAGTCCTGAATATATTATTATCGCATCCGGTTCAAAACCCGCAGTACTTACTGGTTTAGAATTTGATAATGAAAAGATTATTAATTCAGACCAAGCCTTAGAAATTAAAGAAGTACCCCAAAAGTTTGTAATTATTGGTGCGGGTGCGATCGGATTGGAGTTAGCAACAATTTATCATCGGCTCGGTAGTAAAGTTTCAATTATTGAAATTACTAATCAGATTTTACCGGGTACAGATCCGGAAATTGCCGATTACTTAAAAAGAATCTTGACCAAACAGGGCATCGAGTTTTTTCTTAATAGTAAAATTATTCATGTTCAAAAGAAATCCGATGGTCTGGAAATTACCTTACGCGGCGAGCACAAAGAGCATAATTTGAAAGCCGATAAAATTTTGGTGGCTATAGGTCGAGTTCCTAATATCGATGGTTTGGGTTTGGAAAACACGGATATCAAATTGAATGAGAAACAATTTATCATTATAGATGAAAAATATCAATGTGCAGATAAGATTTATGCGATTGGTGATATTATCGGACCACCTTTATTAGCCCATAAAGCAATGGCGCAAGGGATTTTTGTGGCGGAAAATATTGCTGGCGAACAAAGTATCTCAGCACCGCAAATTATTCCTAACTGTGTTTATACCGATCCAGAATTGGCAACTATCGGTTTATCCGAAAAAGAAGTTGGGCAGTTAAACTACGATTATATAATTGGCAAGGCTTTCTTGTCGGCAATTGGCCGAGCTATTACAATCGACCAGCCTGAAGGTATGGTTAAAATCATTGCTGATAAGAAGACCGATTTACTGTTAGGCGCACACATCTTAGCTCCTGAAGCATCTAATTTAATTTCTGAATTATCTTTAGCAATCAATGCTCGTATAAAACTTCAAGATATTATCAACACGATTCATCCCCATCCGACATTATCAGAAGCAATCTTAGAAGCAGTAAGCGCCGGGCATAAAAAAGCAATCCATGTATTAAAAAGCTAAAAACTCATTAAGATTGCAAAGGTTTTGGTACTATTAAATTAACCACCTACCAATTACATTTACATTGTTATTTCAAAAGTGATCGGCAATGAAATTTGTTGATTTAGGTTTTTGCGACTATCAAATTGCCTTAGAAAGACAAAAAGAATTTTGGTTAAAACGAGTTTGCAATGAAATCGAAGACACCGTAATCTTCGCTGAACATCCAGCAGTATTTACTTTAGGGAAATCGGGTAAAGAAGAGAATTTTTTAGTTCCGCAAATTGAGATTAAAAAGAAAAATATTCCAATTTATCGTGTGGAACGAGCGGGAGATGTTACTTTTCATGGGCCGGGCCAACTTGTTGGTTATCCCATTTTCCGATTGCAACAATCCTTAGTTAGTGTTAGAAGGTTTATTTATAAAATTGAAGAAGTTTTAATTGAAGTATTAAAGGAATTTAATATTACCGCATATGTTGCACATCCTTATATTGGTGTTTGGGTTGCTCACAGCAAAATTGCTTCTATTGGTATCGCGGTTTCAAGACAGGTAACATTTCATGGCTTTGCCTTAAATGTTTCTACAGATTTACATTATTTTGATTATATAAATCCTTGTGGTATGAAACATATTAAGATGACATCAATGCAGGAGGTATTACAAAAACCAATTTCAGTGGATACAGTTAAGGAGAAAATGAAATTAGTATTTAGCAGATATGAGTTTGAAAATAACCAAATTAACTGAAAAGTCTCCTAACAGAAAACTCAGACAATAATTTAATAGACAACACCCCAACTCATCTGAATTGCGTATGAACACAAGGGCAAATTGGTTAGGTCAAAGTGTTGACAGAAAATAAAGACTCGGTAAATTTAATGTTTTTTATAATCCTGGAAAAACCGAAAAACTACGGATAGTAATAAAAAAGCGAGGGGACTGATCTAGAAACATTTCCTAAGTTATCTCTGATTGATACTTGCCATAAGAAATGGCCCGAATATGGTTCTAATGAAGGAATCGTAACCATCGTGTCCGTAGCAGGAATTGAAGTTTTTTGATAGGCCAAAATTAATCGATAGTCAGGCCGGATATAATAGATTTCAAGCACATAACTAAAAGGAAATGGCAAAGATAATTTGCGCCAGATGCAGGAAAAATTTTGAGTAACCGTTGTGTCTAAAATTGGACTGAGCGGTTCGGGTGCATCATAAATAATTCGACTCAGACGATGGGGATTGGAAAGAAATCGAAAATGAGAACTACTTAATACCTCAAAAAAACAGTCTTTGCCAATAAGGCTTTCTAAGGTACTTTCAGGAAATAATTCGGCGGTAACAGAATCTTTGTAGATATAATTAGAGGTATAATATAGGGGAAATATTTTATTCAGTTCCGGGATTAAAGCATAGACGCTTTCAATATCATTTACGCCATCAGCATCAAAAACCCGAACACTGAAATTAACCCAGTAAATATCTTCACCGGGAAGGAAAGGTTCATGATAAGAAGTTATGGATTCTGCACTAATCTGGGGACTTGCATCAAGGATAAAGTTTATTGTATCGGTCCGGTGAATATCGACCGCAACTGGTTTTGGGGTTGAGTGATACTCATTCTTTTCTGCCGTCACAATTGCCGAATCGCCATAATCAAGATGGTAAATATAATCTAATTCGTAATTTCCCCACTGGTCGGTAAGAGTTGAAATTATTTTACTAACCGGTTGCAATAATAATGAAACCTTTGTATTTGCTACAGGCAATCCATTCTTAGCCGTTACTTTACCCAGAATCGTACTGGATTTGATTTTCGTTGATTTTGGGTCATAGGGGTTATCGCGTTCGGGCTGACAGGTAATAATCAAAAGACAGACGATAAATAGCCTGCCAATTGCTGAGATTATAACCTTAGTCCGATTTTTAGTCACGATAAGATTTTACGCTAAAATATAGACGTGTCAATCTTGTTTGAAAGACTTTAGTTTTAAGCCAGGTTTAATTAGTTGTTGGACATCCTAAAATCTGATATTTTTCTGTATTGTTTAGTCCAATATCATGATATGAAATGATCTTTTACTTAAATCATATTAGATTTTCTGACAGTGTTTAGAATATCCTGTTTCCGAAATAATCTAACTAAAATATATAGAGAGCACTATATTGGGGAAAGACTTAAAAGCGTATTTATTTTTTATAGTTTGAAAGAGAAATTTAGTTAATCGAATGTTAGGAGTGACTGGTAGGCGACCTGGTATGCGGTGTATAGGCCAGAATAGGGCATTCAATATGCTGGAATCAGGTTAGCTTGGGGCTAGCCCCAAGCTAGCTCCTCTGCTTTTTAAGCACACTCTCCAACATGTTATTTACAACCGCACGCCCCCAATTAATGTATTATATGTCTTTCTGTTTTGGTTATACAAATAGAGATAATAAAAAAACAATTACTTAGGACCGCGCTTTATGAGAATTCTGACAAAGCCAGTATCTTACTCAGAGGGCCAAGATGCGCAGGCAAATTTCTTGGTATTTCTTTTGAGTTTCGGCGTCCTCAGAACGTTTTTTAGGATTTTCTACAAAGATGTCTTGACATATTGTTGTAATAAGACTATCATTAATTAATAATAAAATTTAAGTTAAGATTTATATAAATTAGCAAGAATATCATATTCATAATGGTTATAAAACAAGTACGAAGATACTGATTATAAACTAGTTGACATATTGTTGGAATATAAGACTATCAAATATAAGGCTTATTATTTATTGCTAAAATTAAACTTAAGATTTCTGTAAATTAGCAAAAATATCATATTCATAATGGTCATAAAACGAGTATGAAGATACTGATTAAACTAATAGGAACTGATACCAATGTCTGTAATCCGCTTTTATTCAATTCGCGATTAATGGTAAGCGAGGAGTGTTAACTATGACTCAAGACGATTTCAAAACACTATATAAAATTAGCCAGATTATTAATTCGATAATGGATTATAATGAACTTTTAGACCGGATTATGGATTTAGCAATCGAGAATTTATCTGCGGAAAGAGGTGTGATTGTTTTAAAAGAAAAGGACAAACTGGTCCCAGTAGTGGCTCGTGAGTTCTCGCAAAAGGATTTAGCCGATTTAACTAACCCAGATCTTAGTGCATTATCACAAATCTCGTCCAGTATCTTAAATCGAGTGCTGAACGAACAGAAACCGTTATTGATTCATAATGCCTTAGAAACTGATTTCAGCAAAGCCCAAAGTGTTATTCTTCACAATATCCAATCGGTGATGTGCGTACCTTTGGTTCATCGAGAAAAATTGCTTGGTGCAATCTATGTTGACGCCCGTAGTCGAAAAGGTATTTTCACGGAGGAAGATTTAGAGTTTTTAGAAGCCTTTTCCCACCAGGCAGCAATTGCGATTGAAAATGCTCGATTAAGGCAATTGCTCTTAGAGGAAAATCAATATCTTAAAACTGAATTGACAAAAGTAACCCAATTTGAGAATATTATTGGTCGAAGTCCCCAGATGATGAATGTTTTCAATTTAATGCGCAAAGTGCTAAATTCTAATATTCCAGTATTAATTCAAGGTGAGACAGGCACAGGCAAAGAATTGGTAGCTCGGGCATTACATTATAATGGCATAAGGCAAAAGGGTAAATTTGTCGCTTTATATTGTGGCAGTATTCCGGAAACTTTACTAGAATCCGAACTCTTCGGATATAAAAAAGGCGCATTTACAGGAGCGGTTACGGACAAAAAAGGATTGTTTGAAGAAGCAGATGGCGGAACATTGTTCTTAGATGAAATTTGGGATGTCAGTTTAGCCATCCAGGCAAAACTGTTAAGGGTTTTACAAGAAGGCGAATTTCGACGCATTGGCGAGGTAACTCCACGAAAAGCCGATGTGCGAATAATTTCTGCAACAAATCGCAGTTTACTTCAAGGTGTAAAAGAAGGTAAATTCCGTGAAGATTTATACTTTCGACTCCAAGGGGTGACAATAGATCTACCACCTCTAAGAGAACGCGGAGAAGATGTGTTGCTATTAGCCAACCATTTTCTCAAACATTTCGCCCGGCTTGAAAATAAAGAGATTAAAGGATTTACTCCACAAGCCGCTGATCTGCTTTTAAGATACAGTTGGCCTGGTAATGTTCGTGAATTGGAAAATGCTATCGCTCGAGCCTGCGCTTTAACCAATCAAGAATTAATTACCGTTGAAGATTTAGGCATTAAAGCAGATTTACCAAAAGAAAATAATTTGAAATCAGCGCTCTCAAATCGAGAAAGAGAGTATATTATCGAAGTGTTAAAATCGGTTAAGGGTAATCGACAAAGAGCTGCAGAAAAATTGGGGATCTCCCGACGGACCTTACAATATAAACTTAAAGCGTATGATATCCAAGATTGGGAATTGACGAAATCCTAAAAGAGATTGAGATGTTTTTCACCAACAACTTCCCAATTATTTTTATTTTACTCAATTTAATCAATAAAATAAATCAAAGATTGAAATTAACAAGACCTTAAAAATATATGATATTTTCTTTTCGTAATTTACTGAGACACATCAAAGGATAAAGATTTTTGCGAAAATGATTTTCGATAAAGGCGTAATTTTTGCAGAGAAATACGAGATAATCAAAGTTATTTCTTCCAGTGCGCAAGCCGTCGTCTATACTGCTTTACAAAAACCGTTGGACCGTACAGTGATCCTAAAAGTTCTAAGCCCAATGTTATCAGCCGATGAGGAGAATGTAAAACGATTTGAGCGGGAAGCAAAAGTACTCAGTATGCTTAAAGAAGAAAGTGTTACGAAAATATTTGATTTTGGTAAACATAGTGGTCTTTATTATTTTGTTACCGAATATGTTGAAGGACTCAGTCTAAAAGAGTTTTTAGAGAGAAAAGGAAGATTACTGCCAGAAGTTGCTAGTTATATAATCTTAGAAATTAGCCGAGCGTTAGCGCGACTTCACGAACAAGGCGTTATTCATCGCGATTTAAAACCAAGCAATGTACTTATCTGTTATGATGGAAAGATAAAGTTAACCGACTTTGGATTAGCCGTGTCTCAGACTTTGCCATCAATTACGGTTGGGGGAACTATTTTAGGCACACCAGGTTATATGTCACCAGAACAAATTACCGGTAAACCGATTGACCATCGGACAGATATCTTCTCATTGGGCGTTGTCTTCTATGAGTTAATTACCGGACATAATCCATTTATCGCCCCAACTTATTCAGCGATTATGCAGAATGTATTGAATCTGAAGCTTACGCCATTCTACAAAAATGACCCATCATTAGTAAATTATAAAGACCTGTGGCCAATAATGGAACGCATGTTTAAAAAATCAGTTTCGGAGCGTTATCAAAACATTGCTGAAGTGTGTGAAAAATTGGAACAATTGATGGAGAAAATGTCCAAAATCGATTTAAAGAAAGAAATGTCGGAAGTATTAGTAATTGAATCGCCAACACAAATTGTTTCTTCTCCGCCACTAACTGCCCGAAGGAAAATAAAATTCTCCTATATATATGTGCCAATTTCAATTTTGATTTTAGTAACCGGATTACTTGTTGGATTTAATAAAATTAGTCGTAAATCAAAAGTTCGGCAGGCATCATTACCACCGGATACCCTACTTAGTCAAATTGAAACCAAGTACGATTCAATTCAACCAAGCGGAGCTACGATTCAAGAATCTTCTGCAAATAAAATAAATGACATAGGTTCAATAAAAAAAAACATGCCAACCACGGATTTGACGCAGAATCAACAAGAACTACTGGGTTATCTTAAAATATCGGTAATTCCTTGGGCAGATGTTTATCTAAATGGCGAAAAAATCTTTACAACGCCGAAGGATACACATATTAAGTTGAAAGCAGGTACTCACAATTTGAAACTCGTTAATCCTTATTTTCCGACGATTGAAACATTGTTTTCAATCAATGCGCATCAAAATCTTAAACTAATTTTTAACCTCTTTGATTATATAGCATTTTTACAGATAACAGTTCAACCTTGGGCCGATATCTATGTTGATAATGTATATAAAGCCACCAGTCCTATTGCCGCACCAATTATCGTTCCAGTCCGAACACATAAGATTACAATAAAAAATCCCTATTTTCCTCCTTATGAAGAAATCATTGAATTTAAACCACGAGAGACTATTGAAAGAACTATCATATTAAAGTAAAATGTATAACTCTGCTTTTTTAATAAGCAATTAAATATGGTACGATTATTGCATAGAATTATAGTAGAACCACTGTAGTTTTGTTTGAGATAATTGTTTATGTTAATATACAATACAGGCTTAATTGGTTTTGCTAAATTTAGCAAAAGATTGTTTTATTTATATTTTCTGACAATAATTGCTTCTGGCTTTATCACCAATATCTGGGCAGGTTGGGTATTCCGTTCGCCTATGCGTTTTCCTCGGTATGGCGTAATGGTCGCAGCAGTAAATAATCGAATTTATGCAATCGGTGGTTTTGGAATTGGTGATACCGGCGTTCGTTATGTTGAAGAGTATAATCCGGTAGTGGACACTTGGATTCCAAAAGCACTAATGCCGACTCCGCGTGGCGGAGGCGTTTGTGCAGTGATTAATAATAAAATTTATGTCATTGGGGGTGGAAGAACGCGAATTATGCCGGTGGAGACCTGTGAAGTTTATGACCCTCAAACTAATCAATGGCAAAGACGAAGACGCTTACCCACGCGACGCTATGGATATGCTGGTAGTGTTATTGGTGAAAGCATTTATGTGGTTGGTGGATTTCTTATGCCTCCTGGCGGACGATATACGGACACAGTTGAAGTCTATTTGCCGAGCCGTGATTCCTGGTTTGTGCGGAAGTCGATGATTACGCCCAGAGTTGAATTGGGTTGTGCCCAAGTCAATAATAAACTTTATGCAATTGGTGGAGTTCTGTACGGTTATACGGGTGCAAACGAACAATATTATCCGGATACCTGGATTACAAAACGACAATTTCGTATGCCTCGTTCTCGACATACTTGTGCTGTGTTAAACAATAATATCTATGTAATTGGCGGTAGAAAACAACAGGGGATTAACGAAATAATTTTCAGCCGAGTTGATGTGTATAATCCCATTTTAGATACCTGGACCATTTCTGAATCGTTAAATATTGCCCGATATTGTGCCGGTGCCACAGTGCTTAATGGTAATTTATATGTTATTGGTGGTTATGCAAGAAATGTTGGACCAATTGCAAGTGTTGAGCAGTACGTTACTACCGGATACGAAGAAACAACTTCTTCATCAGAAATTAAACCCCATTCATTACTTAAAGTATTTCCTAATCCGTTAAGGACGCACACTGTCATATATTATGAACTTAAACAACCGGGAAAAGAGTTATTATCAATATATGATGTCAAAGGACAATTGATACGGACACTCGCTAATCAGTTTCAAGCCTCTGGTTCCTATTCAGTTAACTGGGATGGTACTGATAAATCTGGTCGACAAGTACCAAATGGTGTTTACTTTGTGAAGTTGTCATTGTTTTTACCCCAAACAAGAGAAACAGAGATAGACAAAATATTAGTATTAAGATAATACATAATGATAAAGCAGGGGGAGGTGATAAGGCCTTTGGGTAAATGCGCAAAGAAAAGAGTTTAATATAAAGCAAATAAAAAGAATTGTGAAAGTTATTGATATTCATTAAAGGAAAGGTGCTAAGAATTAAACTTAAGCCGAACAAGTTATTTATCGCATTGGATACAAGTTCCCATTTAATTATTTTAATATTAGTGCTGTTTTTTCCATTTCGAATTTATTCCCAATCAGATTTCGTGGAGCCAAAGTTTTCCGATGCAAAAATAATAGTCCCAGAAAAAGAACTTTTCCAAGTCGAATCTCTTTATAATCAAGGACAGTATCAACAAGTGGTTACCGGCATAGACAATATCTTTCAGACTACCAAAGGGTTATCGGATACAGTATTAACTCAACTATATACCTATCAAGCGTTTGCTTATGTCGCTTTGGACAAAAAAGAATTGGCTAAAAATACTTTTCGGTATTTATTGATGTTAAATCCGAAGATGTCTTTAGACCCAAGATATGTATCGCCCAAAATTATCGAAATATTTGAGGAAACCAGAAGGCAGATTGGCGATACTATAAAATTGGTGCCGAAATTATATACCCATGCGCAGACTAATAATAGAAAAGCTAAAATTCGTTCATTGATCTATCCGGGTTTGGGACAGCTCTCAGTTAAACAAAACACCAAAGGATATCTTTTCCTATGGACGGAGACGATTTCCATAATAGGTTTAGTTGTTTCCCATTTTATGACCAATTCTGCGCACCAAGAATATCTTAATAATCGAAATATATTAGAAATGGATGAGAAATATAATAAGTATTCTTTCTGGTATCAATGTCGTTTGGGGTTTGCTGTTTCTTGTATTAGTATCTGGTTTTTGAATTACCTTGACGCATCATTATATTGATTAAATGATGAGTTATTATCGGATTAAACTAAAACAAGCCAGAAATCGCAAAAAATTGCAACAATGTGCAAAAATTTGCACGTGTATATTGAAAATGCGCTTGCTGGCATGGAATTAATTATAAGTCTATTTTGGTAAAAGACTGGATATCCGTAAATTTGATGACGATAATCTATATTAGCCGTGAGAAGTAATAGGTAAAAATAGGGAAATCACAAAATATATACTCAAGTCGGTCAACCTGTATCGATTATTAGGATAGGCTCCATAAAATACATACATAAATATATAATATGAGAGGAAACATATAGTTCTGATATAGAAATCGTCACAAAGTTTACCCAAATACCAGGAATTGAACCAATTTTTGATTTATTTATGAAAGTTAATAAATATTGAGACTTGAATAAACTTTGGCACGATTTTTGTAGTCCAATATATATGATGAAAGATAAAACACACAAAGTAAGTATCAGCATAAGCTCTGTTAGATGCCGTACTTTATTAAGAAAAGAGTCGAAATGGAAAGAGCAGTCACAAGTCGGTGCTAACAGAGTTCATAAAATTCACGTTCAACTTAAGAAAGGAGGTGAATTATGAAAAAAATCTTCACGCTTCTCTTCGGGATTACTTTATTAACTACTGCTTTTGCACAACAGAATATGGGTTCGATATCAGGTGTTGTAACCGATTCCGCAACAGGTTTACCCATATCCCAGGCAAAAGTCATGGCTCGTGGTCAGATGAATTTTTGTCGAATGGCATATACCGATGCATCAGGTGCTTATACTATTAATAATTTGCCCGCAGGTTCATATGTAGTTTCTGCGTCCGCAATGCATTACCGACCTCAAACCTATCCAACTCCAGTAGCAGTTCTTGCTGGTCAGAATACATCAGGAATTAATTTTGCATTATCGCCCATGACGCCGTCCCCTCCACCGCCTCCTCCGCCCCCAAATCCTGGTTCAATTTCTGGAGTGGTAACCGACTCTGT
>CAYYPG010000008.1:0-20148 GCA_964473505.1 uncultured bacterium | reverse complement strand
TCTGTGACCGGCTTACCGATTGCCGGGGCTACAGTTACTGCTCGTTATCGTCGTTTTGTGCGTCGTGCAACAACAGGTGATGATGGTACTTATACGATTACCAATCTTCCACCAAGAGATTATCATGTGATGGCACGAGCCCAGAACTACTATCCTAAAATGTATCCGGGTCCAGTAACGGTTGTTAGTGGCCAAAATACACCTGATATTAACTTTATTTTGACACCGCGAACTCCATAATATATTATACAAACCGCCAACTTGAACCCAGCCTTAGTTTGCTGGGTTATTTTTTATAAATTTAACATGCCGGGTTTTTCGGGTTTGATTTCATTGTTTCTTCAAAGGAATTAGTATGCTTGGTTCTTTTTTAATAAATTTCAAATAATGAGGGGAATATGTTTCTGAACAAAGAGTTAAATTAGTATTTAACCGAAAAGTTAACATAATAATAACATTAGATTAGCGGTATGTTAATTTGAGTAAGTAACCAATAGTTAGGGATTATATCACTGAATCAAAACCAGAAAGTTTGTCTATTGTGTATATTGTAAGACTGTTATGTGAAAGATCTCTGCTCTTCTTTTTGTCTTCTTCTAATACTTTTAAATAGTCATCAATCTTGCTATGCAATGTGTCCAACACATACTATACATTTTATGAAATTTAATTATAGTGGTTAGGTGAAATAGATTTTTTAATTAGCAAAGATTAATTTAAGAATATAGCACAATGTGCAAAATATATCTTCATAACCGCGACTCAATAACTCTAACCATTATTTTTAATTATCTCTCTCCAAAATACTAAATAAAAGTAAATAGTTTATTGAATTTTAAGCCTAATAAAAATAAATGAGTTCTGAGTTGTGGTTTCAATAAACCAGACCACTATTTTCTACTTACTTTCCCAAAAGTATTCAACATCGTCTTTTGATAAAGACAAGTAATTTCCTGAATTTTAAGCCTAATAAAAATAAATGAGTTCTGAAGTTGTGGATTCAATAAATCTGATTACTATTTTTTACTTGGTTTCCCCAAAAGTACCCAATATCGTCTTTTGCTAAAAACAAATAATTTCCTGAATTGTAAATCTAATAATTCTAATCATTATTTTTACTTACTTTCCCATAATACTAAATATCGTTTCTTGATAAGGGTAAATTGTGTGCCTGAATTATAAACACCATAACTCTGACCGTTATTTTTTAATTACTCTTCCCAAAAGTGCTAAGTAAATGATTTCTTAAGTTGCTAACCTCATAACTCTGACCATTATTCCCTGATTGATTTTCACAACTCCACTCATATTGATTCTGACAATTGCCTACAAATTGAGAATTATATTTCTACCCAAAGTAACTCTAAAAACAATTCCCAAATTTCTTCGAACTTTGCTTACCAAAGCGACTTTCTCGGCTATTTTTCAAGCAACCCAGAGGGCTATGGAGGGGACTGTACCCTCTTTTTTATGCAAAATGTAATATCTCTCTAAAAAACAACAACTTATCTAAAAAATAACCTTATCTAAAACATTAGTTATAACTAATGTTTTTTTATATTTGTTTTTATACAAAAGAAGGCAAAAAGTTTTAGAAAGATTAAGCAAGCAGAGTGGTCTATTGCTAAAGGGATTTGGCATAAGAATGGAAATTAAGGTGGTGCGGAGCCAAGACATTGTATCGCTTCAAAGGACCTAATTCTACGGCTACTTTATCTAACATCAGTAAATTTAAGATATGCGATAATAGGTTGTCTGGTAATCTCGTGAGAGAATTCTAACAAACCCAGTATTATCTCGAGTAACACAACGTGCTCGTATGAGTTTCTTGGTTTTTTTCGGCTCTCGGTGTGAACTTGAACATTTTGCAGAGTTTTCTCAGGACTAATTTTTCTTAGTTCTTTATAATTGATAAGAGTCATATTTTACATAAGGTTCTCATATTGTTGAATAGTTTTAGGCTGTAAGAATTCTCCAAAACACATGAAATTGCGGTGTTATATTTTGCATATGGTTCTCAAATCTTTGAATAGTTTTAGGCTGTAAGAATTCCCCAAAAACACATGAAATTGCAGGTGTTATATTTTACATATCGTTCTCATATTGTTGAATAGTTTTAGGTTGTAAAAATCCTAAGACTCATGAAATTGCAGGTGTTATATTTTGCATATGGTTCTCATATTGTTGAATAGTTGTTTAAGATTAACCTCTGCTAATTGAAAAACAGAGCCAAGCTACACTATTCTAAAAAGCGACATTATTTCCCATTCACCATACTTTTAACTTGTGACAAATGTGTTGCGACAATTACTGTTCAATGGGTGCACGGCATCGGAGGAACTTGTCGCTATTTTCGTTAAAGAACTTGGTTTGTGTTCGTAAAGATATTTTATTAATTGAACAATTGAAAGGCAAAATCTCAAAAGTCGCTCTTTGTGAAGACTAAAAAGAAAAACTGCTTGTTAAAGTGAAATGTGGGGAAAAGAAAATATATTGGCTTCGCAATCTTTCGTCTAAAATCTGGGATAGGAAATCAAAGAAACTGGACAGGCTCGTTAATGTCTTTTTGAACGGAAATATTTTTAAAAACCTATCTTGCTAAAAAGGACGAAATTATCAAAATAAAAACCGATCTTAACAAAAGAAAGTCTGGTTTCGGGCAAAAGGTAGACAATTGGATTGAAGTATTGAAAGAGTGAATTTTATCAACTCACCCCGCCGAAAAACTGACGAAACCACTGGAACGAACCGCCGTTCGCTGGATAAAAATATAATTTTGATTTTGTCCGTCCAGTTAATTTAACCCTCAAATATAAGGAAATTGCAGAACAAACCGAGCCAAAGGAGAGGTAAGCAAGTAAACATTTTCGCTAATAATTGATAAAAGTTGCAATTAATCGGGGCGACTGGATTTGAACCAGCGACCCCCAGCACCCCAAGCTGGTGCGCTAAACCAACTGCGCCACGCCCCGATTAAATTTAGTGTAAACTAGAAATTACTTAATGTCAAGGAGAAACTGTAAACATTAGTAGTCATATTGTTTAAATTTATTGAAAGGCATTGCCGGAGGATAGTTTGATAAAAAGAGCCACATTCTCTATTCTCTATTTACATTTTGCCAGAGATTCCATTAGTCCGCGTAAAACAAATAGTCATCGTATCTTTTGGTTTCAATACCACGATTTTTATTTGCTTAGATATTATCCCAACGAGTTAAAAAGATTTTTTAGAATTTATTAAACATGCCCAATAATTGGTTAATATGTCTAATCTGAAATAATTAAATAACTGAAGATTATTAAACAATAATATTTTATTTGATAATAGATTATAAATTTGCAGGTTGACTTTAGAAAATATTTTGTTATGCTATTATTTTATGATATTGTTAACTAAAACCAAAATAGACTTAGTTAATAGTTTGGAATTCAAATCGAATCGTTCTTGATGGGACATAAAACTTAAGTTGTATGACATGGTGAGTAGTTTGTCATAAGTTTTGGAAAAAAGTAATTTAATTATCATTTTTTAAATTTTAAATGTGGAGGCAGTAGTGAAAGAATATAGTGCTGACAAAATAATTAACCTTGGTTTTTTCGGGCACGGAGGTTGTGGTAAAACGACCATCGGCGAAGCAATACTTTATCTGTTAAAAGAGAACACACGGTTAGGTCGAGTAGATGATGGAACTTCATTGTTAAATTATGATGAAGATGAAATCGAGCGCAAAATTAGTATTAATCTTGCTTTAGGCTATGGCATATATAAAGACCATTATTTTAATATCGTAGACACACCAGGCTACGCGGATTTTATTGGTGAAGTACTCTCTGGTTTGCGTGCCATCGATTGTGCGGTGGTTGTAGTTGATGCGACTTCAGGTATCGAAGTCGGTACAGAATTAATCTGGCGGTATATTAATAAAGAAGAACTGCCCAGAATAATTTTTGTTAATAAGTTGAGAAAAGAAAATGCTGATTTTTACAAAATTATTGAGGAACTGATTAAAGAGTGGGGAAGCGCTGTCTGTCCTTTATTTTTACCTATCGGTAAAGAATCTGGTCTTGAGGGCGTAGTTAGTATATTAGAAAATAAAGCATATTCTTACAAAGATAATGTTAGAAAAAAAGTGCCTGTGCCCGAGGTCTTAAATGACCAGATTAATACTTTGAGAGAAAAAATCATTGAATCGGCATCAGATTTTTCGGAAACACTAATGAATAAATACCTAGAAGGCGCAGAAATTACCGCCGAAGAATTAAAATCCGCAGTCAAAGAAGGTGTTAGGTCTCAAAAAATATTTCCAGTTTTGTGTGGTGATGCATACGATAATATCGGTATTGATATTCTCCTTGATTTTGCAATAGATTCATTAAGTGGATTAGCCCTGAGCCGAAAGATTAAAGCGATTGATCTTAAGACCAATCAACTGATTGAAAAAAATCCTGATGCCAAGGGTCCGCCGTTAGCTTTTATATTCAAGACTGTTTCTGAACCACACATTGGAGATTTAAATTACGTTCGAGTTTTTTCCGGAACGATTGAATCCGGTAGTATTCTAATTAACGCAACCGTAGAGCGCGAAGAAAAGATTAATCAAATATATTATGTGAAAGGACGTGAACGTTCGGAAACTAATAAGTTACGAACCGGAGAAATTGGTGCTTTAGTTAAACTGAAGCAAACCAAGACTTCGGATACCCTGACAAGTCCTCAAGAGTTACTTAAATTACCGGCCATTGAGTTTCCGCAACCATCAATTTCGGTAGCAATCGTTCCTAAATCCAAGGGTGATGAAGAGAAGGTATCAAATGGTCTTTTGCGATTACATGAAGAAGACCCAACTTTTACTTATGTTTATGACCATGAATTAAAACAACAATTAATCGCTGGTTTGGGTGAATTACATCTGGATGTAATCATTGGTCGGTTAAAACGAAAGTTTGATGTTTCGGTCGATTTGGAAAAACCGAAAATCCCTTATCGCGAGACAATAACTAAAAAGGCTGAAGCGCAAGGAAAATATAAAAAACAGAGTGGTGGTCGAGGACAATATGGTGATGTTTGGCTGCGTATTGAACCTAAAGAACGCGGTAGTGGTTTTGAATTCGTTGATGAAATCTATGGTGGTGCAGTGCCAGCAAAATATATTCCTTCGGTAGAAAAAGGTGTCTTAGAAACGATGGCTAACGGTGTCTTGGCCAATTATCCGGTAATCGATTTGAAAGTAACAATTTATGATGGTTCATATCATGAGGTCGATTCTTCCGATATTGCTTTTAAGATTGCCGGTTCTCTGGCATTCAAAGCGGCTTGTGAAAAAGCCGGTTTGGTCTTATTAGAACCGATTTATGATGTCGAAGTAACTGTACCGGAAAAATTTGTTGGCGATATTATGGGTGATTTGAATGCCCGTCGTGGTAAAATAATGGGCGTGGAAGCCGAAGGAAATCTCCAGATTATAAGAGCCAAAGTTCCCCAAGCAGAGATGTATAAGTATTCAACCACTTTACGGTCAATTACACAAGGTCGAGGGTATTTTACAATGCGTTTTTCCCATTATGAAGAAGTACCAAAGGAAATTGCGGTAAAGATTATTGAAGCGGCGAAGAAAACCCAACAAGGCACTGAGAAAAAATAGCGAAAAATATACTAAGGTTAATAACAGGATAAACTTTATTTGGGAGGATAATATAGGTCTTCTAAAATATGCTAGTATAAAGCGAGCCGGGGATAGCGAAAAACGAGGTAGCTTATGTTCTATTTCAGCCAGCAAGATATATTTTATATGCAAAAAGCAATCGAGTTGGCAGAAAAAGGTCGGGGGTTTGTATCACCTAATCCATTAGTAGGAGCAATAATTGTCAAAAACAGAAAAATTATTGGACAAGGATATCATAAAAAATTTGGCGAAGCTCATGCCGAGATTAATGCAATAAAAAGTGCAAAAACATCGGTCAAAGGTGCGACTCTTTATGTCACATTAGAACCTTGTAATTATTGGGAAAAGAAAACTCCGCCGTGCGTTCCGGCAATAATTAAATCTGGTATCAAAGAAGTTGTAATTGGAACTTATGATTGTAATCCTAAGGTCTGCAAGAAAGGTATACTCGATTTGCATAATGCCGGAATTAAAACTAGAGTTGGACTCTTAAAAGAAGCGATTGAAAAACAGAACGAGTCTTACTTTAAATTCATTAAAACAGGATTACCTTTTGTTGTTTTAAAATTGGCATTAACTCTTGATGGACGTATTGCAACTGAAAATAAAGAGTCGAAATGGATAACAACTGCTTTGAGCCGAAAATTTGCCCAGCAATTAAGAAAAGAGGCAGATGCAATTTTAGTCGGGATTAACACAATCCTAATAGATAATCCGAGGTTGACCTGCCGTATCGAACCGAAGAAAAGATTAACACAGGTCATTTTAGACTCCGATCTGAAAATACCAGCAATGGCTAAAATAATGAAAGAACCAAACCCAACGATTATATTTACAAGTAATCATCAAAGAATTAAAGATGTAAAGGTAATGAAAAAAAATCTTGAGATAATAAAGGTAAAACCGAACGAAAATGGACTTTTATCATGGAATGAGATTTTACAAGAATTAGCCAAAAGAAAGATTGCCTCAGTTTTAATCGAGGGCGGAGCAACAGTTGCCAGTTCGGCATTACAAGCTAAGATTGTGGATAAAATCTATTTAATATATGCTCCGAAAATATTAGGCAAAGGAGTCACATTTTCTGATTATCTAAAAATAAATAGTTTGAAATCGGCCATCCAATTAAAAGAATATCAAATCATTAAAATAGGTAAAGATTTTATTATTGAAGGCTATTTGTAATTAAAACTAATGGGATATTTTTGTATAAATCTATAAAATAGAGAATTATGTTTACGGGCATAATTGAATCCATCGGGAAAGTAACAAACATTCATACCAAAAACAATAATAAAATTTTCCTAATCTCTGCACCATTTAGTTCCGAATTAAAACCATCAGATAGCATCGCGGTTAATGGTTGTTGTTTAACAGTTATTATGACACAAAAAGATTCATTTCAAGTTGAAGCCATCGCTGAAACTCTGAAAACTACCAATCTTGCTCAGATTAAAGTTGGTGATTATGTTAATTTAGAACGGCCGCGAAAACTCACTGATCGGTTAGAAGGGCATATTGTCCAAGGACATATTGATGAGAAGGCACGGATCATTAATATCCGCAACAAATCAGGACAAAGGATGCTGGAAATTCAAATTTCCCAAGCAGGTATTAAAAACATTGTGGCAAGAGGTTCAATCGCTATTGATGGTATCAGCCTGACCGTTGCGAAAATCAAAGGACAAAAAATAGAAGTTAATATCATTCCCTTTACTTTTGACCATACTACCTTGAAATACAAAAAAATCGGCGATTGGGTTAATGTTGAATTTGATATTATTGGTAAATACATTCAAAACCTACGATGTTAAATTAATAGATGTTTTGGAGACGATTTTTAGTGGAGCGTTTTTTTTTAACTTTTACCCAATGTCAAATTCAAAAGTGAAATTTTTTAATTGATGATTCATATTAAAGAAGTCTTCGCCAAAGGCATTCTCAATAAATCAAAAATCTCCGGGACGGTGTATTGTATTAATCCTTATGTCGGATGTGTTCACAGTTGTATTTATTGTTATGCAACTTTTATGAAGGATTATTCCCATCATAAAGAAAAGTGGGGTTCTTTTGTCGATATTAAGGTTAATTTAGCCGAGGTTTTAACAAAAGAAATAAAGAAGAAAAAACTCGGTCAAGTATGTATTGGAACCGTCGCTGACCCATATCAACCAATTGAAAGGGAAAGACAGCTAACACGAACTGCGATAAAAATCTTGAGAGAACATAATTTCCCATTTGAGATTTTAACTAAATCGTCATTGGTTTGTCGGGATATTGATTTACTTAAGAATTACAATGATTGTTCTGTGGAGATAACGATTACAACGATTGATGATAAAATTCGTAAGATCTTTGAACCCTATGCGGATTCAGTTGAAAATCGTCTTAAATGCGTGAGGGTTTTGGTTGACGCCGGAATTGATACTAGTGTATTTTTTGGACCAATTCTTCCTTATTTTTCCGATACTGAATCCGCACTTGGTAGAATCTTTGATGTTTTTCATAATACTGGTACTAACCGAATATTGGTCGATAAATTAAATTATCTTAATCAGAAAAATCCGGTAATTCTATCAAAAATAAAAGACCTTTATCCCCAAGCGGTAGCTTACTATCAACATATAATCCGCAATTACAACAATTATGTTGATAATTTGAGACAGCATATTGTAAAGATTGCCCAAAGTAAAAGATTAAATATTGAAATTCTGTTCTAATAAGAGATTGTTGATTAATTTGCTAAAACGATATCAACTAAATTCTAAGAGTGTGATGTTTTTAGCTTTGGTAATTATTGTTTTCGTTTTAACTGTAAAAGCAGATAATATTGACCAATCATTATATAATACGATTCGTCACGACTGGCAGTCTGCAACGATGGATAAAATAATGAAGTTTACTGAATTTACTTCGAGTCCGACAGCATTAGCAGCAAGTAATCTGGCGGTATTTTATTTCGGTGGGGCCAAAGAACAGAAAGTCGCCAAATTAGCGCTGACATCTTGGACGACCGCATCAGTTACAGGAATAATCTTAAAAGCCGTATGTAATCGACCAAGGCCGGAAAATCAACAGACTTCTCGTTGGGATTCTTCGTTTCCATCTGGCCATACTCTGGGATATTTTTCTTTGGCAACTGTTTATGGAAATAAATACCCCAAATTGGCGGTTCCTTTATATGGTTTTGGCGTAATGGTTGGTCTTTCACGAATTTATTTAGGAGAACACTATCCTTCAGATGTGGTTGCGGGAGCAATCTGGGGGATCGGTATTGGCTATTTGACCTTAAAATTAGAAAAAAGACTTTTCAAACTTTTGGGAAACGGCACTGGGCAATAAAATTAATAAGAAATCGAAGATGTTAAACAAATTGAGCATTTTACTTTTTGGGGCAATTGGTGTCTAATGAGTAGAAAGAAAAGAGTGAGCTGAACTTATAAAAAAACAAACTGAGTGATTACAAAATGTATATAATGGTACGAAAGTTTATTCAGCAATCTTTTACATTAAGAACTCTGATAAAGTCAATATTGGTCCAGAAGGCATGAAATGCAGAAGCATAATTTTTGGTCTTTTCTTATGGGGCTTGGTGTTTCTTGGGCATTTTTCAGAGTTTTCACATTTTATCCTTGACAAAAAAGGTATTTTTGATAAAATACAATAAACCCATTTATTGGAAAATGGATTAGAAAGTGCAGAACAGGAGGCACTATGTGTAAATATAAAGTAATACTTGGTGTATTACTAACTACAACGATTGCGTTGGCTATAGTTCCGGTGTCAATGCGTATGCGCGGCTTAGGTCCTGACTTAGTTGGTATTGTTGATGACGAGTATTCTGACCTCTTTTTCAATCCGGCATATATTAATCGTATCGAAGGAACGAATGTTTATACAAATCTTTCCGGAATAAATTCTGAACCAGCATATATTTTTGACCCCACATATGCTCCTTCGATGTACTATAATTTGATTGGCGTAATTACGGCTTTTCAAAACATTAAATGTGGTGCACTATTCGAAACTGGTGGCTGGAATTTTAAATTAACAAGTGAGAAAGACAGCATTGAAAAAGTAGGCGTTAACCGAATAATCGATAGTACAAAAACCGAAATCGTTGATAATTATATCAACAATACGCTGAATCTGATTTTGGGCAAAAAACTCTGTAAATATGATGTGGGACTTATGATTGCACCTCAGAAAATCAACGACGAATTTGTTAGTCGAACGACTACTGTTCATTACTTGTACAGTCACGATACAATGCTAAATTATAATTATACCAAAAATGAGATTAAATCCAAGGCAAATGTATTCTCATTACCGATTTTAGCTGGTGTAGTAATGGGTGAACCAGAAAATGAAATGGCATTTTGTTTTTCATTTGGGTATGATAAAGCAAAAGGTGTTGTCCCCAATAACTTTTTGAATTCGAGTTTAAATAGTTTTGTGAGCCAAACTCTGACTAGTTTGTTGAAAAATTTCAATGAGGTAGTTGAAAAACAAGAAACTAGCGGAGTTTTTCTTGCGCTAAATGGTCGCAATAAGCGAAGAACCGACGAGTACTCAATGTCAATTTTGGCAGAAATAGCTTATTCCCATCAACCAGTAAATGGCACTATGACCGAGACAACCTATTCCTTAAATACTCAAACCAGTGGTGGAAAAATAGAAAATTCCGAATCGGCTACACAGAAGTTTGATGGCAAACTTAATTATTTCAAAATTGCGCTTGGTATCGGTGGCGAGAAAAAGTTTGAGGCCTTCGATATGCACAATATTTTTGCCATCGGTTTGTTGCCTTCATACTTCACCACAAATCTGAAAATAAAAGCCGAACCCGAGTTTGAGACCAGATACTATTATCGAAATGTGCCTGATACAGCTGAATATACTGAAGAAGCGAATAACGGTGAGTATTACGATATCAAAAATTGCACCGGCGGTTTATCCTTAAAGATTCCTGTGGGATTAGAAAGTTTTTTGACGAATAAATTAGTATTGAGATTAGGTGTTACACAGGAGATTACACTTACGCTTAAAGATTATAGCGAGATGATTTTGACCGACAAAGGAGAGACTTATAAACGTGTTGTACGTCGTTCTCAAAACCCAGCTTTCCGGGATACAATAATTATTGAACCGCAAGATGAATTAGATTCGTGGAGTTTTAAATCTGAATCTAAACTTACAATGAGTAATGCGACTGCTTATCATTATGGATTGGGGTTCAAAGTCAACGATAACATCGAATTGAACTTCTTAAACTTCGCACAACTTACTGATTTAAAAAGGTGGCAATTAGGTGTAAATATTAAGTTCTAAGCCGATTGAGGATATTTGTTTCCCCCGCATCAATAATTTGATGCGGGGTTATTTTTTGCTAATATCTTATGGTAGATAATGTATAGGGAAACTATGAAAAATGCTCAAGAGAAACCGCACCCCACAAGAAAGATCAACAATTATACTTCTGCATTGCATGTCTTTTAAACTAATATCGACTTTGTCATAGTTCTTTATAGGAAGGTTCTGTGAAAATCCACTTTTGCTACCTTGAATTTGATTTTTGGTCTCGCAACCATTGATTTTATTAGAAAAATTTGAAAATGTCTCCCAAAATGTCGATCCCAGAGAAAAAAAATCAAGAAATCCGTTTGTGTCTTCTGTATCTCTTGAATCAATATTAACTTTGTCAGAGTCTTCTTGTAGCAGGTGTTGACAAAACGAATTGTTGGGTTATTCTTATACTATAAGTAATAAACTATCGTTTATATATCAATATGGGCGATTAGCTCAGTTGGTTAGAGCGCTTGCCTCACATGCAAGAGGTCACCTGTTCAAATCAGGTATCGCCCATTTCAAAGAGAAATTCATTTAAAATACATTAGAATAAAAAACATTTTTGATTTTTTATAGATACAAGATATATTATATATTATCGGTGAAATAATTGTTTTAATATAACATTTAAAAATTGATTTAGAGCCGATGTACATTTTTGTAAAGATCGTAATTTAAATAGGTATATATACGAAATGGAATGGTGTCAGTTTGTTTATTATTGAAATTTTAGAAAACAGATAAGAAATCTAAAAATAAACTTTAACAATCTTCGTTACTGCGATTTAAGACTAAATTTGGTTTGAATTGGAGATTTAGCCAATAAATTGATGCGTTAAAGATAATTTTAAAGGACATAGTTACGGTTAGGGTACAGTCCGGCTACTATATCAGAACCATCCGCTTCTTTGCTTGATAGTTTAAAAAAATCTCCCGTTGTTTTTATCAAAAACATTCCCTTTTATATCGCCAATATTTTTGCCTCTTTTTTCTCCATGCGAAGCCAATGGTGTATCAAACCATTTGCCATTTAAATCACGTAGAGTTTATCTTTAAGAGGTCAAATGCACAGTCTATTATTTCATCAATTAGACGGTTATTTAGAATACTCGAAAAATTATTTAAAATACAGAATTATTATGAAGTATTAAGATTTTTTCAGAAAATAATTCAAAATTAAAAACCTTTATAATAACAAAAAGATATGTTATCAACCATTCATTATTTGTTGCATTAATTGGGCATTGGCCAACATATCTTGGTCATTATTAAAATAGATATAAACCGCTTTGGGTTTTAAGCTTTTGATGCGATGACTTATCTCTTCAAGCTCTTTTTTTGAATAATTGTATTGATACCAATGAGTACGTCCATGCATTCTTAAATATACTTTGTCCGATGTTTGATAAATTGTATTGGGAAATTTGGGTGTATCAACCGAAACCCAAGTGATGTGTAGTTTCTTAGCCCAATTAATTTCTTTTTCGGTAAACCATTTTTGATTTCGTACTTCTAAAGCGAATTTATCATTGAGGCTGGTGTGTCTTATAAAATCAGATAATACATCTCGATTATCAGGAGTAAATGATGGTGGAAGTTGAAACAAAAAGAAATCAATCAAATCGTGCATTGGCGAAAAAAGATTATAAAACGATTGCCACAAAGGATAACTGTCTTTATTAAATTTTGAAAGATGAGTAATGCGACGATTTACTTTAATTGACCATTTTAAGTTTTTACCTTGTTGCGCCCAAGATTTTATTTGATTAGGAAAAGGAAAACGATAGAAAGAAGCATTCAGTTCTACTGCAGATAACATCGAATTGGCAACATACCAATTTAAACTTCGTCCTAAATTCCAATCATAAAACCAACCCGAAGTACCAATGTAGATTTTCATAGGTTCCTAAAATTATTTTGCCTTAATTTTTATTTTTGTCAAATGCAATTTTGTAAAGGTTTTCAACCAAGGTTGCTTGTGACAATAAAAGAATATGGCACTTTCATCCGTTGTGGGTTGATTAACAGGATAGTATAATTATGGTCTATTTTATTTGTAGTCTATATTTTTTTCAATGATAAAAAGAGATTTTTATTGACTTCAATAAGTTATCTGAGAAAATTATTTTGTGAGGAATTGGTGTGTAACACTTTAAAATACAGATTGTTTTCTATCCAAGATTTTCTCGTTTGTTTTTTATAATTATTTTAAATTTTTCTTGAGTTGTAAAATTTATATTGACTTTTGATGTATTTTTATTAGAATCAAGTGTTGATAAATTTTTTAATGAAAAAAAATAATTTATTCGTATTTTGGGGCAGTAGCTCAGTTGGGAGAGCACCTGAATCGCACTCAGGAGGTCGGCGGTTCAAATCCGCTCTGCTCCATACTCAAGAAAACGAAAAATGATAATTCCTAAAAAACTTTTTCTTACTAAAGGAGTTGGTCGACATCGGGATAAACTCTCCAGTTTCGAGGCCGCCTTAAGAGATGCGGGCATCGCACAGTTTAATATTGTAAAAGTGTCAAGTATTTTGCCGCCAGCGGCTAAAATAATTCCGCGAAGTAAGGGTTTACAATATCTGACCCCAGGTGAAATTATCTTTTGTGTGATGTCAGAAAATTCTACTAACGAACCACATCGTTTGATTTCTGCATCAATTGGTGTAGCGGTACCTAAAGAGAAAAATCAATATGGTTACTTATCCGAATATCATTCGTTTGGTGAGACAGAATCTAAAGCCGGTGATTATGCGGAAGATTTAGCGGCAACAATGTTGGCGACAACTTTAGGAGTTGAATTTGACCCCACGGCTGGTTGGGATGAAAGAAAAGAAATCTGGAAAATTTCTGGTAAGATAGTGCGCACAATGAATATTACTCAAACGGCAATTGGTGATAAACGAGGATTCTGGACAACAGTTGTTGCGGTCGCAGTACTCTTACCATAAGAAAGGAGTCATATGAAAGATATACCATTTCTAAAGAAAAAAGTAAAAGCAATTGAAATAAAATCTAAAAAATCAATAAATCAGTTGCTAAATGATATGGCACAGACTGGTTTTCAAGGACGAAAATTGGCGGAGTGTGTAGATGTTTTTCAAGAAATGATTAACAATAAGAATCTAACCATATTATTTGGTTATGCAGGTTCACTTTCAACAACCGGCCAATGGAAAATTATTAATTGGCTGCTGGAGAATAATTTTATTGATATTTTGATTCCCACCGGAGCAAATATCTCTGAAGATATTGTTGAAGCGATGGGCAAAAGTTATTGGCAAGGTTCTCATCTGATAAACGATAAAAACTTATTTAAATTCGGATTAAACCGTTATTACGATGTTTATGGTCGAGAAGATGATTATTTGGAAATGACCACCTTAATCGCAGATTTTATTCAAACTTTACAAGACAATTACCATTATTCCTCGCGCGAGTTTTTGTATCTGTTTGGTAAATGGTTAAGCACAAAAGGCATCAAAAGTATTGTTGCCACCGCCGCGGAAAACGATGTACCAATTTTTTGTCCTGCGATTATGGATAGTCCTTATGGTGACGCTTGTCTGATTGCGAAAAGTCGAGGAGTCAATTTAACGATTGACGCGGTTAAGGATTATATCGAATTTATGAGTTTGGGCGAACACGTTAAAGATACCGGGGTAATCTACATTGGAGGAGGTGTGCCCAAAGACTTTATCCAACTTTTTGCGGTGACTTGTGACTTACTATATAAAAATAAAAAGGTGCCAGGCAAAAAGGGGCTTAGACGGTTACTTACTGATGAAACTTATTATCCTCATAAATATGCTATTCAAATTACTACGGATTCTCCGCAATGGGGAGGATTATCAGGCGCAACTTTTGAAGAGGCAATTTCTTGGGGTAAGGAAACGGACGAAGGAAAATTTGTTCAGTGTTATTGTGAAGCAACAATTGCCTTGCCAATTATTACTCAGGCTATAGCCGAACGCAGGCTAAGAAGAAAACCATCAAAACTTCTACAATTCTTTAAATGCTAAGTTGCTACCAATCTCTTTAGGAATGAATATTTCTGCAACAGGAGGAAATAGATTGAAAAGCGATGCGCATTTTGGTTATTAATCCTGGTGGTTCCTCTACAAAAATCGCAATCTTTGAGTTTCCTGATAAGCTGAAGCCGACTAAATCAATTGATGAAAAAAAATTGATTAAAGTTTTTGAACAGACAATAACCCATCCAGTTTCAATACTTAGTAAGTTTAAAAATATTTTCGACCAGTATAATTATCGAAAAGAGTTAATTATTAAAGCGATAAACAAGAATAAGTTTGATGTTATTGTTACTCGTGGTGGGCCGTTAAAGCCACTAAAAAGCGGTACTTATCAAATCACTTCTCAAGTAGTATCCGATATTAGACAGGGTAGAATTCAGAGTATGCATCCTTCGTTGTTAGGTCCATTGATTGGATATACCTTGGCTCGAGAGCGCAAAGTAAAAGCATACTTTGTCGACCCAGAATCAGTGGATGAATTTTTTCCATTAGCCCGAATATCGGGGCTGCCAGAGATTGAACGGAAATCATTATCACATTTTTTAAATATCAAAGCAGTAATTCGAAAAGTTGCAGAAAGATTTGGGAAAACAATTACCCGATTGAATTTTATCGTTGCGCATTTAGGTAGTGGAATCACGGTTTCGGCAATTAGACGAGGCAGACAGATTGATGCGAATAATGCTAACGAAGAGGGACCTTTTGCTCCTCAAAGAAGCGGGTCGTTGCCCGTGGCCCAAGTTATTGAAATGTGTTTTTCTGGCAGGTATTCTAAACAGGAGATGTTGGATAAACTTCAAAGGAAAGGTGGTCTTTTAGCATATTTAGGCACTGATGATATTAGAATTATTGAACAAAGAATCAAAACGGGCGACAAAAAAGCTAAGTTGATTTATGACGCGATGGTCTATCAAATTGCCAAAGAAATCGGTTCAAGGTATGTTGCACTTAAAGGTCGAGTTTCTGCAATCGTTATTACCGGCGGTGTTGCGAAATCTTCTCAATTAGTTAGAAGACTGAAGCAATGGATAAATTTTATGAGAAAGCCAATTTTGGTAATACCAGGGGAAGAAGAGATGAAGGCTTTGGCAATGGGTGTATTAAGAGTTATTTTGGGTTTAGAAAAAGAACAAACCTACTGATGAAAATGATTGAAGTGATTTTATTTTTAGAAATAAAAATGATAAGGGTTAATGTTAGGTGTAATAAAAGTTATGCAGGTTGGAGAAAAGTACAAAAATACTGAAATTGGAAACGATCGGTAGAATTTTAATATCAAATGAGAAGCTTGAAATAACCGAAATTTATATTGAATTCATTAAGCATTGTTTGAAATTTAGAGAAGCAACAAGAATATATTTAAATGAATCATAAAAAGGAGTTTTAATGGAGACAATATCACGAAAATTGTTTTCCGGTGATGAGGCAATTGCCCGTGGCGCCTGGGAGGCTGGTTGTAAAGTTGCTGCGGCTTATCCTGGAACACCGTCAACCCAAATTTTGGAAAATCTCGCGACCTATAAAGATGTCTATTGCGAGTGGTCAACTAATGAAAAAGTTGCCTTAGAAGTCGCTTTGGGCGCAGCCTTAGCCGGCGTTCGTTCGTTATGTGCAATGAAGCATGTTGGGCTTAATGTTGCGGCTGACGCCCTATTTTCTTCTGCTTATATTGGTGTTCGTGGTGGAATGGTAATTGTGACGGCTGATGACCCGGGAATGCATTCTTCCCAAAATGAGCAGGACAATCGATATTATGGAATGTTCGCCCAGATTCCGGTTTTGACACCGTCCGACAGTCAAGAAGCCAAAGATTTTACGAAACTGGCATTTGAGATTTCGGAACAATATGATATTCCGGTTATCTTGCGCATAACAACTCGCATTGCCCATTCTAAAACTATTGTTAATTTGGCGGTGCGTCAAGAAGTTGTCGATAAAGGTTATAATAAGGATATTACTAAAACCAATCTCTTACCCCAGTTTGCGCGGATGCGCCACAAATCTTTGGAAGAACGTATGCAAAAATTAACGGAATATGCAAACACAACTCCGATTAATCAAATTATCGAAGGCCAAAAGAACATTGGAATAATTGCTGATGGCGTGGCTTATCAATATGCACGAGAAGTTTTTCCGAAGGCGTCTTTCTTAAAATTGGGTATGGTTTGGCCATTTCCTAAGGAATTAGTCAAGAAATTCGCTCAGGGCAAAAAGACTCTTTATGTGATTGAAGAAGTCGAGCCATTTCTGGAAACTCAAATCAAAGCACTGGGCATAAAGGTTGTGGGCAAAGAGAAATTACCACTAATTGATGAATTGAATTCCCGGATAATTAGAAATGCGCTAACTAAAAAACAAATTACTTATCACCCGGAGACATCCTTACCGGCAAGACCACCAGCTTTATGTCCGGGTTGCCCTCATACTGGACTTTTTTACTTATTACAAAGAAAAGATGTAATAATTACTGGCGATATTGGCTGTTATACTTTAGGAACTTATGCACCCCATAATGCTATGGACACTTGTGTTTGTATGGGTGCTTCAATAACCTTAGCCCATGGTATAGAGAAAGCATTAAGCGACGGCAAACGAGTTGTCTCAATCATTGGTGATTCAACTTTCTTTCATATGGGTTTACCGGGATTAGTGAATACCGTTTATAATAAAGGCAACCAAATTCTAATTATTGTTGATAATCGCACCACCGGTATGACAGGACATCAAGATCATCCTGGTACGGGTAAAACCTTAATGGGAGAAGAAACCAAACTATTAGATTGTGCTGAGGTGGCAAAAGCCTGTGGCATTGAAAAGGTTTATGTTATCAACCCGTACAAAATTAAAGAGAATCGGATACTGTTTAGACAAATTCTTGCGGATAAAGGTCCAGCAGTAATAGTTTCCCGACAAACCTGTGTTCTTCTTACTGAACGAAAAACCGCCAAAAAGGTTATCACTGAAAAATGTAATGGTTGTAAACTCTGTATGGCATTAGGATGTCCAGCAATGAGTTTTGTTGATAATAAAGTTACTATCAGTACGGCATTCTGTGTTGGTTGCGGAATGTGTGTTGAGCTTTGCCAATGGGAGGCAATTGTATGACCAATAAAACAACTAACATTTTATGTTGCGGTGTTGGAGGACAAGGCGTCTTATTGTTTACTGACATTTTGGCTGATGTTGCCATGCATGCCGGTTTGGATGTAAAAAAAGCCGAGGTGCACGGAATGGCACAACGAGGCGGTAGTGTGAATAGTCACTTGCGTTTTGGCGAAAAGGTTTTCTCACCGCTAATTGAAGAGACAACGGCTAATTTCATTGTTGCCTTTGAAAAATTAGAGGCAGTACGCTATCTCCATTTTCTTTCGCCAAAAGGAATTTTATTAACCGACACTTTGGAGATTGCACCAATGCCCGTTTTAACCGGAATGGCGGAATATCCCCAAGATTTAATTGAACGAATTCAACATAGGGTGAAAAATTTTTATCTGGTTCCGGCATTTAATAAAGCAAAAGAATTAGGCGAGGTTCGAGTCCAAAATATCGTAATGTTAGGCGCCCTTTCTTGCTTCTTAAATTTTCCTTTAGAACTTTATCAACAATCAATTGCCCGAAATGTCAAGGCAAAATTTGTGGAATTAAATCTAAAAGCATTTGACCACGGAAGAGATCTGATAAACTTATAATCGTAAAATTCTCCTAAACAGTAAAGATTTTAAATTTTTACGATAAGTTTTGTTTAGCAGTTAGCATAGATGTTTTTTAATTTTCGGTTAAATTTATAATTGGTAATAAAAATTTGAGAAAGTAAATGTTAGCCGCCCATTTTTTCTATTGGTGCGAAATGTTTTGTTCGGCGCTATTTAAATATCAGTATTTATTAATAAGTAAGCCAAGATACCATAAATTATTTAGCTTATTAGTGATGTCACGCTAAACTTTATGCAACTTTTCTAAATTGCTTAACAGATAACAGTTCTCCACACTCGTTAAATCTATTCCATATTTTATCCAAGATTCGTCTTATCTTAATTAAAAGGTATCTTTCCAACATTATAAAAGAAAGTGAATAGTAACCAGAGAATAATTATTTGAGATATATGAAAGTAATAAAGTAATATTGATAATGAAAGATGTCCATACTTTAACTGTAAAGTTAATAATCATCGCAGAGTTAAAAAATCACCGATTGAGTTGTTGAAGAAGACCGATAGCAATATATCCTCAAAGAGATTTATTTTGCCGATGATATTATTAGATAGAAAGTTCTGCAAAATTTTCTTTTGTTACCCTGAACTTGATTTTTGGTTTTGCTATCATTGGATCCCAAAAATCAGTTGATTACGCTTTATATTACTTGGCGTCAGTATAATATTGGGAGTGATTATCGGCCTTTACCGGGCAACATTAATCACGACAGATAAAGTAGAAATCTGAATAGATTGATATTTTCCCGGGTTACTAACACTAAGATAATCCGGAATCGTTTTACGCAAGAGATTTTTAGCAAATTCTGCAAAAGTTTCCTTTGTTATCCCAAACTCGATACATTATCTCATATCATCTTTTATTAGTATTAGATGCCGAAACAAGTTTAGTATGACATTTCGTCTCATTATAGACTTTTAGCAAACTCACTTTTAATCAGAACTGGTTTCTAAATGAACAATAAAATTTTAACCCCAAAAGCTCTTAATTTCTATTCATATGCCAACTTCTTTTTGCAAGAAACTGCACTGTGCGCTAAATCTTTCTAAGACTTACTGCCATCTTTGGGATAAAGATAAACATAAAAAACATTAGTTAGGTAGTATCTGATATTTTGTGTAAAATTAGTATTGATATGTTAAAGAAAAAGATGTAATCTCGTCCTCGTTCAATGTTTTTTAAAAAAAGAGAGCACACCTATGTAAGAAAAACCAATTCACACAAAAATCTTGCCACTTCCCATTAGTTATAACTAATGTTTTAGATAAGGCAATTTTTAGATAACTTATTGTTTTGCTGTAAGATACAGCATTTTGTCTTAAAAAGAGGGTACAGACGTGCCTGTGCAAAAATGTGTATTTTAGACTTGACTAATGATTATTTTTGATTA
>CAYYPG010000007.1:7439-45070 GCA_964473505.1 uncultured bacterium | reverse complement strand
GTTGCGATTTCAAAGTTGGAATTAAAGTTGCGGTTTCTAAGTTGGAACGACATAACTCTTGACAAGAATTTTTTAATATTTATAATAGGTTAAATCCCAGTTTTATGGGAGTAGGAATGAAAAAGTTCCGTGATGGTAAATTAAATCCGTTGTTGTGGAGGTAGTTATGAGGAACTGGTCGTTTTTAGCCGTAGCAATTTTATTTGTTGTTCCTGCGACAGGTAAAGACTTTACCCGAACATCAATAAAGGTTGCGGCCCCGGAAGGTTCGCTTTATACAATGAGTGTCGCCGGTTTTACGACTTATGATCGGTTATTTAATGGTCCGACTTTATCTTAAGCTTATGTTGAGCTGGTTGCTAATGGTGTTCATACCGGTTGGATGTATAGTAACGAACTATCATCACCTTGGACTGACTGAAACATCCGATATAACTTCTATAGTTTTTTAATTCATTCTTGGCGGTTTCCAAATGGAGTTAATGTTTTTACTCAAAGAAGTGGATATGGCAATCTTGATTATGACCCAATTACCGGCGCGGCCGTGCTTGTGACACATCAATCCATTGGAGGACGCTTAACATCTGTGGTCGCAAAAGACCAAGCTGCGGGACAGGGAAATTTTCCGTATTGCCCTGGACAAACTGGTTTTCTATGGCCGGTTGTTGCCGTAACTCATAATCAAGCAATTCATATTGCTATGATTAAAGAAGACCCAGTTGGCGACTATGATGATACATTGTATTGTTCTCGTATTCAACCGTGGTGCGCTTGGTCAATTCCGAAACGCGCAACTCCACCTTGGCCAGAACCATTTGGTCCGAGTCATAATATTCATACATCTAAAACATCTAATAAGGTCATTATAACTTGAACGCAATGGCAACATCCAGGCGGATTAGCGGCGCCGGTTGATTCGGCTTATTATAGAATCTCGAATGATGGTGGCATGACCTGGGAGATTCCGGTTTTGATGCCATTTCCAGCGGCATTTGCCGGATATTCTGATAATCCCAAGCCCTCATATCATATTACTTCATTGTTTCCAATGTTTGACAATCAGGATAACTTGCGCATAATGGCGGCAGTAAATGCGGTCTTTTATGATACCCTGCCACTCGTTCTACTGGCACTATTGTCCAACTAATACACCGGTTTGGAGTTTTGTAAGACGGGCGGATACTGATACATTTGTTGCCGGTGGTGGTGTTGGCTACATTTGGGCATGTCGTCCTTCAATTGTTCAGCAATCAGCAACGGCTTATTTGTATGCGGTATGGGAAGAATTTGATTCCATACCCAATATTGAGCCAACTACTAACTTTAATCGCGCCAACATCTGGGTTGCGGAATCACGAGACAATGGTTTGACTTGGCCAATTGTCAAAAGAGTAACGACACCAAATACAACTTCTAAACGATTCCCTTGTGCCGCAGGCGTGGCTAATGATACATTATATATTACCTATATGATTGATTCGATAGCGGGGTTTAGCATCCAGGCTCAAGGTCGGGCGACCAGAAATCCGATTGTTATGCTCCACATACCAGTTCCATTTTCCCTGACCGAGACTAAGGAAGCAAAACCGACGAAACAGTATTATAATTTTTCTCTCAGTTCTGCATTTCCCAATCCTTTTGCATTGCAAACTACAATACATTATTCAGTGCCCCAAAAAAGTAATGTTGTATTAGAACTCTATGATGTCACGGGCAGTTTAATCAAAACTCTTGTTTCGGAAACCAAACCTGCTGGTGAATATGCGGTGTATTGGAATGGCACAAGCAATAACGGAGAAAGAGTAAAAGCCGGAGTGTATTTTTATACCCTTAAGACCAATACAAAATCAATGACACGGAAAACAATAAAATTATAGAGAAAGCCTTGTATATTGTATTAATATAGTGATAATAGCTTAGATATAAAAAGAATCAAAGAATTGGAGCGGGAAAAATCGAGAATATCTCGGGGCTTTGAACCTGTTTTTCAGTTAGTTCTGAAATAAGTATTTTATAGTAAAGTATTCCACAAGACTTTCCAAGTTTTAATGTCCTGTGGGTTTTGGACTCGAACGACCATTGCGCCCATCATATGTCCATCATCATAAAGGATAAGTAGTTTATTTTCGGTAAGAAACTTAACATTTTTTTCTGACCAACAGCCCCAATTGCCACCCAAACTAGGTTTAGTTTTGATTAATTTTGAAATTTCGGGGTTATTTACTAAATTTTTAAGAATTAATTTTTGCTTCTCAGTATATGGCGGTGCTAAGTCAGCAACTTTTGCTTCGAGCTGTTCAACTTGTTCTTTTAATTCTATTCCCAGTCGCTTATGTTGATTTAACGCAATTGACATTGCGACGATTATTGCTAGAAGTCCTAAATTAACAATTATGGAAACAAAGGAAATTACAAATAATGTTCGAAGACGATTCTTGTTATTCATTTTTATCTCCAATAATTTAAATTGTCATTTTCTCACGCCAGAACTTAGCAAAACACCTAAGAATGCTCATAGAAGAAGAAATTTTGCGAATAAAACTTTCCATTCTCCTGCTGTTGACTAAAAAGAGACTATGATACTTTAGGTTATGTCTAAAGATTAAGCTTAACATTTAATCAGTACTAATATTTTTATCTTTCCCAATCGCGATCTGAAAATATGTTATTTGGGTTTCATTTAGTCCCTGTGACCTAATAAACCGGAAATTACTCAATGTAGCCGCCATTTCAAATAATTTCAGCCTTAATGTTTAATGCTTCAGACAAGATACCTCCAATTTAGAATTTGTGCTTTCTGAGAGCCTTCGAGATTTAAATTCTTGGATTGGATTTCAGGGCAAGTAATTAATCTTAACATTTTTTATTCCCCAGAAAATATTTGCTTTTATTCTTGGGTCTTTTTGATATAACTGATTAAGGAACTTGCGGATTCGGTTTCTTTCGCTCATCTTTTCGTAGGGACATCTGTTCTTAATTGCTGATAGTCCATAAGTTTTAAGATAGCGCGCAATTAAAGTTTTGTCAAAAAAATATAACGGTCTAATGATGTAAAACCGATTCTGAAAAAAATCTTGTTTGGGTACAAAAGTCGAGATTTCGGAAGCATAAAACAGGTTCAACAAAAAAGTTTCATTAACATCTTCTAAATGGTGGGCTAAGGCAATTTTTTTTATCCCGTATTGGTTAGCGATTTCAAATAATCTTTTCCGTCGTTCTCGCGAACAGAAAAAACAATATTTTTGTCTTCTTTTTGTTATTCGGGCAAGTTTTTTCGGCACATCAATCTTTGAGATTAAGTAAGGTATCTTGATTTTCTCAAAGAATTTTACGATTTTTTGCGTATTCCATTGGGGAAAACCGGGGTCAATGTGTACTGCTAATAAATCCCAATGTTTATGTCTTCTCAAATTATAAGCATTAAAAAGGTGCGCCAGGACAATACTGTCCGCACCGCCAGAGACACCTATTAAAACTTTTTCGTTATCTGGTAAAAGCGCATATTCTTCTAAGGCTTTTTTGAATAAGGAAAAACTTGTTTTATACAACCAACCATCGAGCATGAGAAATAAATTTATCTAAAAGCATACGAGTTAAGTTAACTTAACTTCTTTAAATTTACTCAATTGTTCATAAAATATTTGTTGAATCCCATTGAGACGTTCAAGAGTTTTAGCCTCAAATCTTAAAACCAAAACGGGCTGGGTATTTGATGCCCGCACCAATCCCCAACCATCAGAAAATACTACTCTGACGCCATCGATATCAATTGTTTCATAATTTTGTTTCTTAAAATAATCGCGAATCGTATTGGTAACCTCAAACTTCAAATCGTCCGGACAATCGATGCGGATTTCGGGAGTCGAATAATAATAAGGAACTTCCGCAACCATTTCTGATAAGTTCTGGTCCGATTCGGAAATTATCTTAAGTAATCGCGCTGACGCATAAATTGCATCATCATAACCATAATAATTTTCCGCAAAAAACATATGTCCGGACATCTCGCCCGCAAGTAATGCCCCTTCTTCTTTCATCTTGGCTTTAATCAAAGAATGACCGGTTTTCCACATTATCGGAATACCGCCAACTGATTTAATATATTCGACTAATCCTTGAGAACATTTTACTTCAAAGACAATTTTGGCATTGGGTTTTCGTTTTACAATATCAGCGGCAAATATGGCTAAAAGTTTATCTCCCCAGACAATATTCCCTTTATCATCAATAGCACCAATTCTATCCGCATCACCATCATAACCAATGCCTAAATCGGCATCAAGTTCAAAAACCAAACTTTGAACATCTTTCATATATTCAGGTATAGTCGGATCAGGCAGATGTGAAGGAAAATTACCATCAGGTTCAAGATTAATAAACACCGGGTCGACACCTAATTGGGTAAACAACTCTTCAATCACAACACCAGCAGTTCCATTTCCAGAATCAAAAACAACTTTAAGGCTCCTTTTGATTTTAATCTTATCAAGAATCATATTAATATAGTCTGGAATCGGATTGAGGGTTGATAATTTGCCTTTGCCTGAGGCGAATTTTCCTGATTCAATTAACTTTTTTAAGTTCTGAATTTCTTCACCATAAATGGTGGTCTTATTTAAACCGATTTTAAAGCCGTTAAACTCTTTAGGATTATGGCTACCGGTAATCATTATTCCCGCATCTTTATCATAATGAAATGCGGAAAAATAGAAAACCGGCGTTGGAATTAGACCTAAATCAATAACATCACAACCAGTAGAAATTATGCCTTCAATTAATGCATCTCTGATTCTTGAAGAAGAAAGTCGAATATCGCGACCAATCAGAACTTCTGTGGTTTTAACTTTTGATTTAGAACTTTGGGCTTTTTCGATAACATATGTACCATAACCCTGACCGAGCATAAATACGATATCATCGGTCAAGTCTTTATCCGCAATACCTCTGATATCGTATTCACGAAAAATTTGTGGGTTCAGCATAGAAAATTTATAAAGGGCAGAATCATCTGCCCTTTTTTATAGAATCTCGGCAAAAGTCTACAATCCCTCATCATGTCATACTGGTGCGAAGCAAGATGAAACAAAATCAATCGGTTTTAGTATCTAATTAAAGAACTCGGACAAACTCAATAGTTCCTCAAGAGTCACGAGGTCGCAAGCGAATTTTTGGGGTTTTTCTCTTGATTTCGTCTCCGCCTGAGCATTTTTTTAGATTCTGTTTACTAATAAAATCACTGGTTGCAGGAGTAAAAGTCGAATTCGTAGTAACAAAAAATAACTTTTGCAGAACTTTCAATTACTTTGATACTTATTTTCCGTATGCTTCTTGAACTTTATAAACATGCCATTTGGCAAATTCTGGGTCGCGAAGATTTTCTCTAATTTCGATTTCAGTCCAGGTAACTCCATTCCAAATATCAATCCATTGAAGAATCAGCGGCAATTGAAGAAGCAATGTTAACCACTCCATCATTCGAATGCCTACGCCTTCATTATACATATAACCAGCTCGTGGTCCGAAAAACCAAGCGTAAAGACATGCAACACAACCGCCGCGTTTGGGTTTTGATGGTGCTTGGGCGAATGCGATGCCAGATAATTGAATTAATATTACACCGACCAATAGCAAGGTAATTATCTTTCTCATAACTTAATCACCTCCAGTAAATAAAATTTTATTTTAAGCATAACAGCACATTATCCTAAACTTAAATCCTTGCTTTGTCAAGAGAAATTATCAAGAACTCTGACAAAGTCAATATTGGTTCAAAAGACATGAAATGCAGACGCATAATAATTGGATTTTTCTTGAGGGCTCGGTATCTCATGAGCATTTTTCAGAGATTTCTTATCGAGCGTTCTGAAAAAGTCAATGTCCTTTGAAGTCCTATCCAACCTATGTTATCTCATACCTCAAAAATTTGCCATCACTACCATTCCTTCTTGTCGGGGTATAAACTTTTTCTGCCCTCCAATATTATAGGTCAATGATGTCGCTTCGCTCCATCTATGCTTCGCATTTCGTATCATTATTTTCAAATCAATGCAAGGCAAGTTTATATCTTTTGTCAAAACTTTTAAATTGTTTTGTGTAAGTCATTGGAAAACAATAAAACTTTTTCAGTTTTCTCATTAACACGATGTGCAGTTAAATCGGTAAGCACGGTGTGATAGCAATGTCCGCTTGTAACACTAATCTCATCAATCCCAATATGGCTCGGATATTTTTGATGGTGTGTATTTATTGTTTCGTTGGCATAACGATACCATAATCGGTGAAGAGTAGTATATTTAACCTGATATTCTTCAGCAACATCTCTCAAGAGCTGGGTCTTTACCTTTTTCAAATAAATACTGCTTATATCTTATTGTCCGATGGCTTTTTGGTCGAATACTCTCAAAAGTTTCGGTAAATACCTTACCACGGACAGAATATCTATATCGTCGTTGCTTAATTTTTAACCATAATTTATTTCGTAGAGGGACATCTTCAATTGCTCGTTTTTGATACTGACGGATACGATTAGTACTTTTACTACACTGAAGACAAGTTTTATAAGATGACCGGCTAATTACAATCGCAATAATCGCTAATTCACTCGCTTTACAATCCGGTGCAGTAAACTCGGATAAACCTAAAGAAATTGGAATATAATCTTTTAGCATATGTTAGTATACCCCATGACACTAACAGATGCTTTCTGATTATCTTACCACACATTCTAGTCATGAGCCTATTTTATTATTTATCATCGCGACAAATTCTATATATAAATAGAATAAAAATCAAGGAACATTTTCTTCTAACCCACTAAAATCTAACGACTAATATCTAATATCTATTTACCAGGGGTATAGTGGGGTATATCAAGTAGCGGGTTGAGAACTGAAATGAAAAGAAGGTTTAATTACACTTTCAACCCAGTAGTTAAAACTGAGGAGATGATACCATATAAAAGAACTCATCAATCGATTCTTAGAAGACTATTTAATGACGAGTTTATGGAGTCTTTTAGCTGACCTTATAGTAGGACATAATTTAGGATAAAGTAGGCTGTGTATATCTGGATACGAATCGGCATAAAAATTAGTTCACGAAAAGCGATATTAGAGAAACGGACAGAAAGAAATAAAGATATGTTTAACTATAACAAATTTCCACAAACGACAATATCTCATGCCAATCTTAGAATACAATATGTCCAACACATATTATACAGTTTATGAAATTTAATTGTACTGGTTATGGAAAAAGAGTTTTCCATTAGTAAAGGTTAACTTCAATATGTCCAACATATACTATACAGCTTATGAAAGAAATTAAATAAGATATATGAAACCGGTTTTTCAATGAGCAAAGGTTACTTTTAAGAATATAGGACAATTTACAAAATATCTCCTATATTATATTAAAAAGTTGAAAACCAGTTCTAATTATGATAACAATCCCGAACATTTCAGGATATGACCATCTAACATCCTTTTGATTATCTAAAAAGGCAGAAGCCAAAGATAAATGATAAAATCCGAATATGTCGTTTTGATAATGGTTAGATAAAGTAGCTGTAGCATTAGAGGTCCTGGAAAGTGATACAAGATCTTTGACATTGTACCTAAATTGCGAGAACTCTACAAAAGTCATTTTTTGTCCCTGCGAGGCCCTGAAATCATTGAATTTCCTTTATGTTTTCTGTGTCTTCAGTGTTGTCTGTAATAGTCTTATTATAATGTGCTCAATGCATATATAATAGTTTATGTTGATTAAAAAGAATATCCCAGCCAAACTTTTATGTCCGCCAAGAATCAGAACTTGATTTTATTAGTTTTTTTTATAAGATATATGACTAATGGCAAAAGCAAAAAAATTATTAATCGTCGAATCTCCAACAAAAGCGCATACTATAAAACGATTATTGAAAGACCAATTTAATGTCCTTTCAACCAAGGGGCATATTAAAGATTTACCGAAATCTAAATTAGGTGTTGATATTGACAAAGAATTTACTCCTCATTATATCACGATTCGTGGTAAAGCCAAGATAATAAAAGAACTGAAGAAAGCAGCCCAAAAAGCCCAGATTGTTTTTTTAGGCTGTGACCCAGACCGCGAAGGAGAAGCAATCGCATTTCATATTGCCGAGGAAATCAGCCGTAATGGCAAAAAATCGTTAACCGATGAAAAATCACAATCTAATGGTAAACAGATAAAACGCGTACTCTTTTATGAGATTACCAAAACCGGTATTGAAAAAGGGTTAGCCAATCCGACTAAAATCGACCAAAATAAAGTTAATGCTCATATTGCGCGCCGAGTATTGGACCGTTTAGTCGGTTATTTGGTTTCTCCGATATTGTGGAAAACAATTAAAGGCGGTTTGTCCGCTGGAAGAGTTCAAACTGTTGCCTTAAGATTAATTGTCGAACGGGAACGCGCGATTCAGAACTTTATTCCTCAAGAATACTGGCTGATTAAAGCAATATTTAGAACTAAAAACAATAATGAATTTTCCGCATTATTAGTAAAAATAGATGGTAAAGAAGAAAAGATACCTAATGAGCAAGTAGCACAAGCAATAAAAAAAGATTTAGAATCCGGTCTTGAATTTTTAATATCTAAATTAAATTCTTACGAGAAACATAATAAACCACCGGCTCCTTTTATTACCGCAACTTTACAACAAGAAGCCTCACGTAAATTAGGATTTAGTTCGAAAAAGACAATGTTTCTTGCGCAACAACTTTTTGAAGGTATTAAATTAAAAGATGAAGAAACCGGTCTTATTACTTATCCCCGTACTGATTCTTTACGAGTCGCGGAGGAGTTTATCAATAGCACACGGAATTATATTAAAGAAAAATATGGTGAAGAATATCTACCAGCAACAATTCGCAAATATAAAGACCGTGAAGAGACCCAAGGTGCTCACGAGGCAATTCGGCCGACTGCAATTAACCGTGCGCCCTCAGATATTAAAGAATACCTTACCCCTGACCAATTCAAACTTTATGATTTGATTTACCGACGATTTTTAGCGTCGCAGATGAGTGATTCAGTTTATCTTATAACCGATGTGGAGATTACTGGTGGTAAATATACTTTTCAAACCCAAGGTATTAAGCAAAAAGTTTCCGGTTTTGAAAAAGTCTACGGTGAAGGACTTGCGGAAAAAGATTTACCATTACTTAAAAATGGCGAACAGGTAGTTATCAAGATGGTTAACCCCGAACAACATTTTACCCAACCACCAGCCCGCTATTCCGAAGCCTCTTTAATTAAAAAACTCCAAATCAACGGTATTGGTCGGCCGTCAACCTATGCGACCATCGTTTCTACGATTATGGAACGAAAATATGTAGAAAAGAAACAAGGTCGACTTGTACCTACGCGCTTAGGTTTTATTACTAATGATATTTTAATCTCAGGTTTTGATAATATATTTGAAGTAGGCTTTACTAAAAAAATGGAAAAAGAATTAGATTTGATTGAAGCCAACCGAGTAAGTTGGCAAAAAGTAATAAATGATTTCTACCATCCTTTTAAGGAAGATTTAGAAAAGATAAAAAATAAGACCGGAGAAATTAAGAAAAATAATATTGAAGAACTGACAGAAAAATGTCCGAAATGTAATAAACCGTTGGTAAGACGCTGGGGCCGCTATGGCCAATTTATCGCTTGCTCTGGTTATCCAGACTGTAAATATATTAAGAAAGAAGAGGCTAAAGAACCATTAAAACTTTTAGCAACCGAATGTCCTAAATGTAGTCGACCATTAACCGAACGAGTAAGTCGTTATGGAAAATTTATTGCTTGTTCGGGATATCCGGAATGTAAATATATTCAGCAAACTCTCAAAGCCGAAGTTGTTGTGCTTGAAGAAAAATGTCCGCAATGCGGAAAATCCTTAGTCGAACGAAAAGGAAGGTTTGGTAAATTTATCGCATGTTCAGGATATCCGGATTGCCAATACAAAACCAAGATAGGAAAACTTGTTCGTCCTTCCCAATAAGATCTTTGGCGATTGAAATCAATTAGAGAAAACTTGATTTATTCTCTAACTTAATGTAATGTTAAAGTTAATTGTTATGCTCCAATGGCTTTGATTCTTAAACAGGGGTTTTGAACAAGATTCAACGAAAAATAGATTGTTTTGGTAATTTGGGGGTATGTTCTTTCGCAAAAAACTTTTGTATTTTCATAAGTGCGTTATCCTTTTTATTGTTTATTTAAATTAAACATCTGCAAGAATACACTTATTCCTTCTCATAACAATACTCAATTCACACAAAATACTATACACTACCTCCTTACCTTCATCTCTTGACTTTTGTGATATTTTCTCTTATGCTTTTAATATGGCACATGTTTATACACCAGGACTTAAAGTTACTGAAAGAACTTTAGTTCGTAAAGAGCGAAGATTGCCCTTGAACGGAGAAGTTCTGGTACATCAAGGTCAAACGGTCAAGGGTGAAGATATTGTGGCGCGAACTGCTTTACCCGGTGATGTGTCGACGGTGAATGTCGCAGGTCTACTCGGTGTTCCGGCAGAAGATGTTAAATCATTAATGCTAAAAAAGGTTGGTGACCCAATTAATAAAGATGAAATTTTAGCCCAATCCAAAGGATTTTTTGGTATATTCAAATCAACTGTAAAATCACCGATCACTGGTACTGTGGAGAGTATATCAGATATTACCGGCCAAGTCATTTTAAGAGAAGCGCCCCGACCGGTTGAGGTTTCAGCTTATATCGACGGCGTCGTCTCTGAAGTCTTTGCCCATCAGGGAGTCGCAGTTGAAACTGAAGCCAGTTTGGTTCAAGGTATTTTTGGCATCGGTGGTGAGACGCGAGGTGAAATTATAGTTGTTGTTGATAATCCTTCGCAACCGTTAACTCGAGAAGATATCGACGAATCCTGTAAAGGGAAGATTGTTATTGGGGGGTCAATTGTTGATTTTGAAACTTTACAATGGGCACGCGAAATTGGAGTTAAAGGAGTTGTTGTTGGCGGTATTGAAGATGCTACTTTGAAAAAGTTTTTAGGATATGATATTGGTGTTGCCATCACCGGTTCAGAAAAGGTTGGAATTACGGTAATGATTACTGAAGGATTTGGCAGGATGCGCATGGCGGACCACACATTTGCTTTGCTAAAATCCTTAGTTAACAAAACCGCTTCGATGAACGGCGCGACACAAATTCGTGCTGGTGTGATTCGCCCCGAACTAATTGTTCCTTTAGATAGTAAAAAAGTTAGCACTGAGCAAACTCCAAAAAGTAGTCCAATTGATGTCGGATTACAAATAGGGAGTTTAGTCCGAGTGATTCGGGAACCTAATTTTGGAATGATTGGCAAAGTTGTTTCTTTGCCTGTAGAATTAACAGAAATTGAGACCGAATCTAAAGTTCGGATTTTGGAATTAGAATTAGAAGACGGTAAAAGAATTTTCTTACCCCGAGCCAATGTGGAAATTATTGAAAAATAAAGCATGTCTCGGCTAATTTATCCGGTTTGTTCTATGTCCACCCAATCAATATTTAATAAAACTAAAATTGAAAAGAATTGATTTTAGTAGAAAAACAGATAGTCCGCAGGATTTATTTTATGAAAATAAAAAAAACAATTAATACACTATTATTCTTTGTATGCTTAGGAATATCTTCACTTTATAGCCATTATACAAGTTTCTCTTCACTGTTAATTACACCAAGTGCCCGAGAAAACGCTTTAGCCGGAACCGGAGTTGCTAATGCCCAAGGGCCACAAGCAATGTTTTTTAATCCAGCGATAACCGGTAAATTAGAGAAAACCGCAGTCAGTTTGAGTTATAATAATTGGTTTTTAGATATGTATCAACAGAGTTTATTTGTGGTTAAGCCGTTGCCGATTTTAAATTTGGGACTGGGAGTAACTAACTTTCATCCTGGAGAACTGGAAATGCGACCCAATCGACCATTGGCATCACCGATTGGTAAATTCTCACCTGCAGACTTTAGTTTTTATCTTAATTTTAGTCGTAAGTTAGACGATCGAGTTTTATTAGGGATTTCCGGCAGATACTATTATGAAAAGATTTTAGATTATACCGCAACTGGATATGGCATTGATATTGGCCTATGGTTTAAGGTACTTTCAGGATTTGATGTTGGGTTTTCGGTTATTAATTTTGGTAGCACAATGCATTTTATTCGCGATGAGTTTTGGCTTCCGACAAGGCTTATCACAGGTATTAATTATGACTTTAATCTTGGACCCAATATAAAAACTGCATTAGTTTCTGATCTGTCCTATTTTGTTTATGATAAATCGTTTGAATTGAAATCAGGAATTGAAACGCAAATCTTCCAACAATACTTTATGCGTGCGGGATATAATTTTTCTAATGCAATAAATCATCAACCGAATTCCTTCACAATCGGTTTGGGCGTAATCGTAAAAAGGATCCGACTGGAGTATGCATTTACTCCTTATCAGCTGGGATTAGATGATACACATCATTTCTCAATCGGCTTTGGGTATTAATGATAACTTCTCAATGATGATTGATTTAGCTTAAGAGCATTGCAATTAAAATGCATATTTCGTCTACCAGAAGCAAAGATTGTAAAATAATTAAGGTTTTGATAGCCTGTATTCATTTTCAAGACTCGGAGATGAAAGATTGGTGAAAGTTGTGGAAAATATAATAGTTTAGGGTTATTATTATGGATAACTGGCTCGATTTTGAAAAACCAATAGCCGAGATTCATAAGAAGATACAAGAACTGATTCCGTTGTCGGGGTATGAAGATGAGATCGCAAAATTACGCAACCAGATGGAACGGTTGAAAATGAAGATATATTCAAATCTCACACCGTGGCAAAAAGTATTGATGGCGCGTCATCCTTTAAGACCGTATACTCAGGATTATCTCGATTTAATAACAACAGAATTTGTAGAACTGGCTGGGGACCGAGGTTTTGCCGATGATAAAGCAATAATTGCGGGATTGGCTAAAATCGAAGTTGCAGAAAATAATTATTTGAATTTAGTAATAATTGGAACTCAAAAAGGAAGAGAAACCAAAGAAAAAATCTTAAGAAATTTTGGTATGCCACATCCTGAAGGTTATCGAAAAGCACTGCGGGTGATGAAACTTGCTGAGAAGTTTGATTTACCCATTATAACCTTAGTTGATACTCCAGGCGCTTATCCAGGTGTCGGTGCGGAAGAACGGGGTCAAGCTGAAGCCATTGCCCGTAATCTTAGAGAGATGGCAGTATTAAAAGTTCCGATTATTGTTGTAATTACCGGTGAAGGTGGGTCAGGTGGTGCATTGGCTTTAGCCGTGGGAAATCGGGTTTTAATGATGGAATACGCAATCTATTCGGTCATCTCTCCAGAAGGATGCGCTTCAATCCTTTGGCGTGATAGCAACAAAGCCGAGGAAGCAGCAAAAGTATTGAAAATTACTGCTCTGGATTTATTGCAGTTAGGGGTGATTGATGAAATTGTCCCTGAACCACTTGGCGGTGCTCATCAAGACCATCGTTTATCAGCACAATATCTTAAACAGAGCATAATCAAAAATCTTTCAGAATTAAACAGTTTATCTAAAGAAGAACTGGTTAGTCAACGCATTGAAAAATTCCGAAATATTGGCATCTATCGAGAGGGTGTATAAGATAGATATTCTATGGACCATAGATGTGGGTATGTGGCGATTTTAGGACGGCCTAATGTTGGCAAATCGACATTACTAAATGCGCTATTAAATTTTAAACTTTCTATTGTAACCCATAAACCACAAACGACCCGTAATAAGTTTTTAGGTATTCTGAACGACGAAAATTACCAAATAATTTTTATTGATACTCCAGGCATCTTAAAACCACAATACACTCTGCACCGATTAATGCAAAAAGAAATATCTTCCGCCGTTTCAACCGCAGATTTGTTCTTGATTATGGTCGAGCCATTTTCACCACCGAATGAAGATGAAATCAAACTGATCAAAAAGGTCAGTACCCATCCGATGATTTTAGCCATCAATAAAATCGATTGCGTAGAAAAGCCTTCGCTGTTACCAATTATTGAGTCGTATCGGCAATTTCCTTTTCGAGAAATTCATCCAATTTCTGCATTAAAGCAAGATGGACTTGAAGACTTAAAAAAAAGTATTATTGCCAATTTACCCGTGGCTGAAGCACTCTATCCCAAAGACCAACTGAGCGAAAAACCAGAACGTTTCTTTATCGCGGAATTTATTCGGGAAACCATATTTACTAATTATGGTGAAGAAATACCTTATTCCTCTATTGTCGAAATAGAAGAGGTTAAAGAACGAGAAATTGGAAAAACCTATATTCGAGCGATAATTTATGTACAAAAGCAAACGCAACGCGCGATTATTCTGGGAAAAGATGGTGCTGCCATAAAAAAATTGGGTAGCATTGCCCGCAAAAAGATTGAACAGTTTTTAGATAAACCGGTCTATTTAGAATTAGTGGTAAAAGTCAAAGAAGATTGGCGCGACAACGAATCTTTTATTAAAAATATTCTCTATAAGATATAAAATAACTTTAACTCTATAAAAGACTCTTTTATCCTCAAAAGGCTGAGTCAATACATCCATCAAATAACTTTAACTCTATAAAAGACTTTTTTTAAAAACCGCAAAAGACTCATTTAACACAACAATAAAATAACTTTAACTCTATAAAAGACTCTTTTATCCTCAAAAGGCTGAGTCAATACATCCATCAAATAACTTTAACTCTATAAAATAACTCCTTTTAATCTCAAAGGCTGATTTAATACATTTATAAAATTACTAAGAGAGAAAGTGATTTTAACTCTATAAGAGATTCTTTTTAACGTAAAAGACTGAATCAATACATTGACAATATCTTACATTTAACAAATCCAGCGAAAATGCAATGTTGATACACTTACTTATCTTCTAAAATATACTTTAGTATAAAATCTACTTATAGATCTTAGAGGTTTGTTTACGAACAGCAAGAATATGTAGTACATAAACTCGCCAGATAAAAAAAGATGTATTCGATTGGATGATAAAAAATATACGCACTAATGAAATGATAACAATAAACATACCCGTTAAATTTAAAAAATACATTCTATAGAAACGATATTAATAATGACACGGAGAAATTGGTTTTAGGAAAAAGTTATATAATATTAATTTTAATAATAGTTTCTTCAGGATTTGTGTTAGCCGAAGAATCTGGGAATAAGACAATAGAGGTTAATTTAACATCAACTCAAATCGCTACAGTAATAACTGGATTGGAACCGATGCCGGTCTTATCTCATGAATGTTTAATCTAAACTCAATATTGGAAAAAACAGATATCGGCCAAAATCCTTAGCAGGAATATACTTCAAATTAGCCTTGGGATAAACAATCAACCAAGACGAAAACACCCAAAATGTTCTGCACCTTAAAAATCAATTGATATTATTGATTTATAAAGTCTCTTACGATTTTCACTTGATTTATTAGTTGACTTTCTTATCAACGATAGATTGGAAACTTAGTTTATTGATATGAGTGATTCGACTCAATCTTGAATATTAAACCTAATAAAGTTTACTGAAAGTTTTGGTATTGCCCGAACCCTTGCCAAACAAGATAAATTTTGAATGGAACGCTCGGCTCGGTGCCAGATTGAGAGAAAATTCTAACCGACTTGTCACTGGAAAACTCAATCTTCTAACGATGGCGGGTTCGAATTTATAACTGATTTCACAAATCCGTTAGTCCAGAAACAAATAACCTATATGAATAAGTTCGTATTGTTCCATGTTTTATTTCGTGGTGGTTCACAAAGAATAATAATTGGAAATCTCGGGATATAAACCAAGAAAAATATCTTGAGTAGCAATATTACAAAATATTTAATGGTTAATCTTTATGTCCGGTTTTTTGTATGATAAAGAAGTTGAGATGAAAATGAGAATAAAAGAATCTTCGTCTTTAGGATTAACTTTTAAAGTGATGTAAATAGGACGATTTTACAGTATAAATACAAAGTTTAAAAAGATAAAAGAAATAGATGTCTTGGAGTTGACATCGGGTTAACCTAAAAATCTAAACAATCGCAAAAGACTGGCTTTAAATCTTTTCAATAGGTTTGGTTGGCAAAAGACCGCTTATCCTTGTCGCTGTTTATGAGTCGGGTCTCGCTTACAGATAACCCGGGTCACACCATGTCGTTTAATAATTTTACAGTGTGCACAACGTTTTTTGATTGAAGGTTTAACTTTCATTTCAACTCCTTGAAATTATATCTCTATTTAACCGATAAACTTGCATATTATGGCTTATCACAAACTCTCTTTCCTTTTCAACTATTGGTTAAAATCAAATTGTCTAACATATCATATTATTTAAATCGGTAGATGATTCGACCACGATTTAAATCATAAGGTGAGAACTCAACTGTTACTCGGTCACCGGGTAATATCCGAATGTGATACATCCGCATTTTGCCCGAAATATGTGCCAAGACACGATGTCCGTTATCTAATTCCACCCGAAACATTGCATTAGGCAACGCTTCAATAACTGTACCTTCTAATTGTATTAAATCTTTTTTGCCCATATTAAACTTTTTTATCTTGTCGAATATATATATAACAAGAATAACATCTTGTCAATGAAGAATTATTTTTTTTGTTTTGCCGTTAAAATTTCTGGTTTGTCATCGGTAACTAAAATCGTATGCTCAAAATGAGCAGAAGGTAAACCATCTTTAGTAACAACTGTCCAATTGTTTTTAAGGGTTACGACTTCATAAGTTCCCATATTCACCATCGGTTCAATGGCTAAAGTCATGCCAGGTTTTAATTCAATTCCTTCTCCTAACACGCCAAAATTAGGAATCATTGGTTCTTCGTGTAATTCAATACCTACACCATGACCGGTAAGTTCGCGCACGACCGAAAATCCCTTAGATTCAACGAATTTTTGAATTGTTGCTGAAATATCGCCTACATGATTGCCAGCATACGCTTGTTCAATACCTAAATATAAGGCTTGTTCTGTTACGCTGAGCAATTTTTGGACTTTCGGATTAATATCACCTATCGGAATTGTAATTGCGGCATCAGCATAGTACCCGTCTTTATAGACACCAAGATCTATTTTAAGTAAATCACCAGATTTCAACACTCGATGGTCCGGAATACCGTGAACTACTTCTTCATTGAGACTAAGACAAACAGCCGAAGGAAAGCCGCGATAACCCTTAAATGCTGGAAGGGCATTTTGTTTTCGAATAAAGTTATCGCAAAGTTTTTCAATTTCCACCAGTGTCATTTTAGGTTTTATTAGACAAGTAATATAATCAATTGTTTGAGAAACAATGTTAGCCGCAATTCTAATTTTTTCAATTTCTTTTGGCGATTTAAGATATATACCCATGATTTATCTTTTATCTTTGTCGAATTGGCTAATGAATTTGGTATTTTAATTTTTAGATTCCTTGTTTTTGTTTGATTAGTCGAACAATTTCTTGAAATACTTTGTCTTTACCTAAAATACCATCAATTTCATAAATCGTATGATTTTTTTTATAATAGTCTTTAAGTTCTGCGGTCTGATTTTGATATACCGCTAAACGTTGTTTAATAATTTCTTCTGTATCATCAATCCGTTGATACAGTTCACCACCGCAAAGATCACAAATACCTGATATCTTCGGTGGTTTGAAGTCGAGATTATAAATCGCCTTACATTTTCGACAAGTGCGTCGAGCAGTAAGTCGCTTAATTATTTCTGCTTCTGATAATTTAATAAATATTATCAGGTCTAGTTTATCGTTATTGTCGCATAAAATCCGGTCCAGGCCTTCAGCCTGTCCTATGGTCCGTGGAAAACCATCAAAAATAATACCTTTTTTAGTACTGGCTTTAATAAAATCCCTGGTCAGTTCTAAAACAATTTCGTCTGGTACGAGATGACCTTTACTCATATACTGAATTGCATTCATTCCGATTGATGTTTTGCGAGCAATGTGGTCTCGAAAGACATCACCCGTAGAAAAATGGGCAAAATCAAATTCTTGGGCTATAAGTTCAGCTTGGGTTCCTTTGCCACTGCCCGGTGGTCCAGATAAAATAATTTTCATAGAGTTAATTTTACCTGATTATTATTAAAAGTCAATCCTAATCCAATAGCACTTTATACTTTTTCCAAGAAAGTTAGAAAAGTTCTTAACCCAATGATGGTCCAATAAATAGCAAAAGGGAGATCAACGATAACCTGTTGTTTATATTCTCAAGCATTACCGTAATTATATCTAACCAAAAACTTATCGCTTAATTTCCGATACTTTGTCTTGACATTTTAATTTTTCCTATTTATTATTATGTAGTATGAACAAACTACCGACCAGGAGGAAAAATGCAAATCAATATTACTGCACGCCATTTTGAATTATCCGAAGAGTTAAAAGACTATACACGCAAGAAATTAGACAAGTTAAATTGTTTTGAAAATTTACTTACAAATATTGACATTGTTTTGGCTAAAGACTCCAAACAAATGTTTGCTGAAGGTAAAGTTAATCTTAAAGGAAGTTATGTCATTGCTAAAGCTTCGGCTAATGATATTTATCTGGCAGTTAGTATTCTATCCGAAAAATTAATTCGACAAGTCAAACATCACTATGAAAAGTTGAAAGGCAAAAAAAAATTAACTCGGAGCAAAGGTGTCATCTAATCTTTCCTTAAAGTCGATTTCGGTAAAGAATCTTTACGAAGAGAAAAAAGACGAATTTCAATTAGAAATATTAGCCGGTGACGCGTTTTTGGATTCCCAGATGATTGTTTCTCCGGATTTTTATCGTCCGGGTTTAGCCTTAGCCGGTTATACTGAAAATTTTCTTAAAGAGCGCGTCCAAATAATTGGCCGGACCGAATTGTCTTATTTAGAAATCCTAAACGCGGAAAATAAACAGCAAGCAATTGAACGAGTGATGGTTTTTGTACCACCTTGTTTTATTATTACTAAAGGATTAGAAGTTCCCAAAATTTTCAATGAACTTGCTGAACGATATCGGGTACCAGTTTTGCGAACTACTTTAGACACCACACCCTTTATTCATCTACTTACCGCCTATCTGGATTATCGACTCGCTCCGGAAACATATGTCCATGGTGATTTAGTCGATGTTTATGGCGTCGGATTGCTTATCGTCGGCGAATCTGGTATTGGCAAAAGTGAATGTGCTTTAGATTTAGTAGAACGAGGACATCGGTTAATTGCCGACGATTTGATTAAAATTCTGCGTCGCGGTGAAGGCATTATTATGGGCTACAGTGCTGCCAAGACTCCCTTACTGCAACATCATATTGAAATTCGTGGTGTCGGTATTGTTGACATTTATGCTTTATATGGAATTCGTGCTATTCGCACTCAAAAAAGAATTGAAGTTCAGGTAGAATTAGTCCGATGGACTAAAGAATTAGATTATGAACGCATTGGATTAGAAGAAAATTATACTGAAATTCTTGGGGTTAAAATTCCTTTGGTTCGAATTCCGGTAATTGCCGGTAAAAATTTAGCCTTAGTTTGTGAAGTTATTGCCAAAAATCATCTTCTGAAGATTTTTGGATACCATCCAGCAAAAGCCTTTAATGATGAACTCATGAAGCTAATGGGAAAAACGAAAATTGACCCTTGGATAACTGATGATATGGAATAATTTAAAAATTTATCTAGAATTGTTTAAATATTACTAACTTCGCTTATATTTATCGTTTAATGGAATTACCAAACTATTAACACTACATTTTATATAGATGCAGATAACCTTTGTTATCTATCGTATTAAGTTCGTTTACTTAAAAGCTCATATTTATAGTCCACGGTAATCACTGTACAAACTCTTAACATTACATTTTGCGTAGAAAAACAAAGATGATTGCGGGAATTTTAGTTGGACATGGCAAATTTCCATTTGCTCTGTATGATATTATAAAATCTATTTTCGGCGATGTACCTAACTTTGAAGTTATCTCTAACCAAGGCTGTTCAGGCGAAGAATTGCAGAAACAAGTTACTTCGGCAATTGAGAAGTTAAAATCGTTTGATATTATAATTTTTGCCGATTTGCTCGGCGGCAGTTGCGGTATTGTCAGTCGTAAAGTCCTAAAAAACGAGAAAACAGAAAAGACGGGTCCAAAATCAGAATTACCCCGAAATCAAATCGGTTTGATATGTCCGGTGAATTTGCCAATTTTAATTAAATTTTGCCAATATCGTAATGAATATAATTTTCAACAATTATTGCAATTGTTAGAAGAAACTGGTAAAAATGAATTCAAGGTATTAATCCAAGAATAAAACATTCATCTTTAAATAAAAATAGTTTCTTTTGGCACCACATCTTATCGCCCATAGAGTTTAGCGTCACATTACGTTGCGTAAAGACAATCTTCCTACTCATATCTTAATGCTTCAATCGGATTCAATTGTGCGGCTCGATTTGCAGGATAGATGCCAAAGAATATACCAACCGCAGCCGAAAAACCTATGCCGAGTAAAACTGTCCACAAAGGCGCTGCGGCAGGTAAAGGAGAAACGACCGAAACAATTTTGGCAATGCATAGACCCAAAATCACTCCAATCAATCCGCCAATAATTGATAACATAACCGCTTCGAAGAGAAATTGATAAAGAATATCGCGGTTATTAGCTCCAACTGCCTTACGCAAACCAATTTCTTTTGTGCGTTCACTAACCGCAACCAACATTATATTCATAATGCCGATACCGCCTACAATCAATGAAATTGTCGCAACACCTATCATCACAATATAGGCAATATTAGTAATGTTTTTATAAATTTGACGCAGACTTTCTTGGGTATTAATCCCAAAGTCATCTGGTTTATCATAGCCTAAACCACGCCGTCGTCGCATCAATTCTCTTATTTGGTCAATTGCTTGTTCTAAAACTTTTCCACTTTTGGGCAAAACTTGAATACTAAGACTTCGAAAAATCGCGCCAAAGCCGGTCGGCTTCGGAAATGTTTTCTCAAATGTGGTTAAGGGTATAATGATAATATTGTCTTGGGTTTGTCCTAAAAAACTTCCTTTTCGTCCCAATACTCCGATGATTAAAAACCGTTTGCCGCTTAAATTAAGATATTTACCTAATGGGTCTTCATTGGGAAAAAGATTGTCAACCACATATCCACCAATCGCACACACAGTTTGTCTTCGGAGATAATCTTCTTGATTAATAAATCGTCCGGTTTCAATTGTGTAATTAGCGGTATATTGTAACTCCGGTGTTGACCCAACAACCTCAACATTTTTTGCGGTTTTACCTAAATAATTTAGCGACGCAATTTCATAACTTTTTATCGGAGCAACTCTTTCCACTGTTGGTAATTTCGCTATTGCCCAGGCATCTTCAATCGAAATGTCTCTTCGACGTATCAATTCTTGAACATCCATTCTGCCTTGTCCCCATTGATACTTCTGAACAAAAATCGTATTAGAACCTAAGGACTGAATCTGTTTTTCCACAGAACTATTCATGCCTTCAATCAAAGAAAGGATAGAAATAATTGTCATTACGCCAATCACAATTCCTAAAATCGTTAAAAAAGAACGCAAAGTATGCGTTTTTAAGATACTGAAGGACGAACTAATTAAGTCTTTGGCTTTCATTCTATCCTGATGCCTTGAGTTTCACTACTAGCATTCTCTATTTTAATATTTTATATTCTACTATTTCATATTCTCTACCTGATTATTACATCTTCAATAATTCTACCGTCCAACATTTTTAATTGGCGTCGGGCATACTGGGCAATATTAGGGTCATGGGTAACTAATATAATTGTATTTCCTTCTTTTGCAAGTTCATTAAAAAGCGTCATAATCTCTTTTCCAGTTTGGGAATCCAAATTTCCTGTCGGTTCATCAGCAAAAAGCACCTCAGGAACATTTATCAATGCCCGCGCAATAGCAACTCGTTGCATTTCTCCACCAGAAAGTTCATTTGGCCGATGAGTTTTTCGATGTTCTAATCCTACTTTTTCTAACATGGCTACGGTCTTTTTTATTCGTAACTTAGTATCAACATTAGCATAAATTAAAGGCAGTTCGACATTTTGCATCACAGTTAACCGCGGTAAAAGATTAAAAGTTTGAAATACAAAACCGATTGATTTATTGCGTAAACGCGAAAGTTCCATATCGGAAAGGTTGGTTACATCTTTTTCTTGAAAAAAATATTTGCCGGAAGTTGGTGTATCTAAACAACCCAATAAATGCATAAAAGTAGATTTTCCTGAGCCCGAAGGTCCAGTAATCGCAACATATTCACCACGATCGATTTCAACACTAACACCTTCTAAAGCGGAAACCTGAGCAACACCTAATTTATAAATTTTGGTAAGATTATCAGTTTTAATTAACATTCCACAATAAAATTAATATGTAAAAACCAAATTTTCCATTTCAGAACTCAAATCTTTTTATAAATATTAAATGAATCATAAGCATTTACCGAGTGTCTTTAAATTTCTTAATATGCATTGTTTGATAAACATATTATTCACTAATTAATGGTTTAATATTTAATTATCTACTGTTTATTTTTTACTTTGTCGCCGTCTTTTAATTTTGACAGTATCTTATACGGACCGGTAATTATACGCATACCGGGTTTTAAGCCCTCAATAATTTCAACTTCGGTTTCGTTATTAATCCCGGTTTTTACTGGTGTTAAGCGAGCAATGCCTTTATCATATACAAAGACTGTTTGAGTTTCGGTTTGGTTTATTTTTCTACGGCCGACCGCTTGAATTGGGACAACTAAAATACTATCCTTTTCATTTGTAATTATTTCAGCATTGATTGACATTCCTGGTCTTAAATCTGGTGTCGGCCGGTTAAGTTCAATCTCAACCTCAAAGTCCGTGCTTTGCTCCGTAAGACTGGTTGCGACATTTTGTTTTGGCATATAACCAACTTTCTGGACAATACCTTCAAAAACTGTATCGGGAAAAGCCGAAATCCTTATCAGCGCTTTAGCATTCGGTTTCACAAACGGGACCTCGGTTTCATCAATTGTGATGACACCAAGCATTTGGGTTAAATCAGCAATAACCATCATTACTGTACCTAGATTATTCATCGTGCCAACAATAACGGTTTCGCCCTCTCGAATACTAAGTTGCGTCACTATTCCGGAAATCGGTGCAGTAATCATTGTTTTATTAAAACGGTCTTGGATTTGCATTAATTGTGCTTGAGCAATTTGATATTGGGCTTTAGTTTGCTCGTACTCTTGAGGTGCAATTAGTTGTAAAGCATACAAACTTTCGCTTCGGATGAAAGATTGTCGCCTTTGTTCAAATTGGGCTTGAGCCGATATTAATTCAGCTTTAGTGCTGGTTTGGTCCAATAAACAGACTAATTGACCTTTATGAACAACATCTCCCTCTTTAACATATAATTTCTCAACCGTGCCCATAATTTGAGATTGAATGTTGACTTGAGATTTTGCCTTAAGTTGACCGTCACCGCTAACTTTCGCGACGATCGAACCAACGCCAACTATTGTCGACTCGACTAAAATTCCTTGATCCTGAAATAAAAGGTTTAAAACGACAATCAATATTAATATTAGAATAATGCTGAGCCCAATAATAATGCGGGTTTTATGCTTCATAGATTAGTTTACTCCTTTATCCAACATCAAAAAGGTGGATAGATTTCTTTGATTTCCATTAATCACATTAAAATATGGCCCAATGGGTTGTTTTTATCATTTATTTAAACATAAATCGTAAAAGCAACTCTTAAATGATTTTCTATGTTAGTAATTTAATAATAATATCCGATAGTTGTTCCGTTTGAGCGTAATTGATTATTGATATCTCCAAGAACATTAAACCAATTATAATCATACGGTATCCTTCTATAATAATATCTTAAATTTAAGGTCATCGGTTTTCCGCGTCAACAATAATACCCAACAAGTATTCAATCTGAGCATAACTAATATAATTATCATAAAGGGTATTAATATAACTACTCTGTGCATTACTAAAGTTAACTTCCGCATTAAATAAATCCAATTGGTTAATACTTCCTAATCGATATTGTTCCTGGGCAAGCCGAAGTAATTGTTGATTTAAAGATAAATTCTTTTCTGCATATTCTAATCGCTTTTTGGCTTCTTGATAACTAAAAATGGCGTTAATCGCATTATTAACCAAAAGTAATTCAGCCTTTTTTAACTGAACTTTGCTTCGCCGAAGTTCATTGCGGGCATTAGCAATATTCAACATATAGGATTTGATTTCAAAAACAGAAAAATTGAGTTGAACACCAAAACTAATCATATCTTTATCTTTCCAATGGGAAATAGCTTGTGGCTTTAAAGAATCCGTATAATTACTGGTCGTAAATAGATAAACTGAAGGAATTAAATTGGCGATTGCTTGAATAAGGTTAAGTTGGCTAATCGATTTATATTTTTTATTTGATTTCAAAGACAAATTCGCTTTTAGGATTTGGGTAAAAATATGTTCGGGGTTAAGCTCAAAATCGAGAACCTTTGGGCTGGATATGGGTTTAATTATATCATTACTACCAAGACCTAAAAGCTTTTTTAGTTCTTCCAAGCTGATTTTTAGATTTTTCTCCGCCGTTAATAAATCAAGTTCGGCTTGAGTTTTATAAATTTCACTCCGAAGAAGTTCTAATTCGCTTATTTGACCTAAATGATATTTTTCTTGTGCAAAACGGTAATTTTCCGTAGCGCGCTTTAGCGCACTGACTGCAACCTCATAAACATTGTAAGCTTTGGCTAAAGCAAAATAACTGACTTTGATACTATAAACTAAATTTCCAATCTTATCCTTTGCTTGTAAGTGGTAATAATCATAATAGAGCTTACCTTTATAAACTCCACTCAACACGTCGGCATCAAAAACCACTTGATTTAATCCCACAGAACCTGAATATACTTTAGATTTCGTTGCAAACGGTAGCCGATTATTATTTTGCGATTCGGTGTAGGACACTGAAGCTGAAGGTGTCGGTAGTATTCTGGAAATGTTACTTGCCAAGTTTAACCAACCGCTCCTTTGGTCAACGTTGGCTTCTAACCGAATTGGACTATGTTTTTTGCCCAAACTAATCGCTTCAGATAAAGAAAGATATAAGGTATCGGTTTGGCTTATGCCTAAAGAAATAAAAAACATTAAAGATAAAACTACTGAAATAAGGCTATTAATTCGCATTGAAAGCTCTAAAGTCTAATATTCACAAAGTCGGTTGGACAATTTATCTTGCCCGTCCCGGGAATAAAGAGATAACAATTATGTATAATAGCCAGATACCGAAGATCAGATAATAACTTCTTTTGCCCTTAAGTTCATAAATTATTTGTAATCCGAATGCGATCAGGATAATTTCCCAAATTGTAAAGAAATCTAATCGTGAAAGCAATCGAAACCAAAAAGATTTTGGGGAAAGCATTGGAAAAAATAGCACAAAACTTGTATGAACAAAAGGAGTTCCTTTAATAAGCATTAAAATAACTTTAACCACCATTCCAGGAATTCGGACTAAAGCAGCGGAAGTAACACAACAAAAAGTAGTTAGAAAATTACTGTTACTTCCTAATAATGGTATTAAGAAATTTATAATGATCGAGATGATAAGTAATATTATTGGTGTGAAAATTACTGCTGCGATTATTGCAGAAATCCAGACCATTGGTCCACTAATAACTTTTTGGGCTCTTTCAAATTGCTCGGGTGTTAAATCTCGCTCTCGAAGTTGTGCGATCCGTTCTTCTGGGCTATAAGTAGCAAGGGCTACTGAAGCCACAATTATCGACGATATCGCAATAAGAATCAACGGAATTAACCATTGAGGCTTTGTTTTTAGATTGATAAAAAATTTGCTTGGCGATAAATAAATATCCCAAAGATTCATTTTGCCTCCATCTGCCTTAATAATTTTAGTCTTTCAACGCTATAGAAACCAACTGTGCGTAGATATCTCCACGATAACTTTTTTTATTATTAATCATATAAAAATATAATTACTTAATTATACTTTAATTATAAAAGATAGTCAAGGATAGATGATTAAGAAGATAATTTATAGTTGTTGTGGTTAATTTGTTGATTATATTGCTATGTAGTAATTGGCTTTTATTTAACTTATTCAGGCATTACATCTTCTCTTTGTTCCATCAAGTTTAAATTTGCACAAAAAATTATCTGCTAATATTAAAATTAACTTTTGCTAATTGAAAAACCTGTTTCACGTAACCATTATAATTAAATTTCATAAACTGTATAGTATGTGTTGGACATATTGCATTTAGAGATTGACAAATCTTTAAATTTTTAGTATAATACTTTTTAATATGATTAAAGACCGATTAAAAAGAAGACACTATCGAATTCGAAAAAAGATTGTCGGCACTGAAAAACGGCCACGGCTTTGTGTTAAACGAAGCAATAAGCATATTTATGCGATTTTGGTAAACGATTGGGCTAATCGAGTTATTACTACTGTATCTTCGATTAGCAAAGAATTTAAAGAACTCGCGTTGAATCTGGAAAATAAACGAAAAATTACCATTGCGGAAAAAGTCGGCTGGTTTTTAGCTCAGAAGGCAAAGGCACTGGGCATCAATGAAGTTGTTTTTGACCGCGGTGGCTATCGATATCATGGACGAGTAAAAGCCTTGGCTGAAGGTGCCCGCAAAGGAGGCTTGAAATTTTAGACCCATGATTAACATTCCTGAAACTTCTCGAAGTCGAGACTCGAAGATTATTGTTGATGTCGAAGAGACTGAAATTGCTCCAGAATTTATTGAACGAGTAATTTTTATTAAACGCATTGCCAAAGTCATTAAAGGCGGTAAACGAATGCGTATTGCAGCTGGTGTGGTTGTCGGTGATGGTAAAAGTAAAGTTGGTATTGGTCATGGTAAATCGGCTGAAGTGGCATTAGCCGTTCGCAAAGCTGCAACGCGCGCCAAAAAGAATATGGTCTCAATAGCAGTTATTGGCAACACAATTCCTTATCAGGTAGAAGGCAAATATCGAGCAAGTAAGGTGTTATTAAAACCTGCTCCTGAAGGTACAGGTTTGATTGCTTGTCCCCAGGTCCGCGCAGTTGTCGAAGCATTAGGCATAAGAGATATTTACACTAAATCCTTAGGTTCCAATACGCCGTATAATCTTGCGATGGCAACATTACAGGCTTTAATGAAACTCCGAACTCCAGAAGAAATTGCCCGTGTTCGTAATAAAGCCTTAGCACATATACTCAAAAAATTCACCAACGATGACTGATTTTTCATCAAACGAAGTTTCTATATAAATAAATGTCCCTAATTGTCTTTTAATTTTATATTGAATCAGACATCTAATGAAAAAACTTAAGGTAACATTAATTAGAAGTTTAATTGATACCAAGCCTGTGCATAAAAAGAATGCTTGGGCGTTAGGGTTGAAAAGAGTTAACAGTTGTCGTATTCACAACGACACACTGGTGATTCGAGGAATGATTGAAAAAATAAAACATTTAGTAAAGGTTGAATATGTTGATTAAAGATTTACATCCACCTAAGGGCGCAAAAAAACAACCCAAAAGGGTCGGTTGTGGACCAAGTTCCGGACACGGGAAGACCTCAACTCGTGGTCATAAAGGTTCAGGCCAAAGAAAAGGTAAAGAGTACGATGCCCGCTTTGAAGGTGGCCAGATGCCTCTTTATCGCAAAATTCCTAAACGCGGTTTTAAGCATCCATTTAAACAGGAATTCGCAATCGTCAATCTTCTGGATATTACAAAAAAAAATCTCTCCGGTACTATTACTCCGAAAATTCTAAGAAAGGTTGGCTTAGTGAAAAAAGATTTACCCGTAAAAATTCTTGGTAAAGGTGAAGTTAGTACACCGATAATAATTCAAGCCCATGCAATTTCTGATTCGGCTTTGAAAAAACTTCAAGCCGTGGGTGGAAAGTTTGAACCAATTAACTTGATTTCTAAAGACTAAAAATGCTTCAAAACATTCCCAATATTTTTAAGATTCCGGATTTAAGAAAGAAAATTATCATTACCTTAGCATTAGTTGTCGTCTATCGCTTAGGAACCCATATTCCGATTCCAGGTATCAATGGCCAAGCTTTGGCAGTTTTGCTATCTCAAATGAGAGGCACGGTATTTGGCCTTTACGATATATTTGTTGGTGGTGCGTTGTCTCGAGCATCGATTTTTGCTTTAGGCATTATGCCGTATATTTCGGCATCAATTATGTTTCAGTTGTTAGGATCGGTCTTTCCGTATATTGAAAAATTAAATCGAGATGAAGAAGGTCGAAAAAAACTCAACCAGTACACACGATATGCGACTGTTTTACTGGCAATTATCCAAGCGACCAGTATTTCAGTATATTTAGAATCACAACCACCAACAGCGGTAGGACCTATTGTTGCACTTAGTGGATTTTTCTTCCGACTCTTAACGATCGTGACGATGACTGCTGGAACCATCTTCGTAATGTGGCTGGGAGAACAGATTACGGACAAAGGTATTGGTAATGGTATATCTTTCATTATCTTTATCGGCTGTCTTGATAGTATGCCTCAAGATTTTGGCCGTACCATCCAAATGATGCGTGCAGGCGAGATTTCTTGGTTGGCATTAATATTAATTATTATCGTCGTTTTCGGTGTCTATGCCGGGGTTGTCTTGGTCACCCAAGCAATGCGCAAAATACCGGTCCAATATCCTAAACGAATTGTCGGAAGACGGATGTATGGCGGGCAGTCGACCTATATCCCTTTGCGCATAAATACCGCTGGCGTAATTCCAATCATATTTGCTCAAAGCCTTATTGTCTTTCCATCAACCGTGGCAACTTTTATCAAAGCTCCCTGGCTCAATACAATCCAGAATTTCCTTGCGCCCGGTGCTTGGTTATATAATTTACTATTTGCCGGACTAATTATCTTCTTTACCTATTTCTATACTTCAGTCGTGTTTAACCCAAGAGATTTAGCGGATAATATGCAAAGATATGGTGGTTTTGTGCCAGGAATTAGGCCGGGCGAAAAAACTGCTCAATATCTTGACCGCAGTCTTTCACTTTTAACCCTACCAGGAGCAATCTTTTTAGCCTTTATGGCGCTTTTACCTTACTATCTAATGGATTCCCTAAGAGTGCCCTTTTATTTTGGCGGAACTACACTTTTAATTATTGTCGGCGTTGCCTTAGATACTATTCAACAAATTGAATCTCATTTGGTAATGCGCCACTATGAAGGTTTATTAAAAGGCACAAAAGTCAAAGGCCGGCGATAGGATTTCTGTCCCATCTTCTGACTTCCAATCCCTAAAACCATCAAATTAATTTAGGTTTATCCAAACTGCTTTGTTTGGGTGTAAATTATTAATTTAAGATTGCATAATCAGTGGAGGGTTAATTAACAATTCAAATACTATAATAAGGGACAAAACCAGCCACACCTATTCTCCAATGAGATACACCTGAAGCTCAACTTGGTAATACACTTACTGTACTTATCCATAAGTGTAGCGTCAAGATTTTTGTGTAAAATGTTTTTTTCATTGGTATGCTCTCCTTTCTTCTTAGTTAAATTATTATTGTATTTTGTTTAAAGGTGGAAAAGATACACCATTTTCTTCAGCATATCAATACTTGAATTTACACAAAATATTATAACATTACCTCCATAAGTTGTTTCTTGACACTTATTAATTATTATGATAAATTAAATTAATATGATATTTAGCCTTATATTATTATTGAACTCATTAGAATGTGGTGCCCAGTACGGGTTTAATCTTCCTGTCACCAACATTGGACGGTATTATTCTCCTGCAACCTCACCAACAGTCTTCTGTAGCTATAACAGATTTCAAATTGATTATGTTTTTACTCAATATACCGGAAAAAATCGTTATAATGATTATCTTTATCTCCACTCAGTCGGTGGATCCTTTAAATATCCGTTTTATCAAAAGAAATCCAGAAAAGTCGATATCAAGTTAGGCGGAACATATAATCGTATCCTAAGACGATTTGAAAATGGAAAAGAAGAAAATTATGCCTTGGGTATTAGATACGGCGTCGGTTACAAAGAAAGTTTAGGCCGATTTAAATTTATTTCCGATCTTTATTTAAATCAGATTATTCAAACAAGAAAATGGCAATCAATACAAATGTTGTCATCTGATTTTTTCTTGACGATGATGATTGGCTTTAGCATCCAATTTCCAATTAAAAAACATATTAAAAAAGTATCAATAAAAGAAGAAATAGCTCCGGAGGTATTACCGCCTATAACGGAAACTAAACCAAGTTTACAAAAATTGTCGCCAGTTTATTTTGATTTTGATAAATCGAACATCCGGCCTGCGGATGCAGAAACCCTCAAAATAATTGCTGAAGTCTTAAAAGAAACGCCCGAAATAAACATTATAATTGAAGGACACTGCTGTCCAATAGGAACTGCGGAATATAATATGGCTTTAGGTTGGCGACGAGCAATCTCAGTCAAGAATTATCTTGTACAGTTAGGAATCAGAGAAAACCGATTAACCGCCTTAAGTTATGGCGAAGAGCGGCCGGTAACAGATATTGAATCTGAGTTCTGGAAAAACCGACGATGTGAATTTATTGTAAAATAAAAGGATTATTTATGAGATACAAAATTATGACATATAAAATGATGAAAAAGAATTTTCTGTTTTGGGCGGCGAGTGTTTTACTGTTAATGCTGACCAGTTGTGATAATAATGATTGGGTCTTATATCGTGCAGGGCAAGAGTATTTTCCTTTGAAAAAAGGGTATTATTGGAAATATGACAAAGGTAATTCTCTTGAGTTAGTTGAAGTAAAAGGCGAAACAGTCGCTTTTGGTCGTGCTACTTGGAATCTATTAAGAAACGGTGCCAATGAATATTGGACTAAAAATGGCAGTGAAGTTAAAAAACTTTTCACCAGAAAAATCAATTACAATGGGGTTGACTATATCTTACAACAAAGTTGGTTATTACAATATAAAATACCGTTTGTGGTGGGTAATTTTTGGAGTGATGTTTTTACTGATACAGTTATAATTTTAGGTGATACTTTTAGGATCAGACAGACTATTTTCCGAAAAATTTGGGAAATTATCGATATCACAGTTCCGGCCGGAACATTTTTCCAAGTCTATAAAATTGAATTTCTCGAGACTTTCACTCTTAATGACTATCACAAACAGCATTTGGGTTACGAATGGTTTGCACCTGGTGTAGGATTAATCCAACGAACTTATGCCGATACAACCGAAACGCTAATCGAATATCGAAGTGAATGACTTGAAAATCAAAAAGATTTTACCCTTCTTTTCATCGCCCATACCTGATACTGACAAATGTATATCCTTAATTCAATTAAGAATCGATTTCAGCATTATTTCATCTTACATTTTGTTTTTACCCAATAACGATAATACCAAACACTCTATTTTTTCATTACTTATCTAATGTCTCAAATTCTTACGGCTTCGATATTCATCGCAGTATATGCAGTTTTAATTGCGACCCATCGTTTTCGGGTGTTGGCAATTTGGATAGGTGTTACATTACTTGTTATCGGGGGGATTCTTAGTCCTTTAAAATTATTACACCATATTAACTGGAATATTCTTGGCGTTCTTTTGGGAACGAGTGTGGTTGCCGAACTTTTTATCCATTCGCGAATACCTGCCTATCTTGCGGAGCAATTAATTGATATCTCGAAAAATTTAATATGGGCAATTATTCTGCTCTCCTTTTTTACTGGTTTGCTTTCCGCATTTATCGAAAATGTCTCGACAACTTTAATTATGGCACCAATCGCATTTGAAATCGCCCAAAAATTAAAAGCATCACCCATTCCCTTCGTTTTGGGGATATGTCTTTCAGCAAATCTTCAAGGTTCCGCAACATTGGTTGGTGATCCACCAAGTATGATTTTAGCTGCTAATACCAATATGACCTTTAATGATTTTTTTATCTTCCAAGGCAAACCATCACTTTTTTTTGCCGTCCAAATCGGAGTTATTGCCTCACTGGTTGTATTATACTTAATATTTCGCAAAAATAATCGACCAATAAGTCAAGTTGAACCTGAAAAGATTTTTAGTAAAATTCCCGGAATTATTTTAGGATTACTAATTCTTTCGTTGATATTTGCTTCTTTTTTAAAAAATAAAATCGGTAATATTAATGGCTTAATTTGTATTAGTTATGCGATAATTGCAATTATTTTTAGTGCATTTTCTAAAAGGATAAAGACTTACTCGGTATTAAAAGATGCAGATTGGGGAACATTAGCTTTTCTTGCTGGTATCTTTTGTTTAGTTGGCGCCTTAAAAGATACGGGTATTATCGATTTGATAGCCAAATGGGTCGGTGGTTTAACATCTGGTAATCTTGTTTTAACTTATGTGGTGCTTATCTTATTTTCGGTCTTAATTTCTGGATTTGTTGATAATATCCCTTATTTTGCGGCAATCGTGGGAATTATTTTCCCCTTATCTCAAACTTATGGGTATCCAGTGTATTTATTGCTATTTGGAACCATCCTGGGCACCACAGTTGGTGGCAATATTACACCTATCGGCGCTTCGGCAAATATCGTAGGCGTCGGATTACTAAGAAAAAAAGGTTACAAAATCCACTTCTTAGATTTTGTTAAAATTGGATTACCTTTTACGCTAGCTGCAGTTACAACCTCATGTTTATTTATTTACTTGTTTTGGCATTAAAATACTATTATCTGTAGTTCTTGCTTTAACCTTTGTTTAAGAATACAAAGATTCAACTTTTCCAAATCTCATAGATGTCAATAATTTTTCTTTTTCTCCAAGAGTTGCGCCTCATCTGAAACAACTTTTTTAGATTTACTTGTTTTGAAACTTCTTTGATAATCCTCAGATAGTTATATCCAGCCCTAAATAACTTCTAATATCTACAAAAAGATTTCACTCTCAAAATTAAAGTTTCTCATATAATTTTTGGGAAAGCAAAGCGTCCTATCGAAATTCCTGTTTGAGATTATGAGAAATTTTTCATAAGACTTCAAGGAAGATTACCTAAAAAACAATCTGCATCTAATAAATTAAAGATAATCTTACAATTGTCGACGTTTTACCAATCAAAACAGATATTTTAAGATATTTTATCAGACAACTTGGGCTAACGGATAGGCAACCTTCTCTACGGTGTATGGGGTAACCTACTCCTTATACTATGCTAAGATACGGCTAGCCAGGGGCTAGCCCCCTAACCATGCTGCTTTTATACCTCCAGAAAAATGCCATTTTGTTCTAAGTAAACGGTGGGATTTTTCGACTAAAGCCTCGGCAAAATAGTCGTTTGAAACAATTAGTAAGTGAATAATAATTAAATACATTACGAAGAATATGGGAACTATTTTATTATTGTAACCGAAAGAGTTAATGGAATTAACAATAAAAAAACTCCCTTAGATGAAATATATGATCGCTTTGAATGGATTAAGGTAAATTTTTATTCGGCAATTAAATAGATGCGACTAAAACACAATTTATTACCAGTTATTTCTTAAAGACATGAAAAAATTTGGGAACAAGCCTTGGAATTTTTTTCTTGTATGCTTCATATTCCGTTTTATAAAGTTTATTCAAAAAAATCTCTTCTACCTTAATTTCATAGTTAATAATTAATATACCAACGACTGATGCCAAAATAAATCCAAGATAAGTTGAAAAAATTAAAGGAAGCGATACGGTTTGTATAAGGGTGGCTAAATAACGGGGATGACGACATATCTGAAACACTCTTTTGTTTATCAATTTTTGAGCCGGCGTGGTCAGTAAAATCGAAAGCGCCCATAATCTTAGCAAGACACCACAAATAAATAAAACAAGTCCTAAAATGTTAATATATGGGTAAAAGATATTAAGTTGAGTCCAATTAAGCGAGGAAAAATCAGCAATCGAATATACTACCAGACTATAAAAAAATAAAGAAAAAACATTTCTAGTTTTCGAATTAATTTCGACAATTCCTGACTGGAAAAAAGGTGCAGTAAAGTAATATTCTACTGCCATCCAAAGAACTAAAATCCCAAAGAAAATTATTGGGATTTGAGACTTTGTTGGTGTCAGAGAATTAAAAAAGTTTCGAGAAAAATTTATAAAATACCAACTGACAAATACCGTCCAGAGAAATCTGCCAATTTGAAATTTCTTAATAAAACTCATATTGCTAACTGCTGGTTTTATCGTTGGCGTAGACATCAAGAATATCGAAAATAAAAAATTTATTTTACCTGTTTTGTCAAAATAATATTTTCATATTGCGAGCGGCTATTCGAATATAATTTTTCTTACTGGATACTGGCAAGGATTTGCATATACGGCAATATCACTGCCAAGATCACAAATACGGCACCAACTCCTAATATCATAATCAGAATTGGCTCAATCATACTCGTAAGATTTTTGACGATGTATTCCAGTTCGCTATCATAATGATCAGAGATCTGTCTTAACATATCGTCCAAAGCTCCGGATTCTTCGCCCGTAGACACCATTTGCACAACCATAGCCGGAAATATTTTTGCTTCCCGCATCGGTGCCGCCAAACTTTTACCACGTCGGACGCTCTCAGCAATCGCCTCGATCTTGGTCGCAAAATATGCATTACCAACTGTTTTGCTTACTAAATTTAAAGTACGAAGAATTGGTAAGCCAGTGCGGTCCAAGGTTTCAAACATTCGAGCAAAACGACTCAGGGTGGTTCGATAAAATATTCCTCCTAATATGGGCAAACTCAATTTAACTCTATCCCACCACAATCGACCACCTTTGGTTCTTACAAATAAATAGAAAAGAACAACTAATATCCCGATGACTAAAAATCCGTATACCCAATAATTTTGCAATATTTTTGTAATGGCAATTAATAACCTGGTCGGCAAAGGCATTTTACCTTTTAGTACAGTTAAAATGCTGAGCATTTTCGGTAAAACAAAAGTGGCTAAAACAATCATTGCGACGAAAAAGACAACGATCACAAACATCGGATAACGTAGTGCAGAAAGGATATCTGACCGTAATCTTCTTTCGTGTTCTAACAAATCAGCCACCCGAGACAATATTTCATCCAACACCCCACCGGTTTCACCCGCCCACACTGAGTTAACATATAGTTCATTAAATATATGGGGATAACGAGACAAAGCAGTCGACAATGTTACCCCGCCCATTAAATCTCGAGATATCCCATCTAATGCTCGTACCATTTCTTTATTTTTTGTCTGGGCTTTTAAGGCATTAATAGCGGTCAACATTGGTAAGCCAGCTTTATGGAGCGTAACAAATTGTCGAGTAAAATTAATCAAATCAACTAATTTAACTCTTGGCGCTAATATCGGAATTCTTATTTCTTTTTCGAGTATTGCTTTTTTTACTTTGTCTTCTGTAACTGAAATTGGAATATATCCTAACGCATCCAGTCGCTCGAGAACGCTTACCAAATCAACTCCTTCTAATGTACCGGTCAAAATTACACCATCTTTATTTCTAACCTTGTATCTAAATAACGGCATGGTTTTCTAATTTAAAAACCCATCGTATTATATTTTTTCAGCCTCTTTCATTATCTCATCGATAGTTGTAATACCGGCAATCACTTTCTGCAATCCGTCTTCCCAAAGAGTATGCATACCTTCTTGCCGAGCCAGTTGTCGTAAGGCGCTTGTTGTTGGTCGAGTAATTATTAAATCACGAATCTTGTCATTGTTTTTTAAAATTTCGAAAATACCGATTCTGCCTGCGTATCCGGTATTCCGGCACCGGTCACATCCTCTGCCCTTGAAATACACAATATCTCTATTCAGACCAAGTTCGTCAAGCAATTTTGCTGGCGGAGTATAGGGTTCTTTACATCTTTGACAAATTCTTCTTACTAAACGTTGGGCAATTGCGCCTTCAACGGCTGATGCGACTAAAAATGGCTCAACGCCCATATCAATTAAACGGGTGATAGTTCCAGGTGCATCATTAGCATGGAGACTCGTAAAAACAAGTTGTCCTGTAAGTGCGGCTCGAATCGCAACTCCGGCGGTCTCGCCATCCCGAACCTCGCCAATCATTATTACATCCGGGTCTTGTCGCAAAATATGCTTTAAGCCAACTAAATAGGTATATCCAGCTCGTAAATTGACTTGGGACTGAGATATATTGTCAATATCGTATTCAACTGGGTCTTCAATCGTTATAATATTTTTTTCTGTTCCTCTAATTTCATTTAGAATCGCATATAAAGTAGTAGTTTTTCCGCATCCCGTAGGACCCGACACAATTATTACTCCATGGGGTTTTGCAATCATTGCCTTGGTTTTTTCAAAATCTTGTTTTGAAAACCCCAAATCGGCCAGGGATAGCAATCGCACGCGGTCCAATATTCTCATAACGACGGTTTCTCCATAGGTTGTGGGAAAAGTTGATACCCGAAAGTCGATTTCTCGACCGTCAATAATTGCACCGTAACGACCATCCTGAGGCACACGTTTTTCCGCAATATTCATTCGGGACATAATTTTTATTCGAGAGACAACACCGATCCCCAATTTTTTAGGAGGTGACGCCACCGGTTGAAGCACACCATCAATTCGAAATCGAACCGTTATGCCATTTCGCGATGGTTCAATATGGATATCAGATGCCCTTTCTCTAACTGCCCGAATTAACATTTGATTAACCCATCGCACCACCGGTGCCTCAGATGCCATTTCTTCTAATTTTCGCGGAGAAGAATCTATTTCGGCATAAATTCCCGGTTCGTCAGGTTCTACGGTTTCTATGTCCTCTGGTTCCGGTAATACTTCTTCCGTGGTAGGCTCTACTTGTGCGCTGTAAAATTGATTTATCACTTGGAGTAAATCGCTCTCTTTACATACCATCGGTTCAATTTCTAATCCTGTCTGTCTTCTTAATTCATCAATTGTAATAATATCATGGGGATCAACCATTGCTATCGCTAAAACATTACCCGAACGGAAAAGTGGACAGATCTTAGCATTCCGTAAAAATTGTTCGGGAAAGCTTCCTAACAATTCCGTATCTAACTTAAACTGTAATAGATCAATAAACGGGACGCCGTATTGCTTTTCTAACGATAATTCTAAATCTTCGTCAGGCATGTTACCTTAATTTAATTTCCAACTTCTACCTCTTGTTGGCATTTTTATTTTCTACTTAACATTTGTTTTACTAAATTTCCAGATTACTATAATTGATATCATATATTTTTATTATAAAACTAATTCGTATTTTGTCAATAATAAATATTGAAAACACTGTAAAATGGTACAGATTACACCGAGACACGAAAGATCAAGATACTCGTATGTGCTCGTTGTGTCGCTTGAGATAATATTGACTTTGGCAGAGTTCTCATATTCATATTAGAGAGGGCGTATTGAAAAACATTAATACTTTTTCAGATTTTATCATCTTCGAGTTATTAACTTATAATGTGTTTTTTGGATTTCACAATATCTAATCGAACCATCATTTT